>JBAJNK010000001.1:0-8909 GCA_036881805.1 Flavobacteriales bacterium
AAAAAGACCTCACTTTCAAGCCACAAGAGGTCAAAACCAAAAAAAGCCCTTCCCTTTAAACCATTACAAAATAGTAGGGAGATAAACCGACACATCAGGCCAACACCAAAAAACAAGTCCAACCTGCCAAGCCGTCAATTGGAAACAAAAAATAAGTCCCTTTTTCAGATTTCCCACAGGGACGAAAAATAAAACCCGCTTCTTAAACCGCCGCACAAGGATAAAAAAATAAGGCTGGGGGAGTCAGATCCCCCACCCAAGATATTGTAAGGAATACCGGCTTTTCAGATCGAACGCCATAGAGGCGAGACCCAAAAATACACCGCTGCTCAAGCTGCCATGCACAGCGCAAAAAAAGGACAAGAACTCCTTTTTAAACCGTCGAACGGAAATAGAACAACCTCCCCGACTTACAACAGGGTACTTTTGTCGGTTGGGGCGTTTGCCGGAATGGTAAAAATAAAAGCGGTGGTGTAAAAATCATTACAATCTCCAAAAAACGCTCGTGTGCTAAAATCATGGGATTGTCTGCATCGCTTTTTTTCAATATGGCTACCGTATTTTTAACGCTCACATCCACTCACCCATCCAACTTAGGCAAACAAAATGCGATCCACCTGCTCTTTGGCTTCTGCCAACGCTTTTACGGCCTCTTTTTTTAAGCATTGGGCCTGATTCATTCGACTTTGTACCGATTCGGCGATTTGATTTTGGACTGCCAACGGGGGAAGGGGAACTAAAACATCGAGATACTCCTCCATTATCAGGTTTCTAATACCGGTGGTTTGATTTTGGAGATACTCCATTAGATTTAAGCTATAAATAGACTTCAGATAGCAGAATAAGAATTTAGGTTTGCAGATAGCTTCATTTACTCTAAAGCAGCGAATAAAATTGCTAAATGTATAAGTGCCTTCTTCATTGAACAATGCCACTCTTCCAACAGGTTGAGTAGGACTTCCTCCTGATTTTTCTACTAAAATATCTCCTTTCCTCAGTACAACAGCACTTAATTTATTCCTTTTAATCAGCCTTTTAGCAACGTTATCATAGGAAATATTAAGCTGATTTTCAAAATTAGTATTTCTCAATACCTTTACTAATAAAGTATCTTCACCTTGTCCTTTAGTCGGGTCGAGCCCCCATTCTCCTGAAAAAGATTTAATGATTAAATCATCTAGCTTATATAAATTATATTTAGAGTGCTTAATTGCATTTAAAATACCGGTTGGCGCTTCTGTATATTTTTTAGGGTCAATTCTTTTGCCTTGAATTTGTTCTAAATAAACCGCAAAACACTTTTTATTTGTTACAGGTGCATAATGAATTTCGAGTTCTTCTAAAACATAATTCCACATAGAACCCAAAAACCGATTGGCCTCGGCTTCTCTTTCTCTTTTAATCGCATAAGCCCTATCCATTAATGCTGTGATTTGGGCTTGTACTTCTTTGGGGGGAAGGGGGATTTTTATATTTTTCAATAACTCAACGTTGACACCCGATTGATTATTCCAATTTGTACAGATATAGAAAAACACTTTCATCCTTTGATACAGGTTCAACACTATGCTCAGATAAAAAGGATTTAATAAGTTTTTTTTGCATTCAATCCTCGTTATATGGTTTGAACAAAAGATGCAACGCTCGATAAAGAGTATTTCGGTCTTTTGGGTTTTGCGATCTCGGTTGCCATCTTTACCGAGTTCAAACTGGGTTAGATATTCTTTCTCGCTCCTTTTTACAGTGGCGCCAAAGGGGGGATTGGTCAGGATTAAATCGAAGTAACCCTTTTTAAATTTATTGTTAGTCTGCTGTATCTGTGAAAAATCCGCCAAAGCATCCGCACTGATGATGTTGGTGTGCCCATCATCGTGAATAATCATATTCATCTTGCACACCCGCGCGATTTGATCGTTGATCTCTATACCGAATAATCGGTCTTTTGCAAATTCATGCCAGTGTTTGTATATCTCTACCTGACCGCTAAAGTTCGCTTCTGCATAATGCCTTACACTGTCCATGGCATGTAAGAGGAACCCACCCGATCCACAAGCGGGATCGAGCACCCGCATATCGCTGTGGGCTTGTATCAGCTCCACGGCAAACTGCACCACTTGGCGGGGTGTAAAAAATTGCCCCATCCTCCCCTTGAAAAAATCTTGCATAAACCTTTCAAAGGCGATTCCCTTGGTATCCAAATCAATATTATTAATCGCCAATTCCTGTAAGTGCTTGATCGTAGAAAACACCACTTCAGGCTGCAGCTTGATGTCCTCCTTAAATACTTCTTCATCTTCTCGTTTCGTCTTTTGGTATATGGCGTCTATGCGTTTACCGACTTCTCTTGGGGTTTCGTTCGTACCGATTTGAAATTGATAGGCTTTGTCTTTTGGGGTTGATTTTTCGTCTTTTAATTTACAAAATAACAATTTGGATACCTCGTCAAAGGCAGTAGTGGGGGCTAACTTCCCGCCTTGCCAAACGGTATTGTGACATTTTTCGAGCGCCTTAATAAGCTCCTCGCGAGATACCATCTTTAAATCTCTTCCCGCTTGTTTATAGTATTTATATTTGGGCGGTCTTCCGTATTGGGTGGGGATATCGCCAATGATATTATCTTTTCGCTCCCCGCTTTGAAATCCTTTGCGATCAAACCTTTCTATTGTATTTCCCGCCACTACCACCACATATGCAGCATTTATATAATGGGCATATCTAAAGGCTTGTTCTATGGCGCTCTTAAATTCCGCATCGGTTATTCCATCCCTTTTGCATTCCACGGCGATAAACGGATCTTTTTTCGCATCATCGGCATATACCAGAATATCTATCCGGTCTTGGTAGAGACTTCAAGTCTATCCGTTCGGGTGGGTATTTATAGTCTAAAACCAATTCCGTAAAATAAGAAGCCCTGACGATCTCTTCGGGGTTTTTTAGGCTAGTCGTAAATTCACGGGTTGCCCGATAAGTTATCTTTTGCATTTCCCGATCGATAGCGAGTATATCCGCCTTGTTTCCGCGTTCCATATTGCTGCGGAATATGGAGCGGCCTTGGGTTTCGGTTCTCATCATCTCTTCTTTAGTTTTGGCATTATACCCTCGTCCTTATCTCCCCACCGGGGGCTCGTCAAGGTTTTTAAGTCTTTCCACCTCGGCGCATTCCAGAACTACCTTACCGTTAAATCGGTGAAATATCAGAAAAATTACCGAATTTGAAAAAGTTATTTTGCTCCGATTATATATGGAAAAATCAGGGGCTGAGTTTTGTAACAAAATACGGGTTTGACTTGTGTATCTCGACTAAAAAATTAATTTTGCAAAAAATTTAAGAAACCCCCATACATTATGTATTGGACGCTTGAATTGGCTTCGTATTTGAGTGATGCACCTTGGCCGGCCACCAAGGATGAGTTGATCGATTACACCATTCGCACCGGCGCCCCACTCGAGGTAGTTGAGAACTTGCAATCCATCGAAGATGAACAAGAAGCCTATGAATCGATCGAAGAGATTTGGCCAGACTATCCGACTAATGAAGACTTTCTCTGGAATGAGGATGAATATTGAATAAGCGGCTTGCAACGGTAAAGGGGCTGTCTGAAAACCATCCTGAAGTGCGTATATTTGAACAGAAAAAATGGATTGATGGGCACAGTGAGCAAAATATTGGAGGGTTTATTTGGAAACAAGCACGCAAAAGATATAAAGGCCTTACAACCCGTAATCGATAAGATAAAGGCTTTTGGTGCGGCATACGAAAGCCTTTCAAACGACGAATTGCGCGGAAAGACTACAGCCTTGAGAGATGAAATCAAAAAGGCTACTGCGGACAGCGAAGACCGAGTTCGGGAGTTAGAAGCTACGGCAGACCGCACCCAGGATGTCGATGAAAAGGAGAGCATCTATCGGGAAATCGATAAACTAAAGCAAGCGATTACCAAAGTAATTGCGGACAAACTCAATACGCTTTTGCCACAAGCCTTTGCGGTGGTAAGGGAAACAGCACGCCGCTTTGCAAACGATGAAACCCTCGTGGTTACCGCAACCGCTTTTGACCGTGTATTAAGCAGTACTCGGGATATGGTCGGTTTGGCGGGTGACAAAGCCATCTGGAAAAATTCATGGGATGCAGCGGGTAAAAAGGTGACCTGGGACATGGTGCATTACGATGTACAACTAATCGGCGGTATTGTGCTACACCAAGGCAAAGCTGCAGAAATGGCCACCGGTGAGGGAAAGACGTTAGTCGCTACCCTACCCATATATCTAAACGCGCTGGCGGGAAAAGGGGTACATCTGGTAACCGTAAACGACTACCTGGCCAAGCGCGACTCGGCCTGGATGGGACCCTTATTTGAATTTCACGGTTTATCCGTGGGTTGTATCGATTGGCACGAAGCCAATTCCGAAGGCCGGCGCCAAGCGTACGCAGCTGATATCACCTACGGTACCAACAATGAATTTGGCTTTGACTACTTGCGCGACAACATGGCTCATGCACCCGCTGATTTGGTACAACGCGGGCACAATTATGCCATTGTCGATGAGGTGGATTCCGTCTTGATAGACGATGCACGTACCCCGCTGATCATCTCTGGACCGGTGTCCAAAAGCGATACACAAGAGTTTGACAAGCTCAAGCCAAAAGTGGAAAAAGTCTTTGCCGAGCAGCGAAAATACCTGACCAACACCTTAGCCGAATCAAAAAAATCATTTGCTGAAGGCGATGAAAAAGAAGGCGGTTTCAAACTGTTGCGCGTTTTCAGGGGTTTGCCCAAAAACAAGGCGCTGATTAAGTTTTTGAGTGAAGAAGGCATTCGCGCGCGTCTGCAGAAGACCGAAAATCACTATATGCGGGATAACAACCGCGAAATGCCCAAAGTGGATGAGGAACTGTACTTCGTCATCGATGAAAAAAACAATTCGATTGAGCTCACCGACAAAGGGGCGGCATTCTTATCCAAAGATATTGCCGACAAAGCATTTTTCATCATGCCAGACATCGGCATGGAAATCGCCAAAATTGAAAATGCAGCGCTGAGCGACACAGAAAAAGCGGATAGAAAAGATTCGCTCTTTCGCGATTACAGCATCAAGAGCGAACGTATACACACCCTCAACCAATTGCTAAGGGCCTATACCCTCTTTGAAAGAGACGTAGAATATGTGGTTTTGGACGGTAAGGTAAAAATTGTAGACGAACAAACCGGCCGCATCATGGAAGGCCGCCGCTACGCTGAAGGCTTGCACCAGGCCATTGAAGCCAAGGAAAGCGTAACGGTTGAAGAGGCTACACAAACCCTGGCCACCGTCACCCTGCAAAACTATTTCCGCATGTACGACAAGCTCGCCGGCATGACGGGTACGGCGGAAACCGAAGCCGCCGAGCTCTGGGAGATCTACAAGCTCGATGTGGTGGTCATCCCGACCAACCGCCCGATTGTCCGCATGGACAAAGCGGACATCATCTACAAAACCAAGCGCGAAAAGTACAGTGCGATTATCGATGAAGTGGTAGCGCTCACAGAGCAAAACCGTCCGGTACTGGTAGGTACGACCAATGTAGAGGTTTCCGAACTGCTGAGCCGTATGCTCAAGATAAAAAAAATACCACACGATGTATTGAATGCCAAACGACACAAAAGAGAGGCCGATATCATAGCCGAGGCGGGCAAGCCGGGTAAGGTGACCATTGCGACCAATATGGCCGGACGGGGCACGGACATCCAGATTACCGATGGGGTTAAAGAAGCCGGTGGCCTGGCCATCATCGGTACGGAACGCCATGACTCCCGGCGGGTGGACAGACAATTGCGCGGTCGTTCTGGACGTCAAGGCGATCCGGGTACTTCGCAGTTCTACATTTCACTGGAAGATAACTTGATGCGTCTATTCGGCTCGGAAAGATTGGCCAAAGTGATGGACCGCCTGGGATTAAAAGACGGGGAGATGATCCAGCACAATTTGATTACCAAATCGATTGCGCGCGCGCAGAAAAAAGTGGAGGAAAACAACTTCGGTATCCGAAAACGGCTACTCGAATACGACGACGTGATGAACAGCCAGCGCGAAGTCATCTACAAGCGCCGCCACCATGCCCTATTTGGCGACCGGTTGTCCATCGATATCGCCAACGTGATCTGGGAAACCGCCCATACGATCACCTCAGAAAATAAACCCACAAACGACTTTGCGGGCTTTAAAAATGAAGTGATCCGCTCGATGGCAATCGATACAGCTATCTCTGGGCAAGCATTCGAGAAAAAATCCGCAGATGAACTCGCCCGCGAACTATACGACACAGCCTCAGTACACCGTGAAGAAAAGAATGAACGCAACGCCCGCCAGGCCATGCCCGTCATAGCAAGCGTATTGGAAAATCAAGGTGACCGGTACGAACGCATCGCAGTGCCCTTTAGCGATGGCGTAAAGACCATGCAAGTGGTAACCGACCTAAAAAGGGCTTACGAAACCCAGGGTGTACAGCTCATCCAGGATTTTGAGAAAAGCATCGCATTGGCTTTAATCGACGAAAATTGGAAAACGCATTTGCGCGAAATGGACGAGCTGCGCAGTGCTGTGCAAAACGCCGTTTACGAGCAAAAAGACCCGCTTTTGATATACAAATTCGAATCCTTTAACCTGTTTAGCGAAATGATCGATACCGTAAATCGCGAAATGGTATCCTTCTTGTTCAAAGGCGAGGTACCCGATCACCATGCAACAGATACAGTGCGACAAGCGCATGAACCCCGTCGCGAGCGCATCCAACTGGGGCGCGGCGCTACACAGGATACCAGTCCCCCGCAAACGGGAGCTGATCAACGACGAGAGGTAACCACAACCGAACCGCGTTCCGTTACCAAAATCGGTAGAAACGAACGGGTGCAAATCAGAGCGATAACGACTGGTGAGGTAAAAGAGTTGAAATACAAACAAGCCCAACCGCTCATCGAAAAAGGCGAATGGGTGCTCGAGGACTAAATTTTATTTGTAAGCCGCCCTACTACCGCTATCGTAGGCTGCTAAAGTACGCCTTTAAAACCGCTTCATTGGCTTGGTTTTGCGTAAATACCTCCAATAGTTTGGGTCTATCGGATGGGTGGTAAAACCCGTCTAAGGCCCGGTTCAGTTCTTCCGCATTTGAGACGGCTTGGTAATCATAGTCGTGCATGGCTGCCAAGTGTCGGGCATCTAAGGTATGAGGTGTGGTAAAAAAGGGGGCTGCCTCAGCAGAATCGCCCAAGTCGGAGACAAATTTAAAAATACCGCCACCACCATTGTTTACAATCGCAATTCGCATGTCTGGTCGAACGTATTTTATCCACAGGGCATTGCTATCGTAAAAAAAACCCATATCCCCACTTATGAAAATCGTCGGGAGATCGACACACCAAGCGGCGCCGAGGGCTGTACTGGTGCTCCCGTCAATCCCACTGGTACCCCGATTGGCAAAGACCCGCAAGCTGGGATCGGGTTTGAATAACTGCGCATAGCGCACAATCGCACTGTTTCCGAGTTGCAATTGGTAGCCATCAGGTATGCTGTCTAACAAGATTTCCATAGCTTTTAAATCGCTATATGCCACCTTTTTTAAATAGGCCTGGTGTTTGGCGAGCCGATATTTTTTTAAGCGATCCCAATCGCTCCGATACGAGCTGGCTTTCACTTGCACACGCTGCACAAATCGCTTGGCAAAAACACCGAAATCCACCCGAAAGGGATGGGTTATCTCTCCAAAACTCGCCGGCAATGGGGATTGCGTTCCGACCTGGCCGATAAACACAGGCTGGTTATTTCGCAACAAAGATTTGATCTTCTTTGAAATGACATTCGTACCGAGACACAGCAATACCTCGGGTGCATAAGCCCGAAAATCCGAATCAGAAAAGGGAAAAACCAATTGATCGATAGCCCCAAAAGAAGGATCGACCCGAATATTGGAAGTCGTCTCGGATAAAACGACGACAGAAGGGTCGCGAGCCAACTCCTGTACAAAGCGCTGTATTGCCACCGATGGAAACAGCACACCCAATATCACCATTTTCTCAACCGAGGCATTCCATTTTTCAATAAAATCGTCTAAGGTGCTGCTGTCCAATTCAGGGATATGTATTTCAGGCTGTGGAATGGCAAAAGCACGGCTTTGAGTCGTCTGCTTATATAGGGGTTCATCGAATGGGAGGTTAATGTGTATCGGTCTTTTCAGTGCCTTACATCGATCCAGTGCCTGTGCCACTTCACGACACGACGCCAAGGCGCTGCGCTCCAGATTGACCGATTGCAATACATGGCTGGCCAACACGTTCTCCTGCCGAATGGTTTGCCCCATACCCTGATCGACAAAGGCTCGGGGTCGATCGGCGGAAAGGACGACGAGCGACAGCTGTTGATAAAAGGCTTCCGCTACGGCTGGATAATAGTTTAAAACGGCAGAACCCGAAGTGCAGCAAACGGCCACCGGCTGTTGCAGCTGCTGTGCCAGCCCGAGTGCAAAAAAAGCGGCCGATCGCTCATCGACGATACTATATAGGGTAAAGTACGCACGGTTAAAGAGTTCGATGACCAAGGGGGCATTGCGTGAGCCCGGTGAAATGACGATATGTGAAACACCTCTATCTCGTAGGACTTGTACCAGCAGTTGTGCGGTTTCTTTATCCGAATGCATGGATTCCATTTAAACGCCTAAAGTTACGACAACCCCTCGCATAAACAGCCGCCTTGTAGCCGTCTAATCACAGATGAATTGGTTTAATAATTTTTTTACTTTATCTTACATAAGAGTTTGAAAAACGGAGTTTATTTTATTCCTGTATGGGAGCTTAGAAGGGGGCTTGCTTTTACTTTTCGTCTCCGTGTCAGCTGTGCTGACTCCTACCACATACTCAAACCGGGGCGCGTCTAAAAAA
>JBAJNK010000002.1:0-5746 GCA_036881805.1 Flavobacteriales bacterium
GATCGAATACAAAGAAATAAACCCGCATACAAACCATTACAAAAGGCCAAAAGAGCAAGGGGGACAAACCGACATACACAGATGCAAACACCAGAAAATAAAACCCGCTTTTTTAAACCGCCACACCGGACAAATACTGAAAAATACCTGCCTTTTTAAACTGCCACGCATATACAAACACAAAAAATAAAACCCGCTTTCTCAAAGAGACACCTCATGCAACGCAATTGTGCCTTGTTTTATCATTAAAGAATTATTAAACTATCATGCACGCAAACACGCGTGCACTTTATATATCGCTGCTCAGAAAAAATAGATTCGATAGGTAGCGTAAATACGATTTGTTTTTCGGATCACAGCGGAATTTGCCGGGTTTCAAAAAAGTAATTCGTATTTTTGTGCGGCTTTATACAATTAGTCCATGCAAATATCTATCACCCAACTCTACCGATTGCTATCCGATAAGGTGGGCAAAGAAAACGCAGAAAATCTAACTGATTATATTGAAAGGAAAGTAAAAGATGAAGTTAAAAATGAAACCCGACACTTGGCTACCAAAGCAGATTTAGCGAATGTAAAGACGGAAATGATCAAATGGCACGTAGGTTTATTCATCTTGCTCTCACTGATGATCATGGGGCTTTATGTAAAGTAAAAAAAGAGCTTTTTAACTCATTTTAAAAGACTCGGCAATCCCGCTCGATAGGCTTGAATACGAGACGTAAAGGGGATTAGAATATAAACCCAACCCGATAGCTCTTTTTTTAATATACCTGTGAACTAAGTGGCTTTTTTCTGCCAAACATCAGCCGCCCGTGGTTTCTATGTCTATAATGGAATAACATCGATGCTTTGCTTCTCTCACAGGGAAACCCATCACCGGGCTTGCAACGGATTTTGGTTTCGGGTACCGAATACAGCACGCCCGATACGAACCATCGTACTGCCGCATTTTACGGCCAGTTTGTAATCCCCACTCATCCCCATCGATAGCTCGGTAAACTTTTCTGTATCGATCGCCAAGGCGTAGTCGTTTTTAAGGCGGTTAAAAAAATCTTTCAGCCGGTTGAACTCCCTTCTGATTTTGGATGGATCATCGGTGAAAGTAGCCATGCCCATCAAACCCCTGATCTCGACGTTTGGTAAGAATTGGGTTTGATCGCATTTTAGGATATCGAGCGCTTCGAGTTCGGAAAGTCCGAATTTAGCGTCTTCTTCAGCGATTTTAACCTGCAACAAAACGGGAATAATTCGGTCGTTTTTACCCGCTTGTGTATGGATTTCGCGCAGCAGGCGAAAGCTGTCTACACTGTGAATGAGGCTTACAAAAGGCGCGATATACTTTACTTTATTGCGCTGCAGATGACCGATCATATGCCATTCGATATTTTCGCCGCGCAGTTTTTGTGCTTTTTCAGTCAATTCCTGTACTCGGTTTTCTCCAAATCTATGTTGCCCAGCACGCAGTGCGGCTTGAATCGCAGCGATTGGCTCGGTTTTGGATACGGCGACGAGCGCAACGTTTTCCGGGATGGTTTTTTTGATTTTTTTCAATCGTTCGGCTATACTCATATACGCCTGTATTTATCCAATTGGTAAATGGGTTCCCCAAAGCGATCGGTTATCAGGTAATGGGCGCTTACGGGCCCTTGCGTCAGCGTCGAGGTCGATGATTTTGTATCGCCTACCGTATAGTGCATGACCACCATTCGTATGCGTTCGTCTTGCGACTTGGCATTGTATTTTTTCGCGTTGATCTCGTAGTCCTTTAAAGGGGCTACATAGGCTTGCGGTTTGCAACATATCACGAGGAGGCAAACCCAAAACGATACTGCATATGTGATGCTGCGATTCACTTCGCCATTTTTATTCTTCATCCAATTTGTAGATCACCATCCCATTGCGCAATTTGGGCTGGATATAAGTGCTTTTGGGCGGCATGACCAAATGCAGGTCAGCTATGTATTTCAAGTCGGCGACAGAAATGGGATAAAAACCAAAGCCCACCCTAAATCGGTTGGTATCCACCCACTCTTTCATATCCATCACGCCGTTGATGTCACCCGTGCCAGGCAGGAATTTGATGCGCTTATCCGCATGGGCATTTTGGATGCTTAAAATGGGTTTCAAAACGTTTTCTTCGAATATATAGGTATCCAACTCACCCAGACCTTTGGGTTTGCCCCGAAATTCACGTTTGATAAACAGACCGTAAAACCGGCCTTCGAGATACATCGAAATGCAATGCTTGTGAGAAGGGTAGTAAGGCTTATCCCCTTTGGGGTGAATCGTACAAAAACGCGCGAGCTCGGTTAAAAACGACTCGACAGCGCGACCGTTTAAATCCCGTACCAAACGGTTGTATTCGTAAATTTTCAATTCGCTCTCAGGGATGAGGCAGCTCGAGATATAATTGTAATTTTCAGTGCCCACAAAGGTCGCATCGCGCGCGCGCATGCGTTTCGCATAGGTGGCAGCACTCGCCATGCGGTGGTGGCCATCAGCGATATACAAATGCGCAACACGCTTAAATATATCGACTATTTGCTCGATGTTGCGCCGGTTGTTAACCACCCAAAAAGTATGCGAAATCCCGTCGCTTTCCATTTGCTGTTTGTGGAACGGTGTGTTTCGGGTTTCGATATCGATGATCTGCCGTATGCGGTTGTTATCTGGAAACATCAGCAACACGGGCTCGGAATGAAATTTCACGACATCTAAGTAGTCCGTGAAGTACGCTTCACCCGCCGGTAGCGTCCGCTCGTGTACGCGTATCCGGCCATCGAAATAGTCGTCAGCGGCCACGCCGGCTATAATTCCGGTAAAGCTATGGGCGGCGGTTTTTTGGCGGTAGATGTAAAAACAAGGCTCCGATTCCCGCTTTAAATAGCCTTTAGTCAAAAGGGATAAGAAGCGATCTCGAACCGCCTCAAAGCGCGCTGACAGGCTGCGTTTTGGGTCTATTGCGGGATTGATAGTAGGTAGAAGAGGCGGGTTGCTGGCTGTTCGGCTGTCCGTAATTCTTCCTTCTATATGGGATAAAGGTCTTATTCCTTTGAACGGCCTGATCGCAATCATGTAGCTGCGTTTTCTCTCGCATAGATATCCGTGATTTGATCGGCTAACTCCACACCGATTCGCTCCTGAGCCTCAACGGTGGCCGCTCCAATGTGTGGGCTGAGCGACAGATGGGGGTTCATCAGCAATTCAATGCTCGGACGGGGCTCGTCTTTGAATACATCCAGTGCAGCATAAGCGATTTTTCCACTCGTCAAAGCTGCGATTAGAGCCGCTTCATCCACTATGCCGCCCCGTGAAGCATTGACCAGGCCAGCCTGATCTTTCATCAGTTGTAATTCGCGTGCACCGATGAGCGGCTCGCTTTGTGCCGGTACGTGTAGGGTTGTCCAATCGGATTCCGCCAGCAGCACGGCCAAGGGCTTCAGCTCGACGGTGAAGCGCAGCGATTGCCCATCGCAAAAACGCACATCGAGTTTGGATTCCCCTTTTGAACCCGGTGCCGAGGCCACGACGCGCATACCCAATCCCAAAGCGATTTTGGCTACCTCTTTGCCAATTCTACCAAAACCGATAACACCCAATGTTTTGCCGCGAAGTTCACGCCCGCCGGCATAATTTTTCTTGAGTGCTCCAAATTTACTATCGCCGCTGAGGGGCATATTCCGATTTGAATCATATAGGAACCGAACCATCCCAAACAGGTGTGCAAAAACCAATTCAGCGACGGAAATAGAAGCAGCAGCCGGTGTGCTGATGACGTGAATGCCTTTGCGCTTGGCATATGCGACATCGATGTTATCCATGCCTACGCCACCGCGACCGATAACGCGCAAACTCGGTACGCTGTCGATCAATTCCTTTCGCACTTGTGTAGCACTGCGCACCAAAAGCACCTGGATTTCATTTTTGTTGAGAAAACCTGTTAGCCGGCCTTGCGCCACTTTGGTAGTACATACCGCAAAACCGGCTCGCTCCAGCTTTTCAATGCCACTTTTGGACAGACCATCGTTTGCCAATACTTTCATAGGTAGGGTTATCCTTTGGTTTCTAATTCTCTCATGACGTCCACTAAGGTTTGTACGCTCTCCATTGGCAGCGCATTGTATAGGCTGGCGCGGTAGCCCCCTACGGATCGATGCCCTTTGAGTCCACGAATACCCGCTGCGCGCCACATGTCATCAAAGATTTTAGTCCGACTTTCGTCCTCGAGCACAAAGGTGGCGTTCATGTTGGAGCGGTCTGCTTTCACAACGAGCCCTTCAAAAAGGGGATTCCTGTCGATTTCGTCGTACAGCAACGCTGCCTTTGCTCGGTCAATGCCCTCGATCCACTTGACCCCGCCATTGTCCTGTAACCATTGCAGCGTAAGCATGCTCGCGTAAACCGAAAAGACAGGCGGTGTGTTAAATATACCATCTCTATCGATATGGGCTTTGTAATTGAGGTATGCGGGTATTTCCCGACCGGTCTTTCCCAGAATCGACTCCTTTACGATGACCAGCGTGGTGCCGGCAGGGCCCATGTTCTTCTGGGCGCCCGCATAGATCAAGTCAAAATCGGAAACTCGGATTTCCCGGCTGAAAATATCGGAAGACATATCGCAAACCCGCAGCGTTTCTGCTTTGGGAAAGGCCTTGAACTGGGTTCCAAATATGGTGTTGTTGGATGTAAAGTGGAGGTAATCCACACCCGATGGTATGCGATAACTTTTGGGAATGTAGCTGTAGTTCTCATCCCTCGAGGAGGCGACCACTTCGACATCGCCAAACAACCGCGCTTCTCGGATTGCTTTTGAAGACCAAGTACCGGTGTCGAGATAAGCGGCACACCCGCCGACGCGCATCAAGTTGTAGGGTGTCATGGTGAATTGCAAACTGGCGCCACCTTGTAAAAACAGTATGCGATAGCCCGCTGGGACGCCCAAGAGTTCGCGCACCAAATGCTGCGCCTTTTCCATAACCGCCACAAAATCTGGGCTGCGATGCGATATTTCGAGTAGGGAGAGGTCGAGATCGTCAAAGTTTAGAATCGCAGCTGCTGCTCGCTTACAAACTACCCGTGGCAATACGCAGGGGCCGGGGCTAAAATTGTGTTTCTTCATAAAGGGGTTGGACGCTTGGGGTTAACTCGATAAAAGGGTCGATTCGTCGTGGAGAAAATCCTTTTTGGACAGCAACTGTTCTCGGGTCTCCACTTGTGATTCATCGGGCACGCAGCAATCTACCGGACAGACCGCTGCACATTGCGGCTCATCGTGAAAGCCAATGCATTCGGTACATTTGTCCGTCACGATGTAATACACCTCATCGCATAAGGGTTCCTGGGGTTCATCGGCATCGCACGCAGGGCCGATGGCCGGCACGACGCGCCCGGACAAATTCGTGCCATCGGAAAAGCACCATGCCGCAGCACCTTCGTAAATGGCGTGATTTGGGCATTCGGGTTCACAGGCACCGCAGTTGATACATTCATCGGTTATCTTTATGGCCATGGTTGTTGACTCGGTTGATAAAAGGTGTGGTCTGGCTGCAAATTTACAAAACGCAAAGCGATTTCACACTGACGTTATCCAAGGCATTTGCCGATCTGAGATATATAGTTTACATTTGCCAACCCAAATGCGGTCGATATGAAAAGCGGCATTCACCCCGATAATTATCGTTTGGTCGCCTTTCGCGACATGAGCAACGGCTACACCTTTATCACGCGTTCTACAGCCCGTACC
>JBAJNK010000003.1:0-16284 GCA_036881805.1 Flavobacteriales bacterium
AAAGCCAAACCGGATATGACCAAAGGGATATAGCCTCTTTTTCAAACCACTACACAGCACAGACAAATACCGAAAAAAAGCCCGCTTTCAGACCGCCCCCATACAGGACAAATACCAGAAAAACAATACGTCTTTTTAACCGCCAATCGGAAACGGAAATAAATCCCTTTTTAAACCAGTCCAAAGAAGGCAAAAACAAAAAATAAGCCCCGCTTTTCAAAATATCGAATAGGAACAAAAAAATCTCGACTTTTTAAAACCGCCATCCAGACGCAAATACCAAAAAACAAGATCAAACTTTCAAACCATCACAAAAGATCAAAAGCAAAAAAGACAAGCCCGCTCACGAGACAAAAGCAAAAAAACACCCCGCCTTTCAAACTGTCAAATGAGAACAAAAGACAAGTATGTGCTTTTAAAACAACCGAACAAGACAAATCACAAGTCTCCCCTTTTTAAGTGGCCAAATGGGATAAGAGCACAAGCGTAAAGGTGTACTTTCAAGCCATCCCAAACAGCGTAGTAAATGGATGACAAAAATCAACAGGGCTGGCCACGGGGACAAAAACAAAAAACGATAACCGCTTCTCAAATCGCTGCGCATGGGTGAATATAGGAAAATAATCCCCCATCTAAACCAATACAAAAGGACAAAAGCGAAAAAATATACCATACTTTCATTGGGCTGCTGTAACCCTGTGAAGAACAAATACCAAGAAATAGTCCTTTTTCAATCCCCCACATACAGACAAAAACAAAAAAGCCCACTTTTTCAAACCAACCCAAAGACAAAATCGAAAAACAACCCCTTTTCAGATTGACACACAGGAATAAGTGTGCAACAAAAAGTCAGCGGGGCTCACCCGTTATGGACAAAGTCAAAAAAATAGCCTTCTTTTCAGAGCGAACCAGCGGGATAAAATCAAGAGCGATAAAGGTAGGTGTCAAATACGCCACAGTACAAGGACAAAAAATGCTGCGCTGCTAAGCGTCGGCCAAAACGATGATTTTATCACCTTTCATCTCCACTACACCGCCCTGAATGGGAAATTCTAAGATTTGGTCGTCGTCGGGGTGCGGGATGAGTTGGGCGTGAAGCGAGTCGTAATCGATGTGTTCGGTGCGGTGCGTATGAATCCTGACATGACCTTTCACCAAATCGGAAACGATGGCTGCGTGCCCGTTGAGCATTTGAAATGCGCCCATGGCTCCGGGTACGGAAACCGAATCTACCGCACCGCTAAAAATGGTTTCCTCAGGGGTTAGGATGGTTACAAACATGGGATTAAACTTCGGCTAACATTTTTTCACCGGCTTCGATGGCTTGCGCTATCGTTCCCTTGAGATTGAAAGCCGATTCGGGCAAGTGATCCAGTTCTCCGTCTAGGATCATGTTAAATCCCTTGATGGTTTCTCGGTAATCTACAAATTCACCGGGCGTGCCGGTAAATTGCTCGGCTACGTGGAAAGGCTGTGATAAGAATCGCTGTACACGACGTGCGCGAGCCACCACTGATCTATCCGTTTCACTCAACTCTTCCATACCGAGGATAGCGATGATATCTTGTAGTTCTTTGTAGCGTTGTAAGATCTCTTTGACGCGTTGGGCGCAATTGTAATGCGCATCGCCTACGATTTCAGGAGAGAGGATGCGCGAGGTGGAATCCAGTGGGTCTACGGCGGGATAGATACCCAACTCTGCGATTTTACGCGAGAGTACGGTAGTGGCATCCAAGTGGGCAAAGGTGGTAGCGGGGGCTGGATCCGTCAGGTCGTCTGCCGGAACGTAAACCGCCTGGACGGAGGTGATCGATCCATTTTTCGTAGAGGCGATCCGTTCTTGCATGGCACCCATCTCCGTAGCTAGGGTGGGCTGATAACCCACTGCGGAAGGCATGCGACCCAGCAGGGCAGAAACTTCTGAACCCGCTTGTGTAAATCGAAATATGTTGTCGATGAAGAAGAGCACGTCGAGACTTTCTCCAGAACCACCACCATCTCGGTAATACTCTGCCAGCGTTAAGCCGCTCAGAGCCACCCGTGCCCGCGCGCCTGGGGGTTCGTTCATCTGCCCGAACACAAATGATGCTTTGGATTCTTTCAACTGTTCAAAATCGACTTTTGATAGGTCCCAACCGCCTTTTTTCATGGATTCCATAAAGGCATCTCCATATCGGATAATGTCGGACCCCAGCATTTCGCGCAGCAAGTCATTTCCCTCCCGAGTGCGCTCACCCACACCGGCGAATACAGAGTGTCCACCGTGACCTTTGGCAATGTTGTTGATCAATTCCTGAATCAAAACCGTTTTTCCTACGCCAGCTCCCCCGAAAAGCCCTATTTTTCCACCTTTGGCGTACGGCTCGATCAAGTCGACCACTTTGATTCCGGTATAGAGCACTTCGGTAGCGGTCGATAAATCCTTGAATTGGGGCGCAGCGCGGTGGATGGGCAAGCCGTCTCTTTTCTCCAAGTTGCCCAATCCGTCTATGGAATCGCCTACTACATTGAATAATCGTCCATTTACGCGTTCCCCTATGGGCATGCAAATGGGTGCAGCTGTAGCTGAGACTTCTTGCCCGCGTCGCAAGCCATCGGTAGCATCCATAGCAATACAGCGCACCGTATCTTCTCCAATGTCTTGTTGTACTTCGAGAACTAAGGATCCGCCTGGGTCTTGGGCGGTGGTTAAGGCATCGTAAATTTTGGGTAGTGCATCTGCATTCTCAAAACAGACGTCGACTACCGGGCCCATAACCTGAGCGATTTTTCCTTTGGTTTGTCCAGCCATCTAAATTTGTATTAAGCGGATTACACCTCGATCGAGTGGCGCAAAAGTATGTTTTTTCATCGGTATAGCCCATGCGTTTTTTAACAAAAATGGGGTTATTTCATCGGTTTGACCCCGTTGACAAAGCAGTCGGTTTCGCCTTGCCAGGGCATGGCCTTGATCTTTTGGACGTATTGTAGCTGTACCAGTTTGCCCTGGTATTTCAATAGCCTTTTGTAAATGGAGTCGTCCAACATGGAGAAGTGCCAGGTCTCACCTTGAAATACAGCGGGTATCTCGGCGCTTGTGATCCCCTTTGCGCGCAGGGTTCCCTCATAGGTTTTAAAGAGAAACCCCTTCTCGGAGATGTCGACTAAGTAACCGGTTTTTTCAGCTTTGCTGTAATTCATATTGGCGATGAAATATCCCACTACGCCCAAGGCGATGAATATCAAAAAGAGGGAGAAGAATACCCGCTTGCAGCCACTCCGCATTTTCTCACCCAGGGTTTTTTTTGGCTTTTCAGCTCCATTCGGTATGTCGCGCTCCCGTTTTTCGTCTTCCATGATCCTTTTATAGGGCAAATATACCGTATATTTTTTTTGTTTACTTACTTTGTGGGCTCGGTTCTCTTTCAAAGAAAAGAGTTTGAAGCGATTTCATTCCATATATGAGGCATCGGGCCACATTGATAATCCCATCCTCACGGTAGGCGCTTTTGACGGGGTGCATAAGGGACATCAGGCCATTGTAAAAAAGCTGAATTCCTTAGCCGATGAACGAGGCGGGTCTTCAGTCTTGCTCACTTTTTCTCCGCATCCGAGGCGCGTTTTGCAGCCGGATTCCGAGCTGAAGTGCATCACTACCACAGCTGAAAAGCTGGCATTATTCGAGCGCTATGGGCTGCAAAACGCGATTGTTCATCCCTTTACACCTGCGTTTTCCCGTATTGAATCCGGTTCGTTTGTGCGCGATTTTTTGGTGGATCGGTTGGCGGTACGGGTTTTGGTCGTCGGTTACGACCATCGCTTTGGTAGGGACAGGGCGGGCGATTGG
Organism: Flavobacteriales bacterium; assembly: GCA_036881805.1. GTDB lineage: Bacteria > Bacteroidota > Bacteroidia > Flavobacteriales > JANQLC01 > JANQLC01. The sequence goes on from JBAJNK010000003.1 coordinate 3,827, forward strand.
AACGACTTGCTCGAGTTGAGCAAATGTTATGGCTTTGGGGTGGCGGAAGTGGATGCACAGGAAATAGATGGGATTTCCGTGAGTTCCACAGCGATAAGGCATGCATTGGCAACGGGTGACCTGGCTACTGCAAACCGGTTTCTCGGGTATGATTACTGCTTCACCGGGGTGGTGGTTCGCGGTGATGGACTGGGCGAGGAACTCGGTTTTCCGACAGCCAATATACGGGTTTCCGAGGAGAAATTGATGCCCGCTGTTGGGGTTTATGCGACGCGAGTCGCATATCGACAAAATACATACGGTGGTATGGCGAGCATTGGCTATCGTCCAACCGTAGCCGGTCGAGACCTGCGCATTGAGGTTCACCTCTTTGATTTCAATGCATCGCTTTACGGGGAGCCTCTCCAAGTCTCTTTTGTGGCTCGTATGCGAGACGAAATCCAGTTTAAAACCCTAGGCGAGTTGGTGCAACAACTAAAGCGAGATCGAGAACGAGCCTTGCGATTGATTTAAATTTTGGTGTGACAACGCTGCGCTATCGCACTTTTCTGCAATTCCTACCATTACTGTACATCGATTAACAAGACCCACGATTGGTCTTTCTGGGTTACCCGAAATAAGTAATATCCGATTCGCCCGGCTGTAAAGGCAAAATCCCTTTCGAAGTGCCCTTTAAAATCGGCATTTTTCTCGTAGTATAGCTTTTGTCCTCGAGGCGATTCTAAGGTGATATAGGTCGGCTTTGGTTTCGTCTTAAAGGAGATTTTAAAACCACGACTCGTCGTGTTGTAATGCAGGGATTCAAATTCCAAATCCGACTGCTTCTTCACGTTGAAATCCGCAAAGGCCGGGTTGTCTGCGCTGTACTCGTACAGCCTTATTTCGCGCCTCCCTTTGTCCCTTAGGTATCTATCTAGGTGATGCGCTGTGCTGTCGTCAGGGGGCGATTTTCCGCCCCAATGAAAGTCCGTATCGAATCCAATTGCTGCTTTCATCTTCTCTATAAAGTCCTGCGCCTTGTATAGCTCTTTTTTAAAATGCGCCGATAAGGAGTCATTCCAAATGGTGGATTTGACGATATGGGTGCCTTTGAAGACAGTCGTGTCGCCACCTTGTACAATCGTAATCTTTACGTCGTCCCCATCTGCTTTGATGGTTTTCGTCTTGCCGTCTGTGGTGATTTTAATCACGGCATTTTGTTTTTTGTGCTGTGCCGATAAGGCGATGCTCAGACTTAAAAGCGCGCCTAAACCTAATTTTTTCATAGCTATCCCTTTTGTATGTTGGGGTATCGAAAATCATGCCTTTTGTATGTTAATTCTTTGCTAAAATTTTCCAGTACACTTTCCAGCGGTTCTGGTTTTATAGGCTGATATCTAAGCCGATCAGAAAGTTTGTTCCCGCTTGGGGGAAATAATACGCCTTGTCGTAAAAAAGGCCGTTGCTCTCGTATTTTACATCTGCAAAATTGTTTATCAATAGGTTGAATTCAATTTTCTCGAAGCCCCATTTTTTAAGGGAAAAGCGGGCCCCAAAATCATTTACCCAAAAAGCGTCTAGCGCACCGTTTTTCGGTTCGTCATTCGCCAGGTATTGCGCACCTACGCATTTGGAATACCAGCTGAGGGTGACATTTGAGATGGGTTGAAAGTCGAGTGTACTGCCGCTGATGACGGAAGGGGAATAGGCGATTGCCGTGTTGCCTAAGTCTTTGACCCCTTCTCCCGCTCGACTACTCACCGGGCTTTTGACGTTCCGGTTGCGGCTCAGCGTCAGGTTGGGCGCCCACCGCCATTGGGGTGCAACAATCCAGTTTGCGCTCAGTTCGATGCCCAGGCGGTAGCTCTTTCCGATGTTGGCTCGTATGGGACTGCCCACGAGGTCGAGTTTGCCAGTGGGCACCAACTGGTTGGTATACCGCATATAAAACCCGTTGACTTCTAAGCTGATTACATGGCTTTTGTGGCGCCATCCCCATTCCAGGTCGTTCAAGCGCTCGGGCTTGGGTAATCGGTTGGCGGGCGCTTCTTTGTAGTCTGTGCGGTTGGGTTCTCGGTTGGCTATTGCATAGGAGGTGTACAGGGTGTTGCGATCGGCCCAGGTGTAGCTCATGCCGAGTTTCGGGTTAAAGAAGAACAACTCATCTTTAATCTGAATCGGGGCCGCACCGCTTTCGCCTTCGCCGGTACCCCTGATACAGTAGTCTAAGCGCCGGATTTGCGCATCCACATAGGCGTTTAATCCTTTGGATAGTCGGTAATCGACCGCAGCGTATAGGTTGCGGTCTCTTTTGACCCCGTCGTTGTCGTAAAACCGATCTCGGATATGGCTTTGCGAAGCATATCGCGCCCATTGCACCGTGCCGAAATGCGCACCCTTATAGCGATTCCATCCGCCTCCAAGGCTAATCCCAACCCTTTTCAGAGAATGGACGATAGAAAAAATACCGCCGTAAAAATGGTTGTCCAGCCATTTGCGCTGGACGACATCGGTCGTGTGGATTGGGGTGCCGCCGATTTGTAACGGTTTAAAACCGTATTTGGCGAAGGCTTGGCTTTCTCGATAGTCTTCGTAATACCCTCGGCCATGGGTGTAGTGTAAGGTGGCGCGCAGCTTCCAATTGCCTTTGCGGAGCTGTGTGAAGTGCAATTGGTAATGGTCTTGGTTATAGTAGTCGATTTCGTTGTCGTAAAATTGGGTCTGCCCATCTGTATCCGTATACCGGCCCGCTGGATTGTATTTGCGGTTCGCCGCCAAGGTCTCCGCATCGATCCCATACCAGGCCTGTCCGGTTATTTCCCGCCCGCCAAAAGCCAGGAACTGCAGTGTAAATTTTTTATTTCGATAAGCTGTAGCGCTGTAATAGGATTTTAAATCGGAAGTCGCCCGGTCGATATATCCGTCGGATTGGGTGGTGGATACCCGTGCCTGAAAGTAAAGGTGGTCGGCTAGTTTGCCCGTTTTGACCTGTAGTGCGTGTCTCCTCGTGTGAAAGGAGCCGAGGGAATTGCTAAAGCGTATACCAGCGGAGTCGCTTGGGGTTTCGGTTAATAGGTTGAGGGTTGCGCCAAAGGCGCCTGCTCCATTTGTGGATGTTCCCACACCGCGTTGAATCTGTATGTTTGCTGTCGAGGAGGCGATGTCCGGGATATCTACCCACCAGGTCCCTTCCGATTCGGAATCGTTGTACGGCACGCCATTGATCGTAACATTGATGCCCCGGCTGTCGATGCCCCGAATGCGCATGGCGGTGTAGCCCACCCCTGAGCCGGCATCCGAGCTGCTCACCACCGAGGGTGTAAAATGGAGCAATTGGGGTATGTCTTGCCCTGAGTTTCGCCTTTCCAGTTCTTTTTTTGAGATGTCGGAATAAGCGATGGGTGTTTTTCCCTTTGCCCTTGTAGCGGTTACGATCACTTCGCCCAAACGCTCGCTGTTTGATTTCAATACAAAAGTGATCGCTGTGTCGGATTGTATGTGCAGGATCTTTGCCTGGGGTTGATAACTCACGTGTCGGATGAAAAATTTGTGCACCCCCGGTTTTAGGGTGAGCCGAAAGAGCCCATGGCGATTGGTTATGGTATTTTGCCCCGCGACTCGTACGACAGCTGATGCTACCGGTTCGCCGGCCGCCTCGGAGACTCGGCCGGAAACTTTGACGGGTTGGGAAAATGCTTGGAAGCCGCCGCATGCCAAAATTAAGATGTAGCGCGTACTGCAGATTGCAATTTTTTTCACTTCTCAAAAAGGTGGAGCCGTAAGTAAAAAGGGGCCTTCGCTTACAGTGCGGTTACACTTAAAAAATCCCTTGGCAGCATTATCCGCCCAGGTTCTATGGGTCTGATCTCAGCCACTTGAGTGGCACCCCTATGGAGATAGTGGCGCAAAGGTACCACTTTTTGTTCTTTGTCGGCGCTTTTTTATCGCCAATCTTCGAGGATTAAATCGGTTAGATCTTCGAGTGTCCGCTTTTGAAAGAGTTTACCCGCTCTGATGTACGAAATTTTTCCGGTCTCTTCAGAGACGACTAAGCACAATGCGTCCGATCGCTCGGAAATGCCTATTGCAGCCCGATGTCTGAGTCCGTAACCGGGGAAAATATTTTGATTTCGAGAGATCGGCAATATGCATCCGACGGCTATGATTTTAGCTTGTTGGATGACCATAGCCCCATCGTGCAAGGGATTGTTTTTAAAAAAGACGGACTCGATTAAGGGTTGACTCAGATCGGCAAACAGCTGTAGTCCGGTCTCGGTTACAAAATTTAAACTGTTTTCCCGCTCCAACACGATTAGTGCGCCGGTTCTGGAATGAGACATATTTTGGCAAGCCGCCAAAACCGTTTGTAGGGTGGTCGCATATCGGGAAGCGCTTTTAAACATCCGAAACCGGTGCGTAAAATGCCACTTTCGAGCAAAGTTGGTCGTGCCGATCAACAACAGGAATTTTCGGATTTCCGGTTGAAAGACGATGATTAAAGCCAATACGCCTACTCCGATGAATTGCCCCAATATTTCGCTGAGCAACTCCATGTGAAGGGCTTGCACGATTTTCCAGATCAGGTAAACCAAAGACACGCCGATGAAAATGCTTATAGCCCCTGTACCGCGCACCAATTTGTAAACCTGGTATAGGAGAAAGGCGACCAGCAGAATATCGATGATGTCTAATATGCGCAGTTGTATGAAACCCATTTGGCTACAAAAGTAATCCGATTAGGCCAGGGAGCCAGCCGATTCGAAAGCCTCGAATATTTTTATCGCTTCCATCGCTTCGCTCACATCGTGTACCCGCAAAATAGCGGCACCTCGTTGCAACGCCAATGTATGGGCGGCTGTAGTCGCGTTTAAAGCTCGATCGGCATTGGAATGCAAGGGTTTGTAAACCATCGATTTGCGGGATATGCCCACCAAAATAGGCAGCTCGTTGTAATATAGTAGCGATAGATTTTTTAGGAGCGCGTAATTTTGTGCTGTGGTTTTGGCAAAACCAAAACCCGGATCTAAAATGATGTCGTTCACCCCGAGTGCGTTGAGTCGGTTTACCCTTTCCGAGAAGTATAGATTGACTGCTTGGATCAGGTTTTTGTAACCGGTTAAAGACTGCATGGTCTGGGGGGTACCCCTCATGTGCATGACGATGTAGGGTACTCGCAGTTTGGCGACTGTTTGAAACATATTTTTATCTCGGCTGCCACCGCTGATATCGTTGATGAGGCAAGCGCCAGCATGCACGGCTTTTTCCGCTATGGCAGCGCGAAACGTGTCGATGGAAATCAGGGCTTCTGGAAATTCTCTTTTGACGGTGACAATCGCTTGTATGACGCGTGCCGTCTCTACTGTTTCGCAGATGTCCGTCGCGCCCGGCCGGCTGGAATAACCGCCGAGGTCCAGAAAGGTGGCACCGGCTTCCAGATCGGTTTCCACGCGTTGCAACAGGTCCTTGTCCGACTTGAGTTTACCACCATCGTAAAAGGAATCCGGCGTTAGGTTTACAATTGCCATCGCGTGGCGTCTCGTCAAGTCGATTAAACTTCCGCGACAATTTAGGGTCATGTTTTGGGTTTTCCGTTAAATTTACACCAAATTTAGCGATGTATTTTTGATGGTGGACAAAACCTTTGCGGCATACGATGCGGTGATCGGGCAATGCCGAGACCTATTTGCAAAAAAGATGGTGGATTACGGCAGTGCATGGCGCATCATGCGGTTGCCGTCTCTAACCGACCAAATTTTTATCAAGGCGCAACGCGTACGGAATTTGCAAGATAAGGCAATCCGAAAGGTAGAGGAAGGGGATGCGGTCGAATTTATCGGCATTGTCAATTACGCGGTCATGGCTTTGATTCAATTGGACTTGGGCGTCTCTGAGGTAGCTGATTTGAGCCGTGGAGAAGCGCTTTCCCTCTTTGATGCCAAGGTTCGAGCTGCCCGCGATTTGATGGCGGATAAAGACCACGATTACGGTGGAGCTTGGCGCGAGCTGCGCCTCACTTCGATGACCGATTTGATATTGCAAAAATTATTGCGAATCAGACAAATGGAAAATAACAGCGGTAAGGCTCTGGCGAGCGAGGGCTCGGACGCCAATTACCTCGATGTGGTCAACTACGCTGTATTTTCATTGATCAAACGCAAAGAAGAGGAAGATGCTTAAGACGTTTACCCGGCTTTCCCGAATCACCGTCGGGGCTTTATTTATTTTTTCAGGGTTGACCAAACTCAACGATCCCCTGGGGTTTGCTTACAAACTGGAGGCGTATTTCGCGGCGCGTGTTTTAAATCTGCCGAGTTTAATTCCTTATGCCTTGCTTTTTGCATGGGTGCTCACCACAGCGGAAGTCTTGCTCGGCGTACTATTGCTGTTGGGCTATAAAAAGAAGTTTACCCTATCTGTGCTCCTGCTTTTGATTCTCTTTTTCACTTTTCTCACCTTTTATACCGCGTACTTTAACAAGGTTGCCGATTGTGGGTGTTTTGGCGATGCCATCCGGCTTACCCCCTGGCAGTCCTTTGGTAAAAACCTCCTCTTAATGCTGCTCGTCTTCATTCTGTGGATCGGTCGACAGCACATCGGAACCCCTTTGAGCGGTCGGGGTAACATTTGGGTTCTGTTTCTATCTCTTATCGGGTGTTTGTTTCTCACCTATCGCGTTTTGACTCATCTGCCCGTATTGGACTTTAGGCCTTATGCGGTAGGCGACGATATTGCGGTAGAGATGAAATTTCCCAAATCTGCGCCCAAAGACGTTTATGAGACCACTTGGATTTACGAGGTTAACGGTGTGGAAAAAGCATTTACGACCCAAGAGGCGCCTTGGCGTATCAAAGGCGCTGAATTTGTAGACCGCCAGACCAAATTGATTAAAAAAGGCTATGTGCCGCCTATTCACGACCTGTCTGCAGAAAGAGATGGGATAGATCATTTGCCGGACTTTCTATCCCGATCCCAAATGCTTTGGATTGTGAGCTATTCGGTCAGCCGGGCAGACCGAGATGGGTGGGTAAAGGCAAACGCGTTGGCCGATGCCTTATCAAAAGCTGGTGTCCCCGTCATAGGTTTGACCGCTTCTACCACCAAAGAGATACAGGACTTACAGGCTGCGTTTTCGCTACCCTTTGATTTTTATACCTGTGATCAAACCACCCTAAAGACTATGATACGTGCCAACCCAGGTCTCATCTTGTTAAAAAAGGGGACTGTTGTGGGCAAATGGAATGGGTACGACACCCCGGATATCGGTGAAATTCTAACTAAATTAGGCGGATAAATAAACCAGTTCAAAGATGCGTAGGAGAATCATAGTCGGTAATTGGAAGATGAACAAAAATTATTGGCAAGCCTTACCACTGATCGAATCGCTTTTAGGTTATACCGAACCCCGAGATTTGAAAGGCGTGGAAGTCGTCATCGCACCGGCTTATCCCTTTTTGCATTACGCCTACCAGAGCACCAAGGATACCAAGGTAAGCGTAGCGGCACAAGATATAAGCGCCCATGAGTCGGGCGCTTATACGGGAGAGGTTTCCGCCGATATGATACGCTCTACCGGTGTGCAAATGGTTATCATCGGGCATTCCGAACGCAGAAGATATCACGGCGAAGATGCGCAGGCACTCAGCAAAAAGATCGATTTGGCTTTGGCCAACCGTATGGAAGTGATTTATTGTATAGGGGAAACGCTCGAGGAGCGGCGGGGTGCAGCACAATTTAAAGTCGCAAAAAAACAGCTTATGGACGCGTTGCACCAGCTGACTCGCGATCAAATGCAGCGAGTCTGTATCGCTTATGAGCCCGTTTGGGCTATTGGTACAGGTGAAACCGCCACCGCTGAACAGGCACAGGAGATGCATGGGTACATTCGCCAGGTGATCGCCGATCGGTTCGGCCCCAAAACCGCAGCTTGCATACCCCTGCTCTACGGTGGGAGCCTAAAGCCTGAAAACGCTGTGGCGCTCTGCACTCAGCCCGATGTGGATGGGGGCTTGGTGGGTGGCGCTGCCTTAGAAGTGGCGCGATTTATCGCTGTGATCGAGGCATTGTTGCATTAGCGCGCAACGGCTATCCAAATACAGTTTCCCTATCAGCCGGGGTGGTCGGTTGTTCCCAAACCTTACAATGGGATGTTGGTCAGTTGTGGTATTTTTGTAGCCTTTGATCGTACAGCCAGTCTTATTTTTTTGTGTTTGCCCGTTATGAACTGCTTTTAAAAGTAGCACTTTTTTGGGCTTGTCCGTGCGCGGGGGCTTGAAAGGGGGGGGAATTGTTTCTTTAGTGCTCGTCCTATGTGGCTGCTCCAAAAGCCCTATCAGCGCATAAATTTTATGGGGAATGGCCTAAAACTCAGTCTTTATTTTTTTGTGTTTACTCCTGTGTGTTGGTTTGAAAAGCAGGAACTCAATTGTTTTTGTGCTGTGTTGCGGTTGTAAAATACCGAGCACGGGCTCGATCATATACGGTCCGTCTGAAAATTTGGGCTTTGTTTTTTGTTTTTACCCCAATCTTATTTTTTTGGCCTTGTCCGGTTTGGCAGTTTAAAAAGCGGGCTTGTCTTTTTTGCTCTTGATCTTTTGTAATGCTTTGGAAAAGAGGGTCTTTTTCAAAAAATAGTATATTTGATTTCAATTGATAAAGCGATGTGTGCGACACTTTTCTCTCAAGAGAAGGCAGAAGGCTTGGCTATGTTGGAAAGCCAGGCGGATAAGCGCTGTATTGTACTGCACAATGATGATTACAACACCTTTGATTTCGTCATCGAGTCGCTGATCGATATTTGTGATCACACGCCACAACAAGCAGAGCAGTGTACTTTAATCGTTCACTACAAAGGCAAGTGCGAGGTGAAGTCGGGTAGCCTCTGCGATTTGAACCCCCGATGCAAACGATTGATTCAGCGCGGGCTCACCGCTGAGATTGTGTAGCCAAAAACTTTTTTGGCAGTTGGCAGCGTCTTATATTTGCATCCCCTTTGCAAAGAGATCAGGCCTCGTGGCGCAACTGAATAGCGCATCTGACTACGGATCAGAAGGTTGCAGGTTTGAATCCTGTCGAGGTCACAAAGTGCACATCCTGTGCAGCTGCTTTTTATACTATTGATGTAGGTCTAAGCTTGGCTTTGCATCCGAGCTGCGGTTGGGGCCTGTCTAACGGGTTGGTCTCCAGGGTCTTACATAGGGATTGGGTTGCTGCTGTGGTTGTGCGTCAACTTTTTTATAGACCGTTTTTTGGTTGAATCGCATTCGGTCGTTTGCGGAGATAAGCCCATTAAACACGAGTCGGCTATACGATGAAGGGTGTTATAGCATATGTCTATACCGATCTATTCTTCCCACTATTTCAGCCCTGTCATAGGCTTTGCCCTTTTTTCGTAATAGATGTCCATCATATCGTTTGGTATGGCGTTTAAATAGAACTTCTCATCGAAATGGGGAAGGAAGCGTAAAATTTTGGGAAACGGTGAAATAGCCTTAACAGTCCATCAGGTGCGACTTAGTTTTTGCGACTGCGTAAATCACAGTAGCGATATAGCTGTGTTGGTTTTGCCATGCTTAGAAAAAAGAACCCGTTGGTTTTCACTGGGTCCAGCGATTGGGGTGCGCGCACAAATTATTCGGTTTGAAATCCATCCGCCACTGCCCGGCGAAAAACTATCTCAAGCGTTGTCGCACCGCTTCATAGAGTATGGCGCCACAGGCTACCGAGACGTTTAGCGAACCGATGGGTCCCAGCATGGGGAGCCTTCCGACCTCGTCCGACATTTTTAGATAGGCTGGCGATATGCCGTTTTCTTCGCTACCCAACAAAAGGGCGGTGGGTTTTGCCCAATCCAAATCATAGACGGTACAATCTGCTCTTTCCGTTGCCGCTATGAGCTGTAAGCCCGATAGTTTGAGGTATTGCAGGGCTACCTTTAGATTGGGATGCCGGATGATGGGGACGCGAAACAAAGCCCCAACAGAGGTTTTAATGGCATCTTGGGTGATCGGTGCGCTGTTTTTTTCTGGGGTGATAATGCCTTGAACACCCGTGCAAGCAGCCGTGCGCACCAAGGCGCCAAAATTTCGGGTGTCCGTGATCCGATCTAATATCAACAATAGGGGGACTTCCCCCCTTTCGTATAGACTGGGGACTAGGATTTCGATATCGCAAAAGGTGATGGGCGAGATAAAACCCACCACCCCTTGGTGGTTTTTTCGGGTTAACCGGTTGAGTTTGGACGGGGGCACGCGGGTATGCGCAATTTTTTTCTCCCGCAGCAATTTAAAGAGCGCAGTGGATAATTCGCCTTTCAATTTGTCTTGAATAAAAAGGCGGTCGATCGTTTTGCCGCTTTGTATCGCCTCGGTGACCGGACGTAAACCGAAGACCAATAGGTTGCGCTGTTTTTTCATCAGCTGTCTTTTTAGACTTGCAAAATAAGTTTAAAAAAAATAAAACCCCCACTTTCAAACTGTCCCATAAGACAAACCCAAAAAAGCCTCCTTCCTAAATTGCTGCACAGGGTAAACACAAGAAAATAAGATTGGATTTTCAGGCTATCTCCAGTTCGAGTATACAATAAAAGTCAGCTGTGCTGACTACAGGCACAAAAGAACAAGTCCCCCTCCTTTCCAAACTGCTACATGGGGCAAGAGCAAAAAAATAACCCCAGTTTTCAAACCGCCGATCGGAAACGAAAAATAGCCCCTTTTTGGACTGCGATAAAAAAATGAGCATATGGTCATTGCAAGGATTTCACAGCTACAGGGCTCAGAGACAAAAACAGAAAAAAGCCACACTTTTCAAACCTGCACAAAAGATCAAGAGCAAAGAGATAAATGCAAAAAAAAATCCCCCTTTTCAAATCAACACACAGCGCAGACAAGACCAAAAAACAAATCTCCTTTTTAAACGGCCATGCCCGTACAAAACCAAAAAACAAGCCCCACTTTTAGACTATCGATCGGGGATAGGCACAAAAAGATAAGCCTTCCTCTTTAAGCCACCAACCGGGAGCGGAAAAATATGCGGCTTTTCAAGCTGTCACGCACAGGCAAACACCAAAAGAGACCGATTTTCAAATTGGCAGGCAGGGACGAATAGGTAACAAAAATCAGCCGGACTCACCGCCTGAAATAAATGCACGACAAAGCTGTCGCAGTCTCGGATAAGAAACAAAAAGATAACCCCCTTTTTCAAACCAACCCAAAGAAGGCAAAAGCCCCCTTTTTTAAACCGGCCCATAGAGATAAAACCCAAAAAAAGAACCGCCATACAGAAATAAAGAATGGGGATATGGGGTTAGACTCGAGTATATGATAAAAGTCGGCTTTCATATTGATGCAAAAGGATAGATATGCGACAAAAACCAGCCGGGCTCACCTGATCAAATAAATGCAATACTGGCACACCTGCCCCATACAGAACAAAAAATAAGATCGGGATTTCAAGCCGTTACACAAAAACAAAAAAATCTCGGTTTCTGAATGTTGCAGGAACCTTGGCCACGGCTGAAGGGTCTCATCCGTTTCGGCGCTAGCCTTTTTTCAAGCCCTGCGATCCCGATTTTAGGGCTTCAATAGCCGTTTCGTATGCCTTTTTAGCAATATAGTTGGTAAAAATCGCATCGCCCTCAAAATCTTTGATGTGATCCATCATATAGATAACCAGCTCCCGAGTAGACCACCTCGTTCCCATCTTGTCATAGGACTTTTCTGGCTCCGAAACCGAATGATCATCCGTTGCAAAATTTTTCTCCGTTCCATATGTCAGCCAGTGATATGGCAATCCAAATCGCCTTTCCAGGATCTCTTTTTCCGAGCTGCTCAATGACCCTCGACTCACCGCTGCGCCAAATGATTCGTCCGAGCGTTTCAACAAGTCAGCCAAATATCGGTCTGTTAAGCCCTTGGAGGCTTTCAAGAGCTCGATTCGATCCCGCAATGACATGACTTTTACAGATTCATCGCTATGCCCTTCCGAGGTTTTATCCCCCTGTCCCGTTAAAATCCACTCCCTCGAAACCTTGAGGTACTGTGACATAGCGTATAATATTGAACCACTGGGCTTGGTCTTCCCATTGATATAGTTCGATATAGTGGCTCTCGACACGTGAATTTCTTTAGCTAGCTTGTAGCTGCTTATGTGATTTTCTTTTAGTATGGCTAAAAGTCGTTGTCCAAAAGTATTCACCAAAGTTAATTTTTAGTTAAAATTTTTAAGATTGAGCAAAAAGTTTTGCATAGTTCAAAATTAAACCTACATTTGTTAGTTTGGCCCGTGTCGTCTACCTTCACAAGCCAAATATAGGTTGTTTATGTCTTATATCAAAAAATATTGTCGTCATTTGTTGGTGATTTGGGTTTGAGCCAGGTGGATAAAATGCGATAAATTCAAAAACAGCCGCTTATACTTCCTTTTTATACTTTTTTTTATACTTTTTTATCCAAGCGGGTTGGGTGAGCGTGGCGGTTGGGTGA
>JBAJNK010000004.1:0-7528 GCA_036881805.1 Flavobacteriales bacterium
AACCTTTTCAAACCACCACACGGGGATCGATAAATAACAAAAATCAGTAGGGCGCACCCCGCTCGATAAAGCTGTCGCAGTCTCGGATAAGAAACAAAAAATAACCCCCTATCTTTAAAGCCGCCAATCGAGAAAATGCGCCTTTCCAAATCGATACAGAAACACAAAAAGTAGGGATAGTTCTTTAAAACCATCGCAAAAGGGGAAAAACAAGCGTCCCTTTCAAACCGACCCACGGGGCGGAAAAATAATACCCACTTTTTAAACCGGCACAAAATGTGCATCTCTGCACCAACTCCCTAAGTTTTTCAATTTTTTACTCAAATATCTGTAGTGTTTCACTACTTTATCTGTACGCCGGATAAAACGGGATAAGCGATAAATCGGGTAAGGGATATTGTTTATCGTTGGCAAAATTTTTTATATCCGCCATCGGTAGAACTGTGTAGGGGGATACAAAAATGAAATCGCTTGTGACACGTACCCAGCGACCGGCTATCAACCCTGATATTTGTAGCTGTCAAATCATTAAAATCATCGGGGCAGGCCAAAATCAGAAAAACCCTTGAAAAGTCAGAAATCCCCTCCATTGCAAAATCAAATGCTTTATAAATTAATTTTTCTACATTTGTAAGAGAGAACGACCCAATGGTCTTGTGAAATCCATCTAACAATTGAATGCATGCGCACCTATATTCGAATCGTTTTTTTGTTTAATCTAAAACATCACAAATATGAATTATAAAAAAACATCGCTATTATTGACTTTTTGCATCTTCGCCTCAACCGGTATTCATGCGCAGCAAAAGACCGTCACGGGAATCATAACCGATGAAAAGGGCTCGCCCCTACCGGGCGTAAATGTGGTGGTGGCCGGCACCTCCCCCCCTCGCGGTACTGCCACGGACTTCGACGGTAAGTACGCCATTGCAGTCAGTCCAGGAGAAAAACTGCGATTTACCTATGTGGGATATGAAGCGGTTGCTTTAACCGTGGGCGGAAAGCGGGTACTCAATGTTGCGCTGGCCCCTGTTAGAAACCGATTAAACGAGGTCGTGGTGACGGCAATCGGGATTAAAAGAGAAAGGCGGAGTTTGGGGTATTCCGCACCCGCATTAAATGGCGAGGCATTGGCCGGCGCGCAATACGACAACGTTATGGCGGCTTTGAACGGGAAAGTCGCAGGTCTTCAAATCACTTCTCCCTCTGGAAATCTGGGCGGCTCTCAAAGAATTTTAATCCGGGGCGTCCATTCCCTTATGGGAAACAACTTACCGCTCTTCGTGGTAGACGGAATTCCCATGAGCAATGCCAATTTCAATACGTATAGTACCCAACGGGGTGCTTTGGGCGTGGACTACGGCGATGTGATGTGCGATATCGATCCCGATAACATAGAATCGGCAACCGTCTTGAAAGGCTCGGCTACTATGCTTTACGGCGCTCGAGCGGCCAACGGGGTGGTCCTAATCAAAACCAAGCGGGGGCAGAGCGCTGAGAAAAAGCTGGGCGTATCGATCCACTCTTCCGTATCGATCCACTCCGTGAGCACCCTGCCAAAACTTCAAAGACTTTACGGCGGGGGCAGTATCTATACAGGAAAACACTCAAAAGACGGCTTTCAATTGGTCGAAATTAGCGGGAAAGCGTATAAAATCCCACAATACGCAACGGATGAGAGCTGGGGGCCGAAATACGACCCCGATCAAAGGGTTTTAATGTGGGACGCCTTTGACCCAGCGGGTTATCCAAAAGATTATCTAACCCCCCGTCCATGGGTCGCACCTAAGGCTGATGTCAGGGATTTTTACAAACCCGGTATTGACATGAGGAACAACATTGCCGTTAACGGCGCTGGAGCAGATGGCTCTTATCGGCTTAACTTTGCGACAAACCGAAGCCTGGGAACCGTTCCCAATACCGAGGTAGCAGACTTTACGACCGGTTTTTCCACAACGCGAAAACTAACCGAAGACCTGCAAGTCGACGGCCTGATCACCTACACCCGAACGGAAGGAACCCGAGCCTATATGGGTTATAATTCTCCATCCTGTAATTTTTTTCAATGGGGGCACAGACAATTGGATTACAACCGGCTCAAGCGATATAAGAATCCGGACGGAAGCCAGCGGAGTTGGAATCGAACAGACTGGAATAACCCCAAACCGGCCTATTGGGACAACTCGTATTGGACGGCTTATGAAAACGCGCCCCACGATGCGCGTTCCCGCGTCTATGGTAAACTGAGCGCACAATACCGCCTATCCGATGACTTCCATATCAAAGGTACCTTGAATGCAGACACGTATAACCAAAGAATAGAAGAAAAACGAGCGGTAGACAGCCATGACCAACCTTTTTATTCCTTGGAAACCTATGAACACTATGAATTCAACTACGAATTGATCGCTTCGTGGTCAAGGGATATTTCCGATCGCTTTACCCTCGGCGCCCTAGCGGGTGGAAACCTCAGAAGAAATCAGCTCAAACACGTATTTGCTTCAACCACGGGCGGCTTGTCCGTCCCCGGCATCTACACATTGGCCAACAGTAAGGGGCCTCTAATCACGCATGACGCACTACATGCCGATCAGTATACCCACAAGAAAAATGTCAACAGCATTTTTGCCGAGTTGAAAGCGGGTTTTTACGATCAATTATATCTGGATTTAAGCGCGAGAAATGACTGGTCCTCCACCTTACCGAATGACAACAATTCCTATTTTTATTCTTCAGCAGCAGCTTCATGGGTTTTTTCGGAATTGCTCAAAGAACCGGCCTGGCTCAGTTATGGGAAGTTAAGGACTTCTTGGGCACAGACCGGTAATGATATATCGATATATGAGCCGAACTTCTACGCGGTTCAATCGACCTATGAATATTTAGATCCGTTTGGTGGGCAGACCCGGCTTTCGACAAGACGGGCAAAGAACAATGATAGACTGAAGGCCGAAACCACCAACACATACGAATTGGGATTGGAATCGGCTTTTTTGCAAAACAGGGTTCGGGCTGATTTTACTTACTACAGCAGTAAGACGACCGATCAGATTATGCCCGTTGCTATTTCTACCGCTGCGGGTTATCGCAGGATGTATATCAATGCTGGAGAATTGACGAATAAAGGGGTCGAAGTGACACTGGGGTTGACCCCCGTGCATACCGCTGATTTGAAATGGGACATCACCACAAATTTTTCCAAAAACGAAAACCGAGTGGTTTCATTGGCTCCAGATGTCGACAATGTTCTATTGGGAGATGCGCCTTTTAAAGTATCGGTACGTGCCGTTAAAGGCATGGCATACGGACAGCTCTACGGACATGATTACCTGTATTCCGAAGGGGAAAAAGTCATAGATGCCGCCACCGGATTTTATGCCGGCACCAAAGATCTGGTACCCCTCGGTTCTTATTTGCCGGATTGGAACGGGAGCATCACCAACCGAGTCAAATTTAAAAATTTCGACTTTTCCTTTCAGATAGACCGGCAAAAGGGCGGGAAGTATTATTCGACTTCTTATATGTTTGGCATGTATTCGGGGGTGCTGAAGGAAAGTGCGGATAGTGATATAAGAGAGAAAGGCATGGTGCTCGACGGCGTGGCCGGATCGAAAAATGACGATGGCACCTATGCGATTTTAAAAAAGCCCAATACCCGACGAATCCAAGGTAAGGATTACGCCAAAGCGCATTACGCTAATGTAGATGCCATCGACATCTTTGACGCCGATTACTGGAAGCTGAGGCAAGTCACCATCGGATATACGCTGCCTAAAGACCTGATCGATTTTGTAGATCGCATCCGAATCAGTCTTTTCGGTCGCAACTTATTTACTTGGGGCCTCGATTATGACGGCATCGACCCGGAAACCATCTCCGGCGGCTCGGGTAATATTCAGGGAATGGAAGGCGCATTGCAGCCGGCCGTCAGAACTTACGGCATCAGTCTCAACATGTCTTTTTGATAAAAACAAAATTCAGTTAAAATGGAGAAACAAAGATATTTTGCTTACGCAGCCCTCTTCTTCTCGCTTGTCACAGCTTGTGATACGGATTATTTGGTAAATCCGGATAATCCGGCCCTAGCCCCCACCGGTTATTTGATGAACAATATTCAATATGAACAAGCGTTCAATTTAAATAATCAATGGACAGCTGGGCGAGCCACTTTGCTATATGCGCAATATTTTGCGCAGACCGCTTATACGGATGAGAGCAGATACCAGATCCGAAACACGCAGATAGATCGAATTTGGAGCTACTCCTATTATATATTGGAAGATTTGAAAAAGATCATCGCGGAAAACGAAGACCCCACCATTAAAAATCAATCTCTGACTTTGCGTTTCGGTTCCAACTCGGATCAAATTCAAATCTCGCGGATCCTGATGTCTTATCTGTTTATGAAATTGACCGACATCTTTGGCGATGTGCCTTACTGGAGCTACGGCCAAAGGGATAAGCCCGACTTTCAAGCCTTGAGACTGGACGAGCGGGGCAAGCGCATCCCCAATCCCAAATATACCGATGCGCAGGTGATTTACAAAGATGTGTTGGCGGAGCTCAAAGATGCCGCCGACAAACTGACGCCCGGGCAATCCACGTTCTCCGAGTACGACCGAATGTTTTCGGGCGATAACGACAGGTGGATTCG
Source organism: Flavobacteriales bacterium (assembly GCA_036881805.1). GTDB lineage: Bacteria > Bacteroidota > Bacteroidia > Flavobacteriales > JANQLC01 > JANQLC01. Next base: position 4,655 of record JBAJNK010000004.1, read on the forward strand.
ATTTGCGCACAGCTTGAGACTCCGATTGGCAGCGCATTTGTTCGATTCGGATCCAAGCCTGGCCAAAAAGACTTACGATGAATCCAAAGGCAGTGCGTTTCAAAGCGCCGAGGAAAATGCCGTCTTTGAATTTGGAGACAGTGAAAGCGAGGCTGGTCCTTGGTATGCTGCATTTGTTACCGGCGCGCGTAATGATTTCGCCCTATCCCGACCCTTTGTGCGGCTCTTACAAAATGAAATAGGGCCTTTTCAATCGCTCTCATCACCGGATCCCAGACTGTTGGCGTTTGTCAAGCCTGCAGAAGGCTATGAAATCATCATTGGCGAACCCTACGGATTTGGCGATAAAATCGCGCGTTATCAGGTGAAAAAAGGACTTTCACCTTTTACCGACCGTATTTTAAAGGCGCGGTTTAAGCAACCGATATTGTTGTATGCTGAGGTCGAGTTTATCCGATCGCAATTTGAAGGCTGGAATCAAGCGCATTATGAAAAAGGCGTAAAAGCCGCCCTGTCGTTTTGGGGCGTTTCCCCAGCGGAGATAGACGAATACGTGAATCAGCTGCTGCCCGCCTCGCAAGAAACGGTACTGACCCAAAAGTACATCGGTCTCTTTATGGACGGTTTGGAGGCTTGGACGCTTTACAGGAGTACCGGATATCCCAAAACGTTGAACATACCAGGTGTGGCCCAATATGAATTCAAGCATACGGATGCAGCGGGTAATCCCAAGGTTGAGAAAATTACTTTCACGCCGCTGGTCAATCTAAACGATATCCCAGGCCGGATTAATTATCCAGATAATGAACAAACATCCAATCACGTCAACTGGAAAGCAGCCGTCGATAAATTGAAGCCGATCAGCGGAAGCGATCTGATGTCCAACAAAATATTTTGGGCTAGATAAAGCGCACAGCCTGACCATCAAACCAAACCCTATGCTTTACCGCCGATATTTGCGCGCTTCTCTTTCTTTTGATCCCGCTTTTCCCCCATCTTAGAACCCCTTGGATCACCGCTGTAAGCCTTTGCTTTGAAATCGTTATTTCAGCCATTGTATTTTTTGTACATTTGGGCCTGGTCCTTTAGACTTTTAAAACATGTGAAAAGCATCGATATGCCGAAGTCAGAAAAATCCGTCGAGGCTATTACTACAAGGACATTTCTTACCGCGAATCAAATGCTCTTGGGCGACGCGGTCAAAACACTAAAAGGGTTTGATTCTAAAAAGTTTGATCTCGTGATTACCTCTCCGCCATATAATCTAGGCAAGGAATATGAGACCAAGAAATCCATCGAAAAATATTTAGCACAACAGCGCGGCGTAATCGATGAGTTGGTTCGAGTTACATCCGATCGCGGTAGTATCTGTTGGCAGGTGGGCAATTGCGTTCACAAAGGAGAAGTGTTTCCCTTGGATATTCATTATTACCAGATTTTCAAGAAATGTGGACTGAAACTCAGGAATCGGATCATATGGCATTTTGGACATGGACTTCACGCTTCCAGCCGATTTTCCGGTAGGTACGAAACCATTTTATGGTTCACCAAAACGGATGATTACATCTTTAATCTGGACGATGTTCGGGTGCCTGCCAAATACCCCGGAAAAAGACATTTTAAAGGCCCTAAAAAAGGTCAGCTATCCGGCAATCCAAAAGGGAAAAATCCTTCTGATATATGGGATATTATCGCGCGGGATTGGGAAAGCGCATGCTGGGACATACCCAATGTAAAATCAAACCATCCGGAAAAGACTGCACACCCATGCCAATATCCGGTTGAACTCGTCGAGAGATGCATTTTGGCGCTCACAGATAGAAATAAAAGCTGGGTGCTCGACCCCTATGCAGGCGTGGGTTCCACATTGATAGCCGCTATTGAGAACCATCGTTATGCCATCGGCATTGAAAAAGAGAAGAAATACGTTGAGATAGCAGAACAACGGCTAAGGGATGTGAAAGGTGGAAAGCTAAAACTCCGACCTATTTACAAACCCATTCACAAACCCAAAGCATCTGATAAAATTGCCCAAATACCAGCGGAATGGAAAAGTGAACATCCGGTTGTCAACGGGAAAAGCGAATGAAAATAACCCAAAAATATTCTCATTTAAACGGTGAAGAATACCTACTAATCCACCACGAGGAGCTATATGATGAGATCGTACGGGTTATTACGAACATTCAAGCCGTACAATTAAGGACAAAAGCAAGCGAGGAAAAGACGATGAAGGGTAAAATGCTATATAGTCCCTTGCACTGAATAACGCATTTGCTGAGAAATTTAATGCGCGGGGTTGGTCAGCGAGTAGGTATCGATATTATGTAACGACGAATCCCAAGTATTTACGACAAATGCGCGACCTACCGTATGAAAAACAAAAATCCTTTTTGATCGATAAGGGCATTGCAAAACCCATCAAATCATATAAGCAAACCGATTTTGTCAAAGAAAATTTGGCTGTCGAGGTTCAATTTGGCAAGTGTGCTTTTGTGGCTTTTGACTTATTCGTAAAGCATCTATTATTCTACTCGGGCGGCATGATTGATCTGGGAATCGAGATTTTGCCCACAAAAGCCATGCAGTCTGAGATGTCAAGCGGTGTCGCTTATTATGAAGGAGAGGTCTATAACATTTTGAGACACGGGCGAAACAGCCCACCTGTTCCGCTGCTGATCCTGGGTATTGAGCCCTAAGTAGCAGTAGTAATACATAGTTTCTCATGGTTTTCATCTCTTGTAGTTTTAATGACATCCTACGCTCGCTTTGGCTTGTTTATAGAGTCTGATACGTTCGTTCATGCCATTCCTACCCCCATTAATCTTTTTCGTAACGGCTTCCACCGAAGTTTGATCATCTATATCTATGTGG
>JBAJNK010000005.1:0-5371 GCA_036881805.1 Flavobacteriales bacterium
GCGATGAAACCGGGAAGAAGCCGAAAATCCCAAATTAGAGTAGGCAAAAGATTCATATTTTAAAGACATGGAAAAGTTCGAGCTGAACAAAAGGGTAATCGCCCGGATGGAAAGACCCGAGATGGCCGATGTAAAAGGCGGTATTTCCGTTCTCAGCTGTGAAAGAGGCTCCAGAATGGATAAGCGATGTTGTAAAGGCGTTAGGGTTGATGTTTCTATTGGGACCCGTCCAAAGCCTTTTGTAACTTTTCATGTTGGAGTTCCTATAGGTACTCGTAAGTGTCATGCAGCTGCTCAAGATGGGGTTGTAACCTTTCGCCCATAATTTACGGTAAATTCTTAGACAGCGACTGCATTTTATAGAATTGACTAAGAGGTGATAAGCGAAGAGAATTTATGGGCTTTTGTAATCTAAGGAGCTTTATGCAAGGGGATTATCGAATCGAGCTGGGAAATCCATCCCCAAGCCCTTGTGGACAGTTTAGTGGATGTTAAGAAGAAATACCGGCTTGAGTTATTTGAGAATCTGAAACGATTCAGCAGTGATACAAGCTCAGACTCAAATGGACAAAATCGATCGCGACGTGCGGAAGGCCATCCGAGTATACCAGATAATTTCAGCTGCGTATTAGAAAATCGCACAGTTCTAAGCGACTGCACAAAGCGTCCACAAGTTTTATCTATCGAGCGAAAAAGAATGCATTTTAGATGAAAAGCCTGGTTATATTCCCCGATGAGATGTGCGACTTGGAAGTGATAAAGACGCGAGGAGACTTTTCTTTAGAAGAGATACACATTCACGCTGGGCTTGTGGTGGAAGATGATTTGCTCCTAAGGGATTGTTTTGACCCCGAACATAGCGTTTTGGTTGAAAAGATCGCTTTTTCTTGTAACTATAGGGACAAGTCCTATATATTGGAATCGGATAAAGGAATCAAAGCAAAAGCGCGCAAAGGCGAGCTGTATTTTTCGTATCTCGGATCTGATTTTGTGGGCGAAGTAATCGATGTCGGTAAGCGTGTAAAGGCCTTTCATATAGGAGATCGGGTGATTCCCAATATATCTTATCCGTCTCATTCAAAGGATTATACTCCAGGTTTGCCGACCAATAACGCGTCATTGCGCATAGAAGACTTCCCTGCCAATAAGCTGTTGAAAGTACCCCCACATATCGATATTTCCAATGAAAAATTGGCTGCTTTTCCCATCGCAGCTTTTACGGCCTATAGCATGGTGAGAAAGGCGGTGAAGCCCCAAACTAAGGTATTGGCGACCGCTGCCAAATCCAACACGTCATTGGCGGTCATCAGCGCGTTAAAAAATCGTCCGGTAGCGGTATACGCGATGACTTCTAACGCAAAGCATATGGATAAACTCAAGGAAATGGGCGTTGTCGATGTCTTGGTGGTCGACCGAGATTTAGACGACTACGCAGCCGACGAATCACTGCGGCAAAAAATGGAACAAATCGGAAAATTCGATACCATTATCGATCCTTTTTTCGATATTTACCTGCCGAGAGTTGTGGATTTCTTAGCGATGGATTCCCGTTATATCACCTGTGGTTTGTACGATCAATTCCCTGATTTTGCTACCGCTAAGTATCAATACAGGGGTAAAAATTTTAATGATATGCTGATCGGATTGATGGTCAAAAACGCTTCCCTAACCGGTAACTGTATAGGCTTAAAGGAAGATGGCTTACAAGCCTTGGAAGATTTGAACGGTGGAAGGTTTGATATCGTTATAGACAGCATTTTTTCCGAAGGAGAAGAAAGTGCGTTTTTGCACAAAACGTATAACGATACGGATCGGTTTGGCAAAGTGGTATATGCGTATTCCGATAGAAGTCTGAAGTGAAACCGCCCTTAGACAAATGGGATCATCGAATTGACTAAGCGCGGTTGCAAGCTGATCACTGGGATGAAATCACCCCAACTCCATGCTTGATATAATTGAAAAAATAGACGCGATACTCTTCGACAACGCGATGAAGATGAAAGTCATCTCCATTCAAGGAGATTTGAGTGCGATCATATTTGAAGCCACACGGTGCAACTACGCTAAAGACTCCAAGTACAAGGAACGGGCTAAAGTCTTAATCGATAAGTCGCTGGCCGCTTTTCCAGAATCTGATTTTGGACCTGGATTTATCGATGGCTTTGAAGGAATCTTCTGGACGATCCACTACGCCGCCACATGTGGTGTTTTGGATTCCGATAAAACACTAATCGATATTGAGCCTTATTTATTCGCTTCTTTAAAAAGGGATATCGAACAAAACCATTTCGATTTGTTGTACGGGAGCATGGGTAAAATGTTGTACTACTTGGAATCGGATTCCCATGCGGAAAAAAGAGCGAGTTTGGTCGACGGCTTTATCGCCGCTCTATATGAAAATAGGACAGAAACCGAACAGGGGATTTTTTGGTTCGACACCGAGGAGGGAGCCGGTTTGGTCAATTTGGGGATTGCACATGGCGTTACCGCTGTGCTGATTTTTCTATTGCGATTGAAAGAAAAGGGGCATGCTCATACATACCTGGATAAGCTGATAAACGGCATACTGAAAAGCCTGATCAGCTTTAGAAATAAAGCGGTGTGCAGCAGTGCGTACCCCGCATTTTACGCTACTTTAAAAGATGATAAACGGCGCATGGATTCCAGATTGGCTTGGTGTACCGGTGACTTGGGTGTAACGCATGCACTTTTGTATGCGGGTGAGATTTTGAAAAGGCGAGATGTAATGGAGCGGGCGCACGAAATTTTGGGAAAGCTCGTCGCCAGAGGAATAAGCGATTCGGGCTTGGATCACTTTGAAGAATACGGTTTTTTCGATACTGGATTTTGTCATGGTATATCGGGCATTCTCTTTATGTGGATGCAGATCAAGGCGCGCATAAAAAAAAGTCCTGTTGTAGAAAAGCGGGTACTGTATTGGAAGACGGAGCTGATTAGAAATCTAAAAATTCAACTAAAAATCGATGGGAAAATCTACTTGCCCTGGTATAAGCAGAACGCGGATAATTCTTATACTTTGGATAATGAATCCATGCTAAATGGCCTTTGTGGTGTAGGCTTGGTACTGCTCTCTCTGCATTATGAGAGAAGCGACTGGAGCGATATGCTCCTGTTGCATTGAAGATCGCATGCGTTCGGAGCGGGCTTGCTTATCGGTACGGGCTGCGCTCAAATAAAAACACATATCAAAATCACGGCTTGGCCACAAGGGCGGAAAAAGGCTTTTACCTCGTGACCCTTACCGGGTAAATACGAGTTGTGAAACTATATAAGCCGCTGAAATGCGCACGGTCGTAAACATTAGAAAAAGACGGGAAAAATCGCTTTGAACCCCGATAAAAACCCCTACCTTTAGGCCTGTAAAAAAATACAGCGAAAACCATGTTAAAAACAGGAGACAAGGTTCCCCGTTTTGAAGGAATCGATCAAGATGGAAAACCGATTGCGTACAGCGACTACAAAGGTAAAAGGCTCGTCGTGTTCTTTTATCCCAAAGCCAGTACGCCGGGTTGCACTCTGGAGGCTTGCAATTTGCGAGATAACGCGCAGTCGTTGAAAGCGCAAGGTTACGAAATCGTCGGTGTCAGTGCCGACACTTCGGAAAAGCAAAAGAATTTTGAAACCAAAAACCGCTTGCCCTTCAAGCTAATCGCCGATACCGATAAAGAGATCATCCGTGCCTTTGGCGTGTGGGGACCTAAAAAATTCATGGGACGCACTTACGAAGGCATTCACCGGACTACCTTTTTAATCGATGAAGCCGGTATGATTAGCCGTGTCATTGAAAAGGTAAAAACGAAAGATCACGCAGACCAGATTTTGAATGCTTAGGCGCTGTTGACCATTCACGCCCTGAACAGGCCTTAAAGAGCGGTAAAACACATGGAAACATCAGAGAGAGAAGCCAAGCTCAAAGCGTTGAAATTAACGCTGGATAAAATGGAGAAATCCTTTGGAAAAGGCATTGTGATGCGTATGGGTGATCGTGCCATTGAAAACGTAGAGGTCATACCGAGCGGGTCTATCGGCTTGGATTTAGCCTTAGGCGTAGGCGGTTACCCACGTGGCCGTGTGATTGAGATATACGGCCCGGAGTCCTCCGGTAAAACCACCCTTACGCTTCACGCCATTGCCGAAGCGCAGCGAGCTGGCGGTATCGCCGCCTTCATCGATGCGGAACACGCCTTTGATCGCCTCTATGCGGAGAAAATCGGGGTAGACATCGAAAATTTAATCATATCTCAGCCCGACCACGGTGAGCAGGCCCTTGAAATCGCCGACAATTTAATTCGCTCTGGTGCGCTTGGCATCATCGCGATCGATTCTGTAGCAGCGTTAACGCCCAAAAGTGAAATCGAGGGCGAAATGGGGGATTCAAAGATGGGCTTGCAAGCCCGTTTGATGTCGCAAGCCATGCGAAAGCTGACCGCTTCGCTGAGCAAGACGAAGTGTACGGCAATCTTTATCAATCAGCTTCGCGAAAAAATTGGCGTGATCTTTGGAAATCCGGAAACGACTACCGGTGGAAACGCGTTGAAATTTTACGCTTCCGTGCGTCTGGATATTCGCAAGCGATCGCAAATCAAGGAAAGTGAAGGTGTGATTGGAAACCAAGCCAAAGTAAAAGTGGTAAAAAATAAAGTAGCGCCCCCTTTCCGTACGGCAGAATTCGATATTATGTATGGTGAGGGCATCTCCAAAACCGGGGAACTGTTAGACTTGGGCGTGGGTTTTGGAATCCTAAAGAAGAGCGGCTCGTGGTATAGCTATGGCGACACCAAGCTGGGACAGGGCCGCGATGCGATTAAATGCTTACTGAAGGACAATCCCGAGCTCGCCGAAGAGATCGAAAGCCAAATTAAGGAATCCATAAAAACCCCCAATAAACCCACGGACGCCGTATGAGCTGTGAAAAAATGGCACTACAAAAAAAAGCAGAGATCAATACTCGATTTCAAACCTTCATACAGCGCAAAAAAAATAAGTCACTCTTTTTAAACCCTTACACGGGAACAAAAAATAGTCCATCTTTTCAAACCGACTTATAGCGGTAAACACCAAGAGATAAAAACCGGTTTTTCAGACGCTCCTTACAGAGGCAAACAAAAAAACAAGCCCCTGTTTTCTAAACCGCAACCGGGAACGGAAATAACCCCCTTTTTAAATAACCCCGAAGGCAAACACAAAAAACAAGCCCCCTCTTTAAACCACCGCATGTTGTAGAACCAATTGATTTTTACTTTTATCTGATGTTTTTTATAACTTAGCAGACACTTAGCCAAATCCCAAAAGACGATGCGGAGAGACTTGTCTGCCATCGGCCAGTGGTGCCTCCTATTGGGGTGGATAA
>JBAJNK010000006.1:0-10699 GCA_036881805.1 Flavobacteriales bacterium
GGGAGGCGGTATGGTATCGATGGGCTCGCCCCTTTGATCGATTAAACCGGGCACCATGGGGATGTCCGACATGCGACTCGGCGCTGATCTAACCGATGCGCAACCACCTCTACCGGGCTCAGCTCAAAAGTAAAACCGATAAACTACCTGCTATTGCGAATAAATATGGAATTCAATGTATTGGCGTCAACGCACTTTGTGCAGACCCGGATTTTTAAATAGCCCGATACGGATTTTTTGGTTTTCAATCACCACCGATATCGTCGGCTTTCACCCGTTCAAAGTTTATGTTTATCTCAAACCCCAGCGCGCTTAAATATCCCAAAACATGGGGCTGGTTTTTCCCGATTTTTTTGGCGTACTCGGCTTGGGTGAGTCCAGTTTTCTTACATAGCGCAACGCGCATACCTGCATGCGCACGTATTGTAAAGGGTACACGCCAGCGCGTCAGAGCAATTTATCTTACTGAAGCGACAATTGGGTTTCCCCGATAAAGCCATGGTCGTCGTAAAGCGCTACCCAATATTCGCCCTTTACAAACGCATCGGGGTCGCTTGCTACAAAAATGCAAACGTCTAAGGGCTCCCCTTCGTAATACACCGTGGTTTTAGCGCTGAAATGGTCTGTTTTTCCGCCAACTGCAAATTCGTTTGCGCCCGCACGCACGCCCAAGAGCTTGTTTTCAGGGGTAGACACCTTGGCATAAATGGTCTTTTCACCGGAATCGGCAAGGTTATTTTTACCGATCGTAAAGCAAATTCGGAGCTTATCGGCACGCCGGGCACGGCTCGTGTTTGAAATCCGGCCGTTGTTACTGATTCGAATCCCTTCGGCCCGAATGTTTTGTGCGGAAAGCGCAGCGCCTTTAGCCACTTTTTCGGCCAAAACCAGGTTTTGTTCTTCCAGTTTCTCGGTGCGTTGCTGTTGCTGCTGTAATTGCGATTGAGCCGAATCGCGTTGTACGAGTAGGACGCTATTGGTTCGCTTCAATGAGTCCGCCAGCTCGTATAGGCGTTTATTTTCGCGACGCAAGCGAACCACCGCACCTTTGTATTTTCGAAGCATGCCTACATCGGCCTGTAAGCCAGATATGGTTTTTCGCATCGCTTCGATATCTGCCTGCTTTTGTCTTATGCTATCAGCCAAGCTGTCATTACCCGCCAACACGTCGCCGTACTGGACTTTGATGGAATCCAATTGGCTTACCAAGTCGGCTTTTTCCTCCTTCAAATAATTTTCTACCTTTTTATTCTGCTGATAATTGTACACCAAGAAAATGAGGCATACCAGCAATATAGCACCCAAAATAAAGGTGGTAATCTTAAGTGTGTTTCGACTTTCTTCTGCCATGACCGATCGTTTTTTTACATTTAATCCCTGCAAATTTAATTAAAATAATATAGCATGGCGTCATTTGGCGTATTTTCTGCACTGGATGACACGCTTTTTCCACGTCTTTGTGCCGCTTGTGGGGGGGTGCTCTCATCGGGAGAAAAGGCAATCTGCCCATCTTGTCGCATGAGCCTGCCTTATTTTGACAACAGCTCGCTCACAGACAATAAGATTACGGCACTGCTAAGGGGAAGCTTACCCTTGTCGTATGCCGCTTCACTGTTAAACTTTCAAAAGGGCGGGCCTGTCCAGCGTATCATCCATCGGTTGAAGTATCACAAGCAGCTGGAAATCGGCTCTGTGCTGGGCCGGTGGTTGGGGGAAAAGTTAAAAAATACGAGTTTGACGCATTGCGATTGCGTCATACCGGTTCCCCTGCACCGAAAGAAACTCAAAAAGAGGGGCTACAACCAGGTTTCGGGCTTTGCCCAGGCCTTGGCTTCCCGATTGGGGCTAGGCGTACACGAGGATATACTCTTCCGCGTATACGACGGTGAAACCCAGACGAAAAAATCGCGTTTTACCCGATGGTTAAACGTAAAGGAAGTATTTACGGTGTTCGATGACGCGGCCGTGTCGGGTAAAAAAGTCCTACTGGTCGACGATGTGATTACGACTGGCGCCACACTGAATGCTTGTGCACAAGCGCTGCTGCATGCACAGGGGGTTCAAATTTCAATAGCGGTAATGGCCGTCGCACAATAAAGCAAAATAAACCCTTACTTTGTATCGTCTTTTAGTCCGTATATGAAGCGCCGTATACTATCCCTGTTTGCCCTGTTCCTCCTCGCTGCTTGTGCCCGCCAGGGTGTCCCGAGCGGAGGCCCTGCGGATACGACTCCGCCCAAGTTCTTAAAAGCGGAGCCCGCAAACCAATCGGTACACTTCAAAGGCCATGGGTTCAGGCTATATTTCGACGAGTATATCAAACTGAAAGACATTCACCAAAACCTCGTCGTTTCACCCCCTTTGAAACAACAACCCAAGTTATTGCCGCTAAAGTCTGCAAAAAAATATGTCGAAGTGCGAATTCTCGATTCGTTACAACCCAACACCACTTATTCCTTTAACTTTGGTGAAAGCATTGTAGACAACAACGAGGGCAATGCGTACGGCAATATGATATATGTCTTTTCCACCGGAAACTACTTAGACTCCATGCGAGTAGCTGGCGTCATCACCGATGCGCTCAACAGAGATATGGATACAGACAGCTGCAACTGCACCCTGGCCATGCTGTACCGCTTGGATTCCACTTCTATCGATTCAGCCCCATACAGTCGCTTACCGGATTATATGGCCTTTGCCGACTCGACAGGCGCATTCCAAATCCCTTTTATCAAACCGGGAGACTATAAATTGTACGCCATGATGGACCTGGCCAGAGACTTTATATTTCAGCCTCAAACCGATAAAATCGCATTTGTCGACACGGTGCTGCATTTGGATCAAGTCGATTCTACCGTCTATGCATTGCGGCTATTTACAGAAATCCCCAACTTCCGCGCTTTGCCTCCAGACCAACCCCAAAAAGGGCTTATCGAGTTTAAATTTGAAGGAAAGAGCCGCAGCAAAAAAGTGGTGTTAGATCAGCCGCAACCAAACGTTGAAACACTGAGCATTCCAGCTGAAGACTTGGATGTCATCCACTATTGGCATCGGTTTGCAGCCGGAGACACCCTGCGATTTTACGTATACAACCAAGATGTTGTCGTCGATACCCTCTCGGTAAAAGTCTTACCCTTTCACACCGAATCCAATCCGGTGGAAAAATCGGAAGGCGAAAAAGAGAACCCATACCCACTCAAACCCGAGCCCGAAGCGCTGTCGAATCCGGATGCAGATTACGTATTGCGCACCGATAGGCCGCTTGTCGAGATCGACACCACTCGGATTCGCGTATTGCAGGATACCACGCCAATCGCTTTTTCCGCAAAAATAGACAGCACCTGGGAACGGGTTTTGGTCTCATTCGATAAAAAGCCGGATACCCATTACCGCTTTCAGGCCTTGCCGGAAACCTTCACAGATTTTTTTGGAGGGAAAAACGATACGCTAGACTTTTCTCTTTCTACGAAGAAAGAAAGCGACTATGGGGTGATTCGACTCCAATTGAGCCGAGCGATCGGCAAACCGTTTTTCCTAGACCTGCTCGATGAAAAAGCGGAAATAAAAGAGAGTCGTTATGTGGCGGATTCCAGTGCTACCGCCTTTTATTTCAAGTATGTCGAACCGGGTAACTACACCTTTAGAATACGGGTGGATAAAAACGAAAACAAATGGTGGGACACCGGAAATGTACGCGAGCACATACAACCCGAGTCGGTTTATTTTTACCCCGAAACTTTTGAATTGCGCGGTTTTTGGGACCTGACGAAAAGTTGGAAACCAAAAGACTAACCACTGTCATGGGGTCAAAAATGTTTTAAATTGTACGTATATTTGTAAAATATTGTACATTTGTGTTTGGAGACTTAAAGTAAAAAGCCTATATGGACCGCTTCTCATTTCTCAATGCTGCCCACGTCGCGTTCATCGATAAGATTCACGAGAAGTATACGCGCGCACCGGATTCAGTAGAGCCGAGCTGGCGCGCTTTTTTTCAGGGCTACGACTTTGCCAGCGCGCGCTACGGAGAAACTGCATCGACAGCCGCCAACCACGCTGAAATCTCCTGCGAGGGAGTCGAAAAGGAATTCAAAGTCCTGGATTTAATCGAAGGCTATCGCAGCCGGGGACACCTGTTTACCCGGACAAACCCAGTGCGCAAACGCCGGGTCTACAAGCCCGACTTGGCCATTGAAAACTTCGGCCTGTCAGGAGACGACCTGGACACGCATTTTCAGGCCGGCGATGAGATCGGGATCGGGATTGCCAGTTTGCTCGACATCTTGAGTCGTTTACAAGCCACATTTTGCGATTCCATCGGAATAGAATACACCTACGTTCGCCAACCCGAGGAACGGAAATGGATACAAAATTGGTTGCACCCGAATGCCAACCATCCGCAATTCTCGGCCGAACAAAAGAAACACATACTCGCCAAGCTCAATCAAGGCGTGGGCTTTGAACGCTTTTTAAACACGAAATACGTCGGGCAAAAGCGCTTTTCGCTAGAGGGAAACGAGTCTTTGATCCCCGGATTGGACGACATCATAACGCGCGCCGCTGCGCGCGGCGTTATCGAATTTACCGTAGGCATGACACACCGGGGTCGACTCAACGTCTTGGCCAACATCTTTGGCAAGGCTTATGAAGAGATATTCAGCGAATTCCAAGGTAAAGACTTCGAGGAAGCCCTATTTGACGGAGATGTCAAATACCACCTGGGCTTGACTACGCAAGTCAGGACGCAAAGCGGGCTGACCGTCGAGATGAACCTAGTCCCCAACCCTTCCCATTTGGAAGCGGCTGGCCCGATAGTAGGCGGCATTACACGTGCCAAAATAGACGGGTTATACGACGGGGACTACAACAAAATTATCCCGATTGTCATCCACGGCGATGCAGCCATCTCGGGGCAAGGCGTGGTGTATGAGACCGTGCAAATGATGGGCTTACAGGGATACCACTCCGGCGGCACCATCCATATCGTGGTGAACAACCAGATCGGCTTTACCACCAATTATATCGATGGGCGCTCCAGCACGTACTGCACGGATGTGGCCAAAGTGAATTTATCTCCGGTTATGCACGTCAATGCAGATGATGTAGCGGCAGTAGTCCACGCCATGCGCTTTGCATTGGATTATCGCATGCGGTACAACAAAGATGTTTTCATCGACTTGCTGGGCTATCGAAAGTATGGGCATAACGAAGGCGACGAACCGCGCTTTACCCAACCCGAACTCTACAGAGCGATTGCCAAGCATCCCGATTCACTGGAGATTTACAAGCGCGCGTTGATCCGAGAAGGCGTGGTCAGCGAATCGGAGACCCAGGCGCTGGAACAAAGCTTTAAGTCCTTGCTCGAATCGAAGTTAGCACAATCCAAACTGCGGGAGAAAAACACCCTGGATCCCTTTATGCCGGAGACTTGGAAGGGCTATCGCTTTGCCGGTGTAGCGGAATTAATCGACCCAGTCGATACCCGGTTTCCAACTGAAAAGCTAAAGCGCATAACGGAAGCCATTACGACACTGCCCAAAGCTGAAAAATTTATGAAAAAGGTCGTGCGCCTTTTGGCGCAAAGGCACAAGATGATCTTTGAAACCGATGCTTTGGATTGGGGTATGGCAGAAATGTTGGCCTATGGATCACTGCTCTGGGAAGGACACGACATTCGCCTATCCGGTGAGGATGTGGAGCGCGGCACTTTCTCGCACCGCCATGCCAAAATCAAGACGGAAGAAGGAGAAAGCGCATACATACCGCTCAACCAAATAGCGCCACATCAGGGAAAGATGTCGGTGTACAACTCCCCGCTCTCCGAATACGCCGTGATGGGCTTTGAGTACGGCTATGCCACAGCGAGTCCCCGTACGCTCGCGATTTGGGAAGCGCAATTCGGCGACTTTAGCAACGGTGGACAAATCGTCATCGATCAATACTTGATGGCTGCCGAAGACAAATGGAAGGTGCAGAATGGCCTGGTCTTGTTCTTGCCCCATGGTTACGAAGGCCAGGGGGCCGAGCATTCATCGGCCCGCGTAGAGCGATACCTGCAGATGTGTGCCCAATCTAATGTTTACGCCCTGAACTGCACGACGCCAGCTAACTTTTACCACGCCTTACGCCGCCATATGAAACCGAATTTCCGCAAACCGCTTATCATCTTTACTCCCAAGAGTTTGTTGCGACACCCCAAGGCGGTTTCTCCTTTGAAAGACCTGGCCAACGGGGGATTCCAAACGGTTATAGATGATACGGGCAAAGCGCCGGCTCAAATCAAAAAAGTCGTATTTTGCCAAGGCAAGTTCTATTACGATCTCCTGGCTTATCGGGAATCCAAAGCGATTACCGATACGGTTCTGGTGCGCATCGAGCAATTGTACCCGCTCGACCGCAAGTCGATCGACAAAGTGTTGTCAAAATACAACAAAACACAAAAGCGGATTTGGGCGCAAGAAGAGCCCGCCAATATGGGCGCTTGGATGCACATGCGCGATTGGCTGGGCGACTTGAATTTAGCCCGCATTTCACCGGACGAAAGCGCTGCACCTGCCACCGGCTCTGCCGAACGATTTCATCTGCGCCACCGCCACACCATAGAAAGGGTTTTTAATTTATAACCACCACAATACGATACAGATGCGACTAGAAATGAAAGTTCCTTCACCGGGCGAGTCGATCAGCGAAGTCGAAATTGCCACCTGGTTGGTAAAAGATGGGGATTACGTGGAGCGAGACCAAGCCATTGCCGAGTTGGATTCAGATAAAGCAACGCTTGAACTGCCAGCTGAAGCAAGCGGTATCATCACACACAAAGCAGCAGCCGGCGACACGGTTGCAGTTGGACAAGTCGTCTGCTCAATCGATACCGACGCCAAAAAAGACAGTGCTGCAGCGCCCAAGGCGGAGAAAGAAGCCAACCCGAGCCAACCCGAGCCAACCCGAGCTGAAAGCTATGCCAGTGGGACGCCCGCTCCAGCTGCCAAAAAGATTTTGGACGAGGCCCATATCGACCCCACTCGGATAAGCGGAACGGGCAAAGCGGGACGCATCACCAAAGCAGATGCGATCGAGGCCAAGCACGCCATGGGGACGCCCGGTTTGGGGAACCGATCGAGCAGCCGCAAAAAATTCTCTGCCTTGCGGAGAAAACTATCGCGACGCCTGGTCGCTGTAAAAAATCAAACCGCCATGCTCACGACCTTTAACGAGATCGATATGGGCGCGGTCTTTGATTTGAGAAGCCGGTATAAAAGCGCATTTAAAGAAAAGCACGGTGTCAGCCTGGGCTTTATGTCCTTCTTTACAAAAGCGATCGTAAAAGCCTTGCGAGAATTCCCAGAAGTGAATTCCATGATCGATGGAGATTATCAAGAGATATTCGATTATTGCGATATCAGCATCGCGGTTTCAGGGCCCAAGGGATTGATGGTCCCCGTGGTTCGAAATGCTGAAAATCTATCTTTTAGGGGTATTGAAACCGCGATTAAAAATCTCGCCATCAAGGTGCAAGCGGGCACCATTACGGTCGACGACATGACTGGCGGCACGTTTACCATCAGCAATGGGGGGGTATTTGGTTCGATGCTTTCCACCCCGATTTTGAATCCGCCCCAAAGCGCTATTTTGGGGATGCACAATATCGTGGCGCGTCCGGTAGCCATCGATGGCCAAGTCGCCATCCGGCCCGTTATGTATGTAGCTTTGTCGTATGACCACCGGGTGATCGACGGACGCGAATCGGTGGGCTTTTTAATCGCGATTAAAAAAGCGATAGAAGACCCGATTGAAGAACTCATGGGCGGGGCGGATAAAATCGAAGGGGCCTTGGAGCTATAGGTCGAGGCTATTGAAATAACCCCATCAAAATACACGACAAAGGATACGATTCATCGGAATCCCGGAGAGCAGCGAGTGTAGGCGCGCAAAAACAGGCCTGGGTCAAAAGTCTATGCGGGCACGAAATCAAAAAATCATTTATTCTATGTATATTTGCCATGCTGGAAATAGCGAAAGAAAATAAACGCATGTATAAGATCGGGAATAAGGCTTCTATATCGCCTTACAAAAAGGCTTTTACTTCGGCCCAAGGTTTTATAAAAATGGTAGAAACCAAAAGGGATAAAGTGAACTACCCATTTGCTAAAGACAAATTGGCTTCAGGTTTCACAGACCTGTGCTTCTCGAAAGAAGTCTGATTTAAGTCTCCACCCGTGTTATCGACCGTCCCAGCCGATATTATTTTTAATCCTTCATTCAGAATGTTCTTTGCAGCATTTTCATCTCTGTCTAAGTGATGTCCATTCTTGCAAGTCCATTCACGAACCGAAAGATTTAAGTCTTGATTTATCCACCCACATACATTACAAGTTTTACTCGAAGGGTAAAAGCGATTGATTTTTACTACTTGTTTGTCGTTCCAATCAGCCTTGTATTCCAAAAATCTCACAAATGTACCCCAACTTGCATCTGCAATATGTTTTGATAATTTCCTATTGCTCATCATACCCTTTACATTAAGGTCTTCCAAAGCAATTATGTCATAATCAGATACCAGTTGATGCGATACCTTGTGTAACACGTCTTGTCTTGTGTTGGATATTTTCTCGTGAATTTTGGCAACCTTTCGTTTTTGTCTTTCAAACGAATTGCTACCCTTTTGTTTACGAGAAAGGTGTTTTTGTGCTTTTGCTAAATCTCTTTCATATTTCTTGGTGTATCGGTTATTTTTAAATTTGATTCCGTCAGAAGTAATTGCAAAGTCTTTTAATCCTAAATCCACACCACAAACAGCACCTGTCTTTTCTTTTAGTTGGTACTGTTCTTCGGTTAAAATTGAAACAAAGTACCTTCCAGTAGGTGTTTTGGAAAAGGTCATTTTACCAACTTCACCTTTTACTTCACGGTGTACAATACATTTAATTCCTTCTTTGAATTTAGGTACGTGAACTTTACTATCTTCTAATTTGGTGTGCTGCGGTACGGTAAAACTATTTTTTCTTTTCCTTGACTTAAATCTTGGAAACTTAGCATTACTACGAAAGAAGTTAAGATATGCAGTATCCAATGACCTTAAAGTAAACTGTAATGTTTGACTATTCACCTCTTTGAGCCAAACAGTTTCATCTTGCTTTTTTAATTCAGTTAAGGTTTTTGCTTGAGCATAGTAATTATCAAACTTCTTGTTTGCCTGATATTGCTCTTTGCGTTCATTTAGGAAGTGATTATACACAAACCTCACGCACCCAAAATGCTTATCCAACAACACTTTTTTCTCTTGTGTTGGCTTCAATTCAAAGCGATATGTCCTATGTATTGTTTTCACTCTATTAGTAAATAGTCTGAATTTATGCAAAGTTACGAATTTTTTGTAAAAGTTTCCGTCTTCGGGTAAAAAACTTTCAAAAAAAATTCTCCACTATGTCTAAAAAATCACAGTACATTTCTACAAGGTGAAGCTTCACCAGATACTATTCGTCAGTACATACTCACTCAGGGTTAGTCGCTTACATTCCACAAACTAAAGATTTGTGGGTTTTACGCTCCGTTTTATAAAAAACATCCGATTTATCCCCCCCAAATTGGGTTCCAAAAGTTTCGGTAGATTTTATGTCGAACTCGATGAGTCCATTTGATGGGTGATATGAAGGCTCAAAGAGATGATAAACACCTCCCTTCAAAAGAGGTAATAATAAGCCGGTTCTTATCCTTTCAAAATACACAAGCACAAAATGAGGGAGATCGCATCAAACTGAAAGAAAAACAATTGGACTATAACCACGATTTCGCAAAAAAACAATTGGAGGCTCGATTAGATTATCTCAAAAGTCAAGAACCGCAGAAAAGAAAAACTTGGATTTCCATATCCATCCTGGTGGTTGTGGTCTTATCGATTATTCTGAGTTTTATCGCAGGCATACTAATACTTGGGGTACGCGGATATCGCCCGAGAAATCGCGCATCGGGGCTTTTATGTACTGGTCGGCCTGGGTTCATTCCTTGCGGGGCGAAAATCAAGGTCAAAAAAAGACGACATCACGGACAAAGAAAGCGATCCTTTAGATTAATCAGTCTCGTGTATATGCCACAAGTCAAGCCGGAAAAAATCAAAACCAGCCCCCTTTCAAACCTTCCACAGGGACGAAAATAATGCGCCTTTTTCAAACCGCCGTACGGGAGTAAAAAACAGCCCCATACTATCAAACAAAACAAAAGGTCATAAGTGCGCTATCCACCACATGGGACACAATCAGCAACGATATACCCAAGCGCTCATAAGCCATACGAGACAAACACCAAAAAAAGCTCCCTTTCTTAAACTATCACACACAGGGATAAAAACAAAACCCGTCTTTTAAATCGACCCATAAGAGAAAAATAACCGATTTTTTAACCCCGCTTTTTAAACCGCTACGCAGAAACAGATACCAAAATATAAAGATTGGATTTTAGAATTTCTCACACAGCACAAGCACGGAGAATACGACCGACTTTTTAAAACGTCAACGAGGTCAAAAAAATAAGATTGGGTGTCGAGCGCTCCACATTGATCGATATAGCTATACAGGAGCAAAGACAAAAAATAAAGCCCCTTTTTAAAATGTCCCCATATGACTTATGCCGGGATTGGGATTTTGCAGTTGGAACAGCGCACGAAAAAAACAAGTCTTCTCCTTTTCAGGCCCGACTATAAGGA
>JBAJNK010000007.1:0-5995 GCA_036881805.1 Flavobacteriales bacterium
TGTCTTTATGTTTTTTGGGCTTTGGCTTGGGTTTTGGGATTTAATCTTGGTCTTTAGTTTTTTGCATCTTAATTTTTGAGACTTGGAGTTTGCGTCTTTAGTTTTTTGCGACTTGGGATTTGCAAATTGCGACTTGATCTTTGGTCTTGGCGCCAGTTTTGGACTTGGGTTTTATGACTTGGGGGTGTCCTTGGATTTTGGCGCCAGTTTTGTCTCTTGGTTTTTGCGACTTGGGACTTATCTCTCGGTTTTTTGTGACTTGGGATTTGCAAATTGCGACTTGATCTTTGGTCTTGGCGCCAGTTTTTGGGACTTGGGTTTTATGACTTGGGGGGAGTGTCTTTGGATTTTGGCGCCGGTTTTGTCTCTTGGTTTTTGCGTCTTTAGTTTTTTGCGACTTGCGCCTTTATGTTTTTGCGTCCTTATGTTTTTGGGCTTTGGCTTGGGTCTGCGCTTCCATATCAGCCTTGTGGGCGCACAGCCGCTGTTGTATGTCCGGATAGGCCACGCCCAGGATTTGGGCCGCGAGTATGCCCGCATTTTCAGCCGCATCTAAGGCTACGGTGGCGACGGGCACGCCCTTTGGCATCTGCAATATGCTCAAGATGGAATCCCAGCCGTCTAAGCTGTTTCGGGATTTGATGGGCACCCCGATCACGGGCAATGGGGTATAAGCAGCCGTCATGCCCGGTAGGTGGGCGGCGCCGCCGGCTCCGGCTATGATGACGCCAAAGCCATTTTCATGAGCGCATTGCGCAAAGTGCATCATCTTTTCAGGTGTGCGGTGGGCTGATACGATATCCGTCTCAAAGCTGATCTCAAATCGCTTCAGTATGGCAGCTGCTGCCCGCATAACCGTCCAATCGCTGTCGCTGCCCATGATCAGGGCTACTTTTTTATTCATATCGCTTGAATTGTAACCCCCTGTCGCAAGCGTTTCGCCCGGGATACCACCGCATGGACGTCCGACCCCAAAACCGTGAAATGCCCCATCTTCCGGTAGGGTCTCGTCTCTTTTTTACCGTATAGGTGCAAGTGTACGTCGGGTTCACCGAGCAGGGATTCGATATTTTTGTAAATCGGCGTCCCGGTTTGATCGGCGCTGCCCAATAAGTTTACCATAGCGGCTGGGCAGTAGGCGCGCGTCTCGCCCAAGGGCAAATTTAAGATGGCGCGCAACTGCTGTTCGTATTGTGAGGTCACATTGGCCGCTAGGGTGTGGTGCCCGCTGTTGTGGGGGCGGGGCGCCATCTCATTGATGAGCAGCCGACCGTCCGGAAGCATGAAAAACTCCACGGCCAAAATACCCACTAGCTCGAGTTTCTCGGCGAGGGATACGGCCAAGCGCTCGGCTTCCCTTTCGGTTTCAGCGCTTATGTCCGCCGGCGAAAAGAGCAGTTCCACCAAATTCGCCGCTCGATTGAAATGGGACTCCACCACTGGGAAGACAGCGGTCTCCCCTCGGGCGTTTCGCGCGGCGATGGCGGAAATTTCCCTTTCAAATGGGATGTACTTTTCGATTACCGAAGGGACGTCAAAAGCCCGATCCAACTCGGATTTGTCTCTTAAAAATTGAACGCCTCTGCCATCGTAGCCCCCCCGCCTGCGCTTTTGAAAGGCGGGGAAAAAAGAATCGGCTAAATGCGCGATGCCGGCTTTGTCCGCCACGCATACATAGGGTGCTGTAGGGAAACGGTTAGCCCGGTAAAAATCCTTTTGCAAGCCTTTGTCCTGGATCACAGCCAAGACGGCGGCAGCCGGACGAACGGCAACACCGCGTGCTTCCAGGCTTTTTAAAGCGGGTACACAGATGTCTTCGATCTCTACGGTGAGGATGTCCTTGTCTCGGCCAAAACCCAGCACGGTATCGTAATCACGCCAATCACCGATTTCAAATGGGTGGCCGAGTTGGGCGCAAGGCGCCTGTGGATCGGGGTCCAAGACAGCTACCGACGCATTGAAATCCAAAGCCGACTGGATAAACATGCGTCCCAATTGCCCACCGCCGAGCAGGCCGATTGTAAAGCGCGCGTCATACCAGGGTTTCATAGCTGCAAAAGTAGGAAAAGCGCTTGAGTCGACGGCCGGCACCCCTTATATAGCTATTTTTCAGTCTGGAGCTCCGTTCAACTGTCGTCAACTGCCGCATAGTTCGCAGTCATCGGATGCCGAGTCGCGGGATTGGGCCACCAGGTCCTCGAATTCTTCGGGGGTCAGGGACACGCCTTTATCTCGAATTTGTGCCGGCAGGACAGACCGGGTAGGGGGGGCGATTTTCTCTTTGGAGTTGTCCAAGGTGAACTTGACCGCATCGACCGCTGCTTTGGTACGCAGGTAATACATACCGGTCTTTAAACCGCTCTTCCAGGCGTAAAAGTGCATGGAAGTGAGTTTGGCAAAGTTGGTGTTTTCCATAAACAGGTTTAGCGATTGGGATTGATCGATAAAATAGCTCCGTTGACGCGCCATATCTATGATGTCTTTCATGCGCAGCTCCCATACCGTCCTGTATAGGGCTTTGAGTTCTTCGGGGATGGCGTCTATATTTTGAACCGAACCGTTGGCGCGCATGAGCGCTTCTTTTAGATCGTCGTTCCACAAGCCGAGATCGACCAAATCCGCAAGCAGGTGTTTGTTGACGACGATAAAAGTGCCGGAAAGCGTCCCGCGTGTGTAGATATTGGACGTATAGGGTTCAAAACATTCGTTATTCCCCAAGATCTGTGAGGTGGACGCCGTCGGCATGGGGGCGACGAGCAAGGAATTGCGCACCCCGTTTTTCACCACCTGTTGTCGCAGGGATTCCCAATCCCATCGGCCGCTTAAATCCCCGTCGCTTAGATTCCAGAGGTTGAACTGAAATCGACCCTCGGATAAGGGTGAACCTTTAAAGGTTTCATAAGGACCATCGGCTTTGGCGAGTTCCATAGAAGCCTCTAAGGCTGCGAAATACAGGGTTTCAAAAATATCTTGATTCAGCTCTTTGGCCGCATCGGACGTAAAGGGCATGCGCAATGCGATAAAGGTGTCGGCCAAGCCCTGTACACCCAAGCCTATGGGTCGGTGGCGCATATTGGATCGCTCGGCTTCTGGTACCGGGTAAAAATTGTGATCGATGACCCGGTTTAAGTTTCGCGTGACGACTTTGGTGATTTCGTATAGTTTTTGGTGGTCGAAGCGCTGGTTTTCCACATCTGTAAATGCGGGCAGTGAAAGGGATGCCAAGTTGCATACGGCCACTTCTTCTCTGTCGGTGTATTCCAAGATTTCGGTACAGAGGTTGGAAGCGCGAATCACCCCCAGGTTCTTTTGGTTGGACTTGCGGTTGCAAGCATCCTTGTAGAGCATATAAGGGGTGCCGGTTTCGATTTGGGATTCCAAAATCTTCTCCCAAAGCACACGGGCTTTCACGGTCTTTCTGCCTTTGCCCGCTTTTTCATACCCGATATATCGCGCTTCAAATGTTTCACCATAAGCGTCGTACAACCCAGGGCATTCGTTTGGGTCCATCAGCGTCCAATCCCCATCTGCTTCTACGCGCTTCATAAACAGATCGGGAATCCAAAGGGCGTAAAACAAATCGCGGGCGCGCAGTTCCTCTTTTCCATGGTTCTTTTTTAAATCCAAGAAGGAAAAGACATCGGCATGCCAGGGCTCGAGGTATATGGCGAATGACCCTTTTCGCTTGCCGCCGCCCTGGTCGACATAGCGGGCGGTGTCGTTGTACACCCGCAGCATGGGCACGATGCCGTTTGAGGTGCCGTTGGTGCCGCGGATATAGCTGCCGGTAGCCCGTATATTGTGGATGGATAACCCAATCCCACCGGCGGATTGGGAGATTTTGGCGCATTGCTTTAGGGTGTCGTAAATGCCGTCTATGCTGTCCGCTTGCATGCTCAACAAGAAGCAGGAAGACATCTGTGGTTTGGGCGTACCCGCATTAAAAAGCGTGGGCGTGGCATGGGTAAAGAACTTTTTCGACATCAGGTTATAGGTCTCGAGCGCAGCCGCTATATCAGCTTTGTGAATGCCGAGAGCCACGCGCATAAGCATGTGTTGGGGACGCTCAGCAACCCTGCCGTCTATCTTGAGTAAATAACTGCGCTCCAAGGTTTTAAACCCAAAGTAGTCGTAATTAAAATCCCTGTCGTATATGATTTTCGAGTCGATGCGCGTCTGGTTACTCATGATTATCTCATACACATCATCGGCGATCATCGGTGCCTTTTTACCGGTTCTCGGGTTTACGTAGTCATAGAGTTGGGTCACCACTTGGGAAAACACCTTGTCGGTATTTTTATGCAAGTTGGAAACAGCTATGCGGGCAGCGAGGATGGCGTAATCGGGGTGTTGAACCGTGAGTGTGGCTGCGGTTTCCGCAGCCAAGTCATCCAACTTCGTCGTTTCTACGCCATCGTACAAGCCGTCGATGACGCGCATGGCTACTTTGGCCGGGTTTACGAGCGGACTCAAGCCATAGCTGAGCTTTCGGATGCGGGCGGTTATCTTGTCGAATTGAACGGATTCCTTTTTTCCGGATCGTTTAACTACGTACATAGTGGCATGTTTCGGGTTGTCGATGGGATTTCGCCATTAGAAATCTGCGTCAAAGCTAATTTTGTCGTCCTGGGCTCGCTGCTCGGCTACTCCGGCCTTTTGGTATTCCGCCACGCGCTTTTCAAAGAAGTTGGTCTTGCCTTGGAGGGAAATCATATCCATGAAATCAAAGGGGTTTTCTACATTATACACCTTTTTACATTGCAATTCAACCAATAGGTGATCGGTGACGTATTCTAAGTATTGCGTCATGAGCTTGGCATTCATCCCGATCAAATCCACCGGCAGGGATTCGGTGATGAATCCGCGTTCGATATCCAAGGCGTTCACCAATATTTCCTCGATCTGCGCTTCGGGCACCCGATTCACCACATGGTGGTTGTGCAAATGTACGGCGAAATCACGGTGCATGCCTTCATCTCGGGATATCAGTTCGTTAGAAAAGCTGAGGCCGGGCAACAAGCCGCGTTTCTTCAACCAAAAGATCGAGCAAAACGCGCCGGAAAAGAAAATGCCTTCCACGGCAGCAAAGGCGATGAGCCGCTCGGCAAATGAGGGCGACTCAATCCAGCGCAAAGCCCATTGGGCCTTTTCCTTGATAGCGGGAAAGACCTCAATCGCTTTGAACAGCTCGTTTTTTTTATCTCTCTCTTCGATATAGGTGTCGATCAGTAGCGAATAGGTCTCGCTGTGGATGTTTTCCATCATAATTTGAAAGCCGTAGAAAAACTTAGCCTCAGGGTATTGCACTTCATTCACAAAATTCTCGGCTAGATTTTCGTTGACAATGCCATCGGAAGCGGCAAAGAAAGCCAATATATGCTCGATGAAATAGCGCTCGTCTGCCTTGAGTTTTTCATTCCAATCGACTAAATCTTGGTGCAAGTCGATCTCTTCGGCAGTCCAAAAACAGGCTTCCTGTTTCTTATACCACTCCCAAATATCGCGATGCTGGATGGGAAAGATGACAAATCGGTTTTTATTCTCTCGGAGGATGGGCTCTGTAGCTGACATTTTATAATGGTTTTTAAGTTGAGGCGGCGGGGTTTTTATGGAACCCCCTAAACGCAAAGATGAAAAAAGAAAGGAGAACTCAGCCACGAAAGTTCTTAACCATACGCTTAGCGGGCTTTCTAAAGGCCAGCAAACGCCCATCCAAAACGCTTTAAATCAGGAGACTAAAATTTGTTAATTTCTTTTCGGCGGTTTCGCTTTTCACCTCGGGTCGGTGGGGTTTACCATCGGGTCAAAAGGTGGCATTCACTCGCCGTGACGAGAACCGATCTCATCGGATTGAAAAACAAATTATAACCGGGTTCAACGAGCTGGACAACCCTTCTTTACCCGAATTCGGGGGCTGCACTTTTTCACCTCCAAAAGTTTTTGGGCCGATTGAAGTTTATTTTTTAACTTACAGCCGAAAAGACGACTTACAAAA
>JBAJNK010000008.1:0-11297 GCA_036881805.1 Flavobacteriales bacterium
AAAAAATAGAGGCAAAGGGATAAAACCGGCTTTTCAAGCCGCTATGCATAGACGAAAACAAAAAGAGCACCCGCTGCTTTTCAAACTGCCGCCATTGTGATGAGACAAAAAAATAAAGATTGTCAACCAGCGATAAAAATAGTTCCCGCTTTTAGAATGTCCCAAAGGGATAAGATCAAAAATAAGCCCCTTTTTCGCTTATATTTGTGGTGTGAATGAGCACTTAGACCCCAGCGCTGCGCATTTCTCATCGGAAGACTTGGAAGCCGAACGCCAGCTCAGACCCAAATCCTTTGCAGATTTTTGCGGTCAAGATCAGGTCGTGGGAAACCTCAGCGTCTTTGTTTTGGCTGCCAATCGCCGTGGGGATGCCTTGGATCACGTCTTACTCCACGGACCGCCGGGTTTGGGTAAGACCACCCTAGCCCATATCCTGGCCAATGAACTCGATGTAAATATCAAGGTGACCGCTGGGCCGGTTTTGGATAAGCCCGGCGATTTAGCCGGTTTGCTGACAAACCTCGAGGCGCGAGACGTGCTTTTCATCGATGAAATTCACCGCTTGACCCCGGTAGTGGAGGAGTACTTGTATGCCGCCATGGAGGACTTTAAAATCGATATCGTGCTGGAAACCGGCCCCAACGCCCGTACGGTTCAAATCCATTTGAATTCGTTTACCCTGATCGGCGCCACCACACGGGCGGGTTTACTCACGGCACCCATGCGCGCGCGTTTTGGTATCAGCAGCCGCTTAGAATACTACAATAGGGAGTTAATCACACAAATCGTGCAGCGCAGTGCACGGATCTCAGGTGTTCGCATATCGGTGGAAGCTGCCGTCGAGATCGCTGGACGCAGCCGGGGAACTCCTCGAATTGCCAATGCGCTGCTCAGACGGGTACGCGACTTTGCCGAAATCAAAGGCGATGGCTACATCGATGTGAAAATGGCCAAATACGCTTTAAAAGCCCTACACGTTGATGATTGTGGTTTGGATTTGATGGACAACAAAATACTCACGACGCTGATCGATAAATTCGATGGCGGGCCAGTGGGGATCGGTACCCTATCGATGGCGGTCAGTGAAAATGCGGAGACCCTAGAAGAGGTCTATGAACCCTTTTTGATCCAAGGGGGCTTTATCGTACGGACACCTCGTGGTCGGTGCGCTACGAAATTGGCCTATGCGCATCTGGGCCGGACGAAAAGCAGTGATCTCGGTATGCGCTTCGATTGAAAAAAATAATTTTTGGAAATGCGCATACATTTGTATCTTACCCCAAACAAAAGATGTGAGCGAGAAGGGTAGAGAAGCGCTCCGCTACCACGCTGAGCCGATCCCTGGAAAAATCGAGACGATCCCCACCAAGAAGCACGCGACACAGCGAGACCTGGCGTTGGCGTATTCCCCGGGCGTAGCCGAGCCCTGTAAGGCGATCGAGAAAGACGTGCGCCATGCCTACAAATATACGGCTAAGGGGAATTTGGTGGCCGTCGTTACCAATGGGACAGCTGTTTTAGGCCTCGGTAATATCGGCCCAATCGCATCCAAGCCCGTTATGGAAGGCAAAGGATTGCTCTTTAAAATCTTTGCGGGGATCGATGTTTTTGATATCGAAGTGGACGCGCGTGATCCCGAGGTTTTCATCGAAACCGTCAAACGCATAGCGCCTACTTTTGGGGGCATTAACTTAGAAGATATCAAAGCGCCACAGGCTTTTGAAATCGAGAAAAGGCTCAGAGAAGAGCTGGATATCCCCGTCATGCACGATGATCAGCACGGCACGGCTATCATATCGGCCGCCGCCTTGAAAAATGCGCTTTTACTAGCCGGCAAGCGGATCGACGAAGTGCAAATCGTAGTAAATGGTGCCGGGGCAGCCGCCATTTCTTGTTCCCGCCTCTATATCGCTATGGGGGCGAAAAGGGAAAATCTGTTGATGTGTGATAGCAAAGGCGTGATCCAAAAATCGCGCAGGGGCTTATCGCCCGAGAAAAGAGAATTCGCCACCGATAAACCTGTGAGCAACTTGGCAGAAGCGATGCGGGGCGCAGATGTATTTATCGGTCTCTCTGTGGCCGGTGTCGTATCGCCCGACATGTTACAATCGATGGCAAAAGATCCCATCGTCTTCGCCATGGCCAATCCCGATCCCGAAATAGCCTACGACTTAGCCATGCAGACCCGAAGCGATGTAATTATGGCTACAGGCCGTTCGGATATGCCAAACCAGGTGAATAACGTCTTGGGCTTCCCCTTTATCTTTCGCGGCGCCTTAGACGTTCGGGCGACAGAGATCGATGAACAGATGAAGATGGCAGCGGTCGATGCCTTAGCTGGATTGGCGAGAGAAACCGTACCGGATCAGGTAATCCTCGCTTACAATCAGAAAAATTTGTCTTTTGGACGGGATTACATCATTCCAAAACCCTTTGATCGGCGTTTGATCACACGGGTTTCGTCAGCGGTAGCCAAGGCCGCTGTCGATTCAGGCGTCGCGCGCCATGAGATTACAGACTGGGGTGCGTACCGGGCGGAATTGATGCGACGCATGGGCTATGATAACGAATTGGTCCGGCTCATTCAAACCCGTGCCAAAACCGCTCCGAAAAGCGTGGTCTTTACACAGGGCGATGAATTGGCCATCGTTAAAGCCGCTGAAATCTTGATTGAAGAACGAATCGCTAATCCCATTTTGTTGGGCGATGAGAGCCGAATTAAACAGATCATGTCGGATAACAATATGGGGGGCGAAATTCAGGTAGTGGACGACAAATCCGCCGAATGTGCGGCATTACGCGATGCGTATACAGCGTATTTATGGAAAAAAAGAACGCGTAAGGGTATAACGGAAACCGATGCCAGGAACCGCATGCGGGATCGGGATTACTTCGGCGCTATGATGGTGGAATCCGGCGAAGCAGATGCCGTCATTACGGGATATGCTAAAAATTATCAGCAGTCCATCATCCCGCTTTTTGAAGTGATTGGAAAGCAGCGCGGTATCGATAAGGTATCCAGCATGATGATCTTGTCGACCCAAAAGGGCCCCCTCTTTATGGCTGATACCGCCATCATCAAAGAACCCACCACCGGAGATTTTATCCACATTGCCCGCATGATGAGTTATATGGTGAAGCGTTTTGGTGTGCAGCCCCGTATCGCGTTTTTATCGTATTCCAATTTTGGCGCCTCTAGGGATGCGTTTAGCAAACGGATTTCCGATGCCGTCGTACAGCTGCACGCTGCGCATCCGGATATGATTGTAGACGGTGAGATACAAGCGGATTTCGCACTCAATGCGCAAATGCACAAGGCGGTATTTCCCTTTTCCAAGCTGTCGGGAAAGAAAGCCAATACCTTTATCTTTCCGGATCTGGCTTCCGGCAATATTGCGTATAAGATGATCCGCGAGTTGACGGGCGCTTCCACCATAGGGCCCATCATTTTGGGTTTGAACAAGCCCGCACATGTTTTACAGCTGCGCGCCAGTGTAGCAGAAATCGTCAATATGGCCAGTATAGCCGTAGTCGATGCACAAGAGCGGTTAAAATGATCGATTTTATAAGTGGAGACCTCGTCGAGCTCTCGCCCACCCATGCTGTGATCGAAACCCAAGGGATGGGCTACCACATTCATATTTCACTGCATACGTATGCCAAAATTTTGAATCTCAAGCGATGCAAACTCTACACACACCTCGTGGTCAGAGCCGATGCACATCTATTGTATGGGTTTGAAAATCAATCGGAGCGGCGGGTTTTTCTGCTTTTGACATCCGTTTCAGGTGTGGGGGTAAACACCGCGCGAGTCATCTTGTCTTCGTATACCGAAAGTGAGATGAAGCGCATTATCGCTACCGGGGACGCAGCGGCTTTGGAAACCGTCAAAGGTATTGGCGATCGGACAGCCCATCGCATTTTAATAGATTTAAAGGACAAGGTTTCCGATGCGGTGACTGAGTCAACGCCAGGGGCGCTGCACCGGTGCCAGGCGGTGGACGAGGCGATCGCCGCGCTAGCGGTTTTGGGCTTCCAGCAGAAACGGGTGAAAAGGATAGTAGAATCGGTATACGATGGGAACGGCGATTTAAGCGTAGAAGCGTTGATCAAGCAAACCCTGAACAGCTTGTAAGCGGCCGAATGAAAAAATGCTGTTCTCATAGAACAACACTGATTTTCTTCGCATCCCTTTTCTGGGCCCATGCACTTCAAAGCCAAGTGGTATATCCCGATGAGAAAAAAAGATATACGACAAAAACCGCCCGAGATACAACCGTATCCCAGCTTCCTTACCCGTTTACCAAAGGGCAGAGCGGTAATTTGTACTTGCACATCCCGGCTCAGCCGCAAGTGATATACAACCGGCGACTCAATCGATTTATCATTGTGCAAAAGCTATCTAAATATGCGATGCGCCCACCCGTCGTGATGAGCAGCGAAGCATATGGGGCGTATGTGGTTCGACAGCAAATGTTGAAGTACTATCGATACAAGTCTCGAAATGCGGATGAAGAGAAGCGGAGAGAAATGGAGCAGCACGGAATGGGGTTAGTCGGAAATCTATGGCAGGACTTGCGAATGGAGTCTCGAATTTTTCGCGACGTGCTCGGCGGGAAATACTTCCAGCTCATGCTACAGGGCTATGCTGCGGTCGGCTTTAGCAGCCTGTTTCAAAAAGTGGGCAATCCGCAGGTCCCAGAAGTGAGCAGACATCATTTTTCAATACATTTTGATCCGCACATCAAGCTGCCTCTAGTCGTACAGATTGGAAGGCATCTCTCTTTGAGGAGCAATTACGATACCCAATCCACTTTTTCCTTTGAAAACCGATTCAATTTGGATTATCAGAACCCAGACGAGGCAGACAAAATTTTGAAGGGCTTTAGCGTAGGAGACGTCACTGCGAATTTTCGCAACGATTTGATCGGTGGGGTGCAAAACTTGTTTGGTGCGCGTACCGATTTGCAGTTTGGCAAGACTTATGTATCTGCGGTGTTTTCTCAGCATCGGTCTCGGACGCGAGACATCAATATAAAGGGTGGCTCGGCGGTGACGGATTTTGACATTCGGGCCTTGGATTACGAGGAAAACACCCATTATTTCTTAACGCAGTTTTTTAGAGATCACTACGATGAGTGGCTGCAAAATTATCCGGTCATCACTTCTGGATTACACATTTCTCGTATTGAGGTATGGGTGCTCAACACCCGATCTGCTGCGACTGAAAACACGCGAAACGTGCTCGCCTTCGCCGACCTGGGCGAGCGGACTAGATTGACGAATCCAGCTGTTGTGAGACTGGGTTCGAGCCCTTTTCCAGCGTACAGCACCACGGATCCATCAAAAAACGCAAACGACATTTTTACCCACATTAATCCCCAGAGCCGTGATCGCAGCCGAGCTGGTGCAGCGATGGAATCCCTGGGTTTTAGACCCGATCGAGACTTTGTCCTGATTGAAAATGCCAAGCTGTTGAGCGAGTCCGAATACCGGCTAAACCCCCAATTGGGCTACCTATCCCTCGAGCGACCTTTGCGCGATGACCAGGTTTTAGCGGTTTCTTTTCAATATGTTTTAAACGGAAACGCCTATCAGCTCGGCGAGTTTTCCACCGATGTAGATGCCCCCGACAATTTGGTGGCCAAGCTATTAAAGCGCAGTGATATGCGCATTGCAGATCCGATTTGGGATCTGATGATGAAAAACATTTATGATTTGGGGGAGGCTCAGATCGCAGCGGAAGGCTTTAGTCTCGATGTGGTGTATCGCGATGATCAGATCGGAACGGCTGTGAAATACTTGCCCAACTCGGGCGGTGCACAAAAAATAACGCTTACCCAACTGCTGCATATGGATCGGTTAAGCCCAAACGGCAATCCGGGGCCGGATGGTCTTTTTGACTACCAACCCGGTATTACGATTGACCCGGCCGCTGGACGGTTGATCTTTACTGTGGTGGAACCTTTCGGTAGCTACTTAGAGAAGCGTTTACAACGCCTACATGCCCCACAGGAAGCCATCGACCGTTATGTATTTCAGGCTATGTACAACACCAGCAAACCCAGCGCGCGGGAATCGAGTTCTGCGAGAGATAAGTTTTCTATTAAAGGGGCGTTCCGAGGTACTGCGTCTACGGATGGGATCCGTATTGGCGCCGTCGATGTACCTTGCGGTTCGGTAAGGGTAACAGCAGCTGGCAGAGAACTAGCGGAGGGCGTGGATTACATCGTGGATTATCAAAATGGCACGCTTCGGTTGATCGATGAAGATATAAGGGCTTCGGGTATTCCCATACATGTATCTGTGTTGGACAATGCTGCGTTTAACCGACGACAAAATCGATTTTTCAGCATCGATTTGGAACATCGATTTAATGCGGATTTCGTACTGGGTGCTACCTATTTAAAGTATCGGGAAAAACCCCTTGTCCAAACGGCAAACTATGGGTTGGAACCGGTTAACAACTCGATTTTGGGGTTCAATGGGCTGTACAGCAAGAATAATGTCTCATTTTTAACCGATTGGATTGACAAACTCCCCTTCGTCGATACAAAGGTCCCTTCTCGCATAAACGCCGCGGTAAATTTTGCTTACCTCAAGCCCGGATCGCCCAAAGGAATTGATTTTGAGGGATCGGCCACATCATACGTGGATCGTTTCGAATCCACACAGTTCGGCATCTCCCTTACCGATTGGCGCAAATGGTCTTTGGCCAGTACACCGGGGGGTGACGGGCAAACCGATTTTGATGGAGACCGGGACGACCTTTCCTATGGTTACCACCGGGCCAAAATGGCGTGGTATTCCATCGACCCACTTTTTTACGATATAGGCAAGGGCATGCCGGCTGGCATAACCCGCGCTGAACGCTCTAAAAATGCAGTTCGACAGGTTTTGGTACACGAAGTTTTTCCAAATCGAGATGTCGCGCCCGGGTCTGACGAAGCGATACAAACCTTTGATGTAACGATTTTCCCTACTGAACGAGGGCCTTACAATTTCAACCCGGCTGAAGTTAATGGTATAGGCGATACCCAAGCGGCTTGGGCAGCTATTATGCGTCCGATGTACACCAACAACTTTGAAAAAGAGAATATCCAATACCTATCTTTCTGGCTGATGGATCCTTTCCATGGGGATCAGACCAACTCGGGGGGGGATTTGTATTTCCAATTGGGCGATGTATCGGAAGATATTTTGAAGGATGGAAAAAAGCAATACGAGAATGGACTGCCTACCCAACCCGATCCCGCTGCTGTGGAAAGCACCGAGTGGGGAAGCGTTCCCAGGCAACAGTCGACGGTGTACGCATTCAGCACAGCAGGATCAGCCCGAGCTGCACAGGATTTGGGGCTCGATGGCTTAAACGACTTTCAGGAGGCACAGCGATACGGATCTGCTTTCGGCCCAGACCCCTCAGGAGATGATTACAAGCATTTTTTGGACCGGTCATATGATGCACGTCGAGCTGGAATTATCGAGCGATACACGGCATTTAATGGTACGCAAGGCAATTCGAGAGATGCCTACCCGGATGTGGAAGACATCAACCGCGATCAGACCATGAATCGTACGGAGCGTTATTATCAATATCAGATCAGTATGCGTCCACGAGATTTACATACCATTGGAAAGAATGACATCGCGGATATTCGCGAAGAAACGGTCCATCTAAAGGATGGTCGTACCCAACGCGTAAAGTGGTATCAATTTAAGGTGCCCATTCGGAGCGGAAAGGCCATTGGCGGTATGACCGGTTTCCGCTCCATCCGCTTTATGCGTCTCGCTTTAAAGGGGTTTTCAAAACAAACCACGCTGCGCTTTGCTACGCTGCGCTTGGTTCGTACCGATTGGAGGCGGTTTGAACAAAATTTAAAGACCGATGACCAGGGGCGGGATCTCGAGGCGATGGGTAAGCCTGACCTCAGCCATTTTGACCTGGAAGGCATCGATTTGGTTTCCAACGCCAACCGCCGTCCCATTCCCTACACCATGCCGCCAGGCATCAGCCGTGAACGCCTGTACCATACCACAGCGGTTCAAGACCGGAATGAGAGTTCCATGCTTTTGCGGGTTCGGGATTTGGATTATGGCGATGCCCGTGCCGTCTATCGCTATGTCGACTTCGATTTTCGTCGATACGAGCAACTCGATTT
Organism: Flavobacteriales bacterium; assembly: GCA_036881805.1. Classification (GTDB taxonomy): domain Bacteria; phylum Bacteroidota; class Bacteroidia; order Flavobacteriales; family JANQLC01; genus JANQLC01. The sequence continues at coordinate 8,160 of JBAJNK010000008.1, forward strand.
GTTTGTGCATGCGGAACGGCTATCGGGGAAAGCCGACCTCAAAGACGGTGACGTCGTCGCATTTATCCGGCTGGGAGCCGATATGACAGACAACTATTACGAGTACGAGATTCCACTGAAGCCCACGCGATTTGGATCCACTTCTCCTTCGGATATTTGGCCTGAAGAAAACGAGATACATGTAAGCCTGGCCGACTTCGTCCATCTCAAATTAGAACGAGATCAAGCGCTGACCCAAACGGGGAAGCGCATGGGGGTAAAAGGACGTCCGTCACTCGGCGACATAAGCGTTGTCATGCTCGGGGTGCGCAACCGTCGTCAAAGCCGAATGGCTGCCTCAGCAGTGGTGTGGTTTGATGCGTTGCGGGTCAGTGGTTTTGATGAGCAGGGTGGGTGGGCGGCCCGTGCCAATATCGACGTAGATTTGGCGGACTTTGCTCGAGTGAGCCTTTCGGGAACGAGTAATACCAGCGGGTTTGGCGGAATTTCCGAACCCTTGATCGACCGGGCTCAGGACGATAAGAGTCGATATTCATTCCACACCCGTGTGAATTTGGACATGCTAACGCCAAAGAAATGGGGTTTGCATATACCCCTTAACTATTCGGTAGCTGAATCGTTTGTAAGCCCCGAATACAATCCGCTGGATCGAGATGTCAAGACCGGTTGGCTGCCCGATCAAATGCGGGATTCTATCTCGCGTATAGCCAATGGTTATGGGCGAAGCACCAGCTTGAGTTTGCTGCATATCAGAAAGGATAAAACCACCGATAAGCCGGCTCACTTCTACGATGTAGAAAACTTTTCCCTCAGTTATTTATACGACCAACAGTACCACAGGGATGTGGAGACGATTTACCAGGTCCAAAGGGATTTGCAGGCCTCGGTCGATTACGCGTATTCCTTTACACCGAGGTGGATGGCTCGGTATCTCGGCGGGTCGCGAGCCTTTAACTTTAACCCTTTGCCCACGCGCCTTTCATTTCGAGCGGCCATCTCGCGTTCCTATCACCAAACCCAGCTTCGCAGCTTGAACCCGTCCCCTATAACCGCCGGCCCCAATGCTGCTTTTGGATATAAATTTAAGTTTGATTATCAATACGACATCGGCTTTGACTTCACCCGATCATTCCACGTCGATTTTACATCGGCTACGAACCGCATTGTGAAGGGTTTGGGCGGTTTTAATCCTTACGTGGAGCGACCCGATCGAGACCTGATTTACAAAGGGTTTTTCAACGTTGGCCAGCCGGTTCACTATGCGCAGCAGCTGCGCGCGACCTGGAAGCCCCCATTGCGCTATTTCTCATTTTTAAAATGGACGGATGTCGACGTATCTTATATCGCAAACTACAGTTGGATGGCGCGATCCGAGGCGTTTCAATGGGTAGGCGATCGGGGGGAGCGAGTGGATTTGGGCCATGCGATTCAGAACAGCGGCGATTGGAACGCAACCGCTTCCCTCAACTTGAAACAGCTGATCGACGGGGTATCGTTTTTAAGAAAATCGGGGGCGCGCCTAAACCCGATGACGCATGGGGTTACCGCAAACCGATGGCGGTTTTGCGATTTTGTCTTCATGCCATTTAGCGGCTTGCGAGATGCACAGCTGAGTTATGCGAAGAATCTGAGTTCTGTCATACCGGGCTTTCGCAACCGAGTTGGCTTCTTTGGCCGGGGTTCCGCCGGCCCGAACCTCGGATTCCGGTTTGGCAATCAGACAGATATTTTGCAGCACAACCGCTTGCAGCGTTGGCATATCACCACCGACACCCTTGCGAACCCGTATCAGCGCTTGCATTCCGAGAACCTCAGTTATCAACTTATGATGCAGCCCCTGCCTGCGCTCTCTATAATGCTGTCAGGGGAGCGGAGATACACCCGCTCGATAAACGTTTACGACTTCAATTTTCCCGGTAAGCGCCAATCCGATGCGTTCGGTCATTTCTTCATCACGCATGTCGCGCTTCCGGCTACCTTTAAAAATGGACGCCGGCTATTCGAAGACTTTAAGCGAGACCGGGCGGTTATAGCGAAGCGCTTAGCCGATAGGCCTACGAGTCAATCGGTTCTGATCCCAGCATTTTTATCCGCTTGCAGTGGCCGATCACCGCATGCCATCGGTTTGGCTGCTTTTCGAAGTATCCCGATACCGAACTGGACAATTGCGTATACGGGTTTGAATCGGCTTGCGTTTGTGAAAAAATACGTCACGCAATTCGAAATTCGCCACGCGTACCGCGCTGCCTATTCGATAGACTTCACCGCTGCAAGCGGTGTGCGCCCCCACCGGATTTATGGGGGATTAAAAATGGAGGCGTTTTGTGCGCCGCTCATAGGCCTAGACTGTACCTTGAAAAACGGCATGCGGCTTTCGCTGGACTATGACAGGGATCGAATGCAAAACCTGAGCTTGACCAACCATTCGCTGACTGAATCGACTGACTCGGAATGGGCGCTGGGTTTTGGATACCGCATTAGGAACCTGAAATTTCTCACACGGCACGCAGACAAAACCCAAACTGTTAGAGACAATTTGCATTTGAAAGCAGCTGTCGTTTTGAACCGGAACCAAGTGGCTATTCGCAAATTGACTGGGCGCGCAGATCAGATTATAACCAAGCGAGATCAAACGGAGATACGCGCACAGGCAGACTACAATTTTGGCAGCAGGCTCAACCTGCGTTTGTATTATAATCAAAATGTCACTAAATATGCAATCTCAACGGCCTTTCCGGTATCCGACATCCAGTTTGGACTGTCTGCTCGGGTTAATTTTGGAAGTTAGAAATTTTTATAGGACATATGAATTTTCCCAAAGAACTCAAGTACACCAAAGATCACGAATGGGTTCGCGTAATGGGTGATCAGGCGATCGTAGGGATCACGGATTTTGCGCAGAGAGAGCTCGGTGATATCGTCTATGTAGATGTGGATACCCAGGGCGAAATCCTGGATAGGGAGCAGGTTTTTGGCTCCGTCGAAGCGGTAAAAACCGTATCGGATTTACTGATGCCCGTATCCGGTCGGGTGGTTGCATGCAATGAAAGACTGGAATCAGAACCCGAAAAGGTCAATGCAGATCCTTATGGCGCGGGGTGGATTGTAAGAATCGAAATTCGCAATAAAGGCGAGTTA
>JBAJNK010000009.1:0-61875 GCA_036881805.1 Flavobacteriales bacterium
AGAAAAAGTAGCGCAGTCCGGCGATGGTTGGACCATCAAAACCGCAGATGGAAAAGCGTCGGCCCACTTTGAACACAATGTGGCCATCGCAAATGGGAAGCCCCAAATTTTGTCTAGCTTTCGATATATCCGCGATGCGTTCGGTTTAAAGGATACGACTTACCCGACCGATGCCAAATCCAGAAGCAGATAAAAATGGTACGGTAACCCGTTATTTCTCATCGCGTTTGTGCAAGGTGTTTCAAAGTGGATGAAATGACACGGATAGAACGCCTTACAGAAAAGCTGTCGTATAGTATGAAGACAAAGTAATCGGGAGCATCATATCAAAACGCTATCATTGAACAGCTGGATTCAGACGGTACGCACCTATCATCGGTAAGAGATACCAACCCCTGAGCCAGTTTTGAGAAGGTCCGTACTATGTTTAAGCTTTTCCGTCCGGTCTTACTTTCAAAAAATCCGGAGACTGTTCTATGGCGTCCATCACCTTATCTAAAATGTCGCGCGTGCTCTCGTTTTCACAATCGATCTGAAGTGGCTTTTTAAAGCGCATGGTTTGGGTTACCCCCTTCTTTTTTAGCACGATTCCAGTCTTGCCGTAGGCCCTTCTAAATCCATCGATAACCACAGGCACCACAATGGGTTTTTTGCGCTTGATGATATGGGCTGTGCCCATCCGCCCCGGCGTGAAAGCCTGGGTCGTTCCTTGTGGAAAAGTAATCACCCAACCATCGCTCAAGGCTTTTTCAATATTTTCTGGGTCGTGCCGGTCGATGACGCGTTCTACCGCTTTGCCAGCACTGCGCCAGGAGCGCTTGACGGTAATCGCGCCGGTGTATTTAAAGATTTTGGGCAACAATCCTTTATTCATGGTTTCCTTAGCGGCTACGTAATATAGGTTTAGCTTTGGATTCAAGAGGTAAATCGGATTTTTGATGGTATTGATAAAGCCGTTTTTCACACTGCAAAACACATGATACATCGCAAAGACGTCGGCAAAGTAGGTCTGGTGGTTGGAAACGATCAACACATGGGTATTCGGCAAGTCGACCAAATGCTCGGTTCCACTGATTTTCAACTCGTTAAATCCGTTGTATCGGTTATAGGTAAAGGAACCGAATACAAAAATAATCAACCGCTTAATCCACAGTAGGTTACCAAAAATATCGGTATTGAACCCATATCGTTTATACCGCTTTTTCATCTGACAGGTTTACAAACGGTCTTAAAGCCATCTAATCTACCACTGCACTAAAAACCGAGCTATGCGCAATATTGTGCTCAAAGCGTTTAAAATTCATAAAAATCCCAGCCATGCGTTTCGGATTGCAAATGTCGGAAAATCATGTCGGCTTTTAAATTGGGGACTGGAAAACTCCCCTTGCCTTTGAATCGTTTTTCTCTTTATGCTTTTAAGGGGCTCCGATACCCTGGACGGCCTTGATGTACGCCTATAGCTGCCATCTGCGCACAAATCTCATTTTTTACCTATGTTTGCACAACGGTTCGCTGGCCCGAGTACAAAATATGCCCCATTTATGACCTTAACACAGCTGCGCTATGCTTTGAGTGTAGCAAAATACGGTAATTTCACCTTGGCTGCTAAAGAGATCTTTGTCACACAGCCCACCCTGAGTATGCAAGTAAAAAAGCTCGAGGATGAATTGGGCGTAACCCTATTCGATCGAAATAAGAAACCCGTCGTCCCTACGGAAATCGGGACTCAAATCTTGGCACAGGCTCGCGTCATCCTGAATGAATCATCGCGCATACGGGATTTGGTCGATCGGGAAAAGGGCGTCGCAACTGGTGATTTTACGCTGGGGATTATTCCCACCATAGCGCCCGCTTTGCTTCCGCTGTTCTTACAACCATTCTTAGAAAAATACACCCAAGTCAATTTACACATAAGAGAATTGCAAACCGATTCGGTAATCCGAAGCCTGAAAGACGGACAAATCGATGCCGGTATCGCCGCTACACCACTGGATCAACCCGGGCTTGTCGAAAGCCCCCTCTACGTCGAGCCTTTTGTGGGTTACGTTCCGGAAAACCATAGGCTGTCGGGCAAAAAACAGCTCAGCGTGAACGATTTGAACATTCGAGACATCCTACTGCTTAAAAGCGGACATTGTTTTAGAAATAATGTGGTTAATCTATGCGATGCGTTGCCTGGCGCACACAAAAGGGCAAACATCGACAGCGGTAGCTTTGAAACCATGGTTCGCCTCTCTAACCAAGGCTTTGGTATGACCCTCTTACCCTATTTAACGGCTTCCAAGCTGTGTGGGGAAGAGAAGCGATATATGAAAAACTTTACCCCACCCGTACCCTCGCGTGAAGTGAGCATGCTCTATAATGAGGCTGCGCTCAAACTGCATACGATTCAGGCCCTGGCTGAGACGATCGATAACGCCATCAAAACGCTGATCTTTTTGGAAGATGCTCAGGTGATCAGCCCCCTGCAAAAACCGCTGTGATCTGCAGGGCGAGAATACGGCGATGGCCACTACGAGCAAGCCTATCCATGAGCAAGTGCCGCCCTTTCACTACACACGGACGGACACAAAAGAGATAGCGCTCGCTTTTCAAACCGACCCAGTTCGACTGTATAGTAAAAGCCGGCGCAGCTTATACAGGTATAGAAAACGAGATTACCCTTTTTCAAACCCTTATAAAAGAACAGAAAAATAAGCCTCCTTTTCAAGCCCCTACAAAAGGACAAAAGCAAAAAAATACCGCTGTTTAAGCTGCTAAAAACGGATGAATACAAAAAAGCAATCCCCTATTTTCAAACGCTCACAAAAGGAGAAACACAGAAAAATAGTATCCGCTTTTGTACCCCTACAGCATAAAGCCAAAAAGACGAGACCGGCTTTTCAGTCCGATGTTTTTATCCCCGAGTTCGAGTGGGTTGTTGTTTAATGAAACCGCACAACTGGCTTTAACCCCATATCCGCACCTTTTTTAAGCATAAAGTCGTAGGCGGCTCGGTACTCGTTGGGTATCTCGCCTTCCAGGATAGCCTCTCGGATAGCGGTTTTTATGATTCCGATTTCACGTCCGGGATGGAGGTTAAAAGCGCTCATAATCGCCTTTCCATCTATGGGCGGCTGCCAATTGCGGATGTGGTCGCGTCTTTCCACCGCTTTAAGGCGTTGGCGTACCCGCTCAAAATTGCTTTTGTACTGCTCGTAGCGCTTTTTATTTTTCGTGGTGATATCGGCATCGCAGAGCATCATCAGGTCTTCGATGTCCGAATCGGCATCGAAGAGCAAGCGGCGAATGGCGGAGTCCGTGGCTTTGTCGTCCACCAGGGCGATCGGTCGTGAACTCAGGGTGACGAGCTTTCTGACGTACTTTACGGGTTTGCCAAGCGGTAGTTTTAGACGCCGAAATATTTTTGAGACCATTTTACCACCGATATATTCGTGTCCGTGAAACGTCCAGCCGATTTTTTTATCGAATTTTTTGGTGGGTGCCTTGCCGATATCGTGCAGCAAAGCAGCCCAGCGCAGCCAGAGATCAACCGTGTTTGGACTGATGTTATCCACCACTTCTAAGGTGTGGTAGAAATTATCCTTGTGCGTTTGTCCATCCCTTTCATCTATGCCTTTGAGCGCTTGCAATTCGGGGAGTATATAGGGCAGTAAGCCGCTTTTTTCCAACAGCAATAGGCCGTGTGAAGGTTTTTCACTCAGCATGATTTGGTTGAATTCGTCTGCGATTCGCTCCATTGAGACGATCGCGATGCGCGCTTTATTTTTGCTGAGGGCTTGGAAGGATTCTCGCTCGATGGAAAACCCGAGTTGAGCGGCCAAGCGAATGGCGCGCAGCATGCGCAGTGGGTCATCTGAATAGGTGATATCGGGGTCCAGCGGCGTGCGGATCAGCCGCTTTTTTAAATCCCCCAGCCCGTTAAACGGATCGACTAACAGGCCGTGATTTGCTCGGTGTAAGCCGATGGCCAGTGTATTGATGGTGAAATCCCGGCGGTTTTGATCGACTCGCAAATTGCCCGCTTCCACGATGGGCTTGCGGCTGTTGGGGCGGTAGGATTCCCTTCGCGCCCCGACGAATTCGATTTTTAGATCCCCAAATTTGAGCATGGCTGTGCCAAAGTTTTTGAAGACCGATACACCGATCTTTCCCGGTAACAACTGCGCTGTTTTTTCCGCCAGTTCGATCCCACTGCCGATACAGACGATATCGATATCGCTTTTCTGGTCGCGATCTAATAAGAAGTCCCTGACGAATCCGCCGACCACATAAGTTTCGAGTTGTAGTGCTTCGGCAGCTCGAGAGAGGGTTTTAAAGATGGGCGCATCTATGGCTTCGGATAACTGTATGGATGGCATATCACTTTCTCAGGATTTTGAATCGCCCGTCTCTGCCCAATTTGATGACGACAGAACCGGCAAACCGGGCTTTTTTTTCTCGTCGCAAAGGTACGCTATAGTCCACCGCTTCCAAAATGCCTGTGTCGATTTCGCCAAAGCGCATGGGGGATGGCAAGCCACTGCGGTTGGCCGAAGTGGATACCAACGGCCGGTTGAATCGGTGAATCAATTTCCCAAGCCATTTGTCATGCGTCAGTCGAATGCCGAGGGAACCATCTGCTGCCAGTAGGTTGGGTGCTACATTTTCCGCTTTCTCATAGACGAGCGTTAAGGGCTTTTGGGCGGAACGCATCAGGCTCCAAGCGCGATCTGGAATTTCGGGTACCAGTCGCATCAAACGGCGTTCACTTTCCACCAGTACGATCAGGGACTTGCCTTGGGGTCGTTTCTTGATGGCATAGACCTTTTCTACCGCCCTTTCGGCTGTCGCATCGCAGCCCAGGCCCCAAATCGTGTCGGTGGGGTAGAGGATGACACCGCCGCGCTTCAGTGTGGAAACAGCTCGATCCACGATTTTACCCCCAGTCACCGCAGGCCTCGTCTTAAGAGCCAATATTTCACATAGCGCGTAAAGACGCCATAGGCTAGTACTGTGGCGAGAATAAATCCTTGGATTCCATCCAGAAAGCCCAAACGGATGATGTAATGGTGAAAAAAACGAAAGGCTGGCTTTACGATAAAGTGAAAGAGGTTGAGCGGTTTATTCTTTTCTTTTAATTCTTTCGCCTGTAGCCATTTGTAGTGTCCCGTCTTCTCGGTGTAGTGGTCAAATGACCTGTAGCTATAGTTCTCCATTTTATTTTTTAAAAAGCCCACCGGGCCATCTATATGCATTTTTTCGTGTACCAAACCGGTGTAATGGGCTTTATCGCGCTGAAACAAGCAGATCTTTTTATACGTTTGCCAGCCGCTGTACTTAATTCTTCGACCCATAAAGTGGTATGTGGAATATATCCAGTAACCTGCTTTCACATACGGTGCTTGTAGTGTAGTTTGTATCTCTCGTCGCAAGTCCGGTGTGACTTCCTCATCTGCATCTACGATCAAAACCCAGGCGTGAGATGCTTGTCGGATGGCGAAATTTTTTTGCGCCGAGAAATTGTCGAATTTCCGCTTGATTATCCGTGCCCCCTGTCTTTTCGCTATGGCGGCGGTTTGATCGGTGCTTTCCGAGTCGATTAGTATGACTTCATCCGCAAAACGAACGGATTGCAAAGCGCGCTCGATTACAGCGGCTTCATTGAGCGCAGGTATAATAGCGGTTAGTGGCATAAGCGTATTAAAAGTCATAAATTTGCCATGCAATATAGTATAAAACGAAACGTATGGCGCTGAAACTATCTGTTATTATCAGCACGTATAATACGCCGGAGTGGCTGGAGAAGGTTTTGTACGCTTATGAAAATCAGCGCTTCAAGTCCTTTGAGTTATTGATAGCAGACGATGGTTCTGACGCGGAAACCGGGTTGTTAATCGACGATTTTAAGAAGCGGGGCAAGCTTACCTTAGTACGTGTATGGCAAACCGATAAGGGATTCCGAAAATCTGAGATACTGAATAAGGCTATTGTAAAGACGCAATCCGATTACCTCGTCTTTTCAGATGGAGACTGCATTCCCAGATCTGATTTTCTAATGGTTCACTACGAGAAGCGCAGAAGAAATCACTTCGTGTCAGGCGGTTATTTTAAGCTGCCCTTGCGCCTATCGAAATCCATTTCAAAAGCCGATATTGAAGCGCAGCGCTGCTTTGATTTGGCATGGTTGAAACAAAGGGGGGTAAAAAACAGCTTTAAAAATAATAAATTGAGTAAAAACCGTCGGTGGACTCGCTTTTTAGATCGGGTAACCCCGACGGAGGCAACTTGGAACGGTCACAACGCCAGCGGCTGGAGATCCGATATTGTGGCGGCCAATGGATTTGATCAGCGAATGCGCTATGGCGGCCAAGACAGGGAGCTCGGAGAGCGGATGATGAATGGGGGCATAAAAGCGATTCAGGCCCGGTATTCGGCTATATGTGTACACTTGGATCACGTTAGGCCCTATGTCGATGAAACCGATCTCAGAAACAATATGAAGATCAGACGGAAAGTCAAAGCCGCGAGAAAGACCTTTACCCCTTATGGCATTGAAAAGCGCGGCTTATAGGTAAGGGATGTAGGGTATTCGCCGATCGGTGTTTTGCTCGACAATTTCCGTTGTAAAATGGCTTTTCCTTTGCAAGGCTGTCATCTCATTTTGCAATTGAATCGGTTCCCGATATATTTGCAGGCAGTATGCCGCGGGTTATCGGGATAGACTTTGGTATAAAACGAGTGGGCTTAGCCGTTACAGATCCCATGCAGCTTATCGCTTCGGGATTGACAAGCGTTTCTGCCGCCGCGATTTTTTCATACTTGGCGTCCTATCTCAAGTCTGAATCGGTGGACTGTTTTGTGGTGGGTTTGCCGCGACGGATGAGTTACGAGTGCTCTGAAAGCGAGCCGTATATTTTGAAATTTATTGAAAACTTGAAAGCGCATTTTCCCGGCATTCCCGTACGGCGGGTCGATGAGCGCTTTACATCTAAAATCGCTGTGCAGAGCATGATAGCGGGCGGACTCAAGAAAAAAAAGCGCCGCGACAAGGCCCGGGTCGATGAGATCAGCGCCACCTTGATTTTGCAGAGCTATTTGGAACGAAAAAAGTAGAGATGATACGACCCATCATAGCCTATGGAGACCCGATTTTAAGGCAGAAATCCGCCCGAGTGCCTGCGGATTACCCAGACTTGAAAAACCTAATCGCCGATATGTTTGAGACCATGTATCACGCATCTGGTGTGGGCTTGGCGGCTCCGCAAATCGGGAAGCCCATGCGCTTGTTCATCGTCGATTTGACACCCTTTGCTACAGATGAGGCAAACGCCCATATGAAAGGCTTTAAAAGGATTTTTATCAATGCCGAAAAAATTGAGGAAAGCGGTGAAGGGTGGCAGTTTAACGAGGGCTGCCTCAGCTTACCCACCATTCGCGAAGATGTCGTGAGACCGGCCTCGATAACGCTCGCATACGATGATGGGGATTTCAACCGAAAGCGCGAGACTTTTGACGGTCTGATCGCCCGCGTGTTACAACACGAGTACGACCATACCGAGGGTATTCTGTTTACGGACAAATTATCGCCTTTGAAAAAACGCTTGCTAAAGGGTAAATTGAACGACATCGCTAGGGGAAGCGTAGATGTAAACTATCCCATGCGATTTCCGCTCGGTGGAAAGGCCAGATGACGATCTAGATTTTATCGGTTCTATTAAACCCTTGGGGTGGTGATGTATACGCTCGATGCAGTGATTCTGCTTTTGGAACCCTTTCAGAAAGTCTGTGAAAAATGCACTTCCCATATTAAATTTGTAGGGTATTATATCTCGCGAACTGTGGGTGCGTGCATTGGAGGTAAAATAATGGCAGTTTTGGCAAGCATGATGTATTTTTTAATCTGTTCAACCTGAGGATTGTGAAAAACACCTTACAGCTTATGCGATGGCAGCAGTGGGGGTGAGAGCGCAGTTTGGAATGCCTTTTAACATGGCAATCGCCTTCTTTCAACCTGTTGGGGATTTTTCGTCTGGCGTATAAGGCGAGAGGCGATGCGGTGGTCATCGCTTCGGCTTCTTGCGCCGAATGGGTCGAGCCCTTTGCCGATTATTGGCAGGTGAATTTTATCGGTACCGAGCTCCAATACAGGTCGGGCGTCTTTACCGGAAGCATTCAGGGCAAAAATTGCTGCGGCGCAGAAAAGCTCAAACGGCTTGGTGAAAGCTACGACTTTGAAGAGTTTTACAAGAAGATCGCTTTTGGTAACGGCCGGGGTGATCGAGCCTTGGCCGCTTGGGCAGATGGGTTTACTCGGGTGATATAACCTTGTAAATCCAGTAGGCCTTCGGGATATGTGTAAGCGGTTTAAAAGTGTTTTCGCTTAGTTTGAACTTCCCCAGAAAGCCTTTCCTTACGACTAAGTAATCAAAATGGTTTTGGATGCAGAATTGGGTTATATAGCGCTTGCGGTAGGTTTCTGTCATTTTGTGCTTCAATACCATTTCGGTATTCATAATTACAGCATTTTGATCGGCAGCGATGTCGTAATCTGTAAAGTTGGGATTAAAGACGATTGAGGGGGCGGCTAGGACCTTACTGTGCTTAGGTATGATTTGGTTTACCGTTTTATAGGCACGGTATATATCGGTGTTCTTTTTGAAGATAAATAAACCGCATTGGTGCATGGCAATGGAGAAGCTGCAACCCAAGACCAAGATGGCGATTGGCTGGGCGTAGCCTTTTCTGGAAAGCGCTATTGAAATCACATAAGTGATTAAAACAATGGCGTACGGATATGGATAGATGTTGTAGAAGGGTATGGTGCCACTTACTGAAAAGAAATAAAGCATGAGGATTAACAGGACTAAGTAACGAATCTCGGCTTTTAAAACTGTAATCTTATTTCTAAGTAGAAAGAACAGGGATAAAACAAGAGGGATGCTGTAGGCGAGTTCGTTAATGCCTCTAAAAAATAAATTGTTCAGCTTGCGCCATGAGATGAGAATGTTCCGCTCGTTATGTAAGAGCACAGCGCGACTCGTTCTGAGCTGTTCCCACCAGATGAGATAGCCGTGGTCATATGCCACATCGGCAAAATACAAGAGACAGATCGAAGCGCCTAGGCCAAAGAGGAGGACAGTTCTAAAATTCTTATGGTATAAAGCGATGTAGGCTATGCCGCTTAGTATGAAAACCAAACCGTTTAGGTTGAGCAAAGTTGCTATACCGGCAAAGAGTCCAGCGAGAAAGAGAGACTTTCTTCCGCTGTTGTACGACAAATACCGGAATGATAGATAACCGAAAAGCGTTACGACCAGCTCCGGCCTATACATAAAAGACAACCGGATTAGATTGGGTAATACCAGAAGGTAAAACAATAGGATTAACCTGGAAATATTTTTGTTTGGCAGCCGGTTTCTGTAGTCGTACAGGACGATAAGTATTAAAGCGACATAAGCAGCTAGGCTTATGGATTTTAAGAGATAGGGGTTGAATTGGCCACTCAGGTAGATCAGCAAACCACCCAACCAGATAAGCAATTTGTGATAACTGTAAACAGCTGTGTTATCCATTCCCAGTGACTGGTAATAGAGATGAAAGAGCTTTGTCCTGACTACGCCATGCTCGGCAAAGGAATGAGCGTATTCGCCCAGCCATCCATCGTCTATAAAAATGGACCGGTGGTACAAGCTGCATAAAAAGAGAAGGGCCAGCAGGGAAATCAGGATTTTTAAAGCGGTTTTGCCGCTTGTGGTAGGGCGTTTTGGTTTTTTCATGATGCAGCTGATTTGGCGGGGAGGAATGCAAATGGATACGATGTTTTAAATGATTGCGCTAGGGTGTCCATTAATCCGAATCTCGGTCGTTTAATTTTGAGTTTTTAAATATGTAATCGTAGAATTGACCAAAGCCATGTCGAATCTTTTTTACTAAAAGAAATGAATTGTCGTTCATTAGCGCTTTTAAGTCATCTAATTTGTACTTGTTTTTGTACATATCATCATCGTGTATTTCTACCTGAGTGTAATTTACTTCAAAATCTCTGCTTCTGTTACTCCAAAGTCCTCTTTAATCTATCGCTTAAGGATTTATTGGGCTCAAAGCAATAAATAGCGCATTCCTTATTCAAGCGTTTGAAGAGTTTTATCGATTGTCCTCGGTTTGCTCCGACGTCGATTGCGGTTGTTGGAAAAAACCGTTTTGCTCGTACCATTTGATAAGTTCTGTTAAAGATCAGCGACTCATTTATCTCTACGATATTGGAGACGAAGTACCTCCAAATCCCAATAAATTTCATATCTCTCAATCCCGCTTCTATCTCACGGCGGCAAATTACTAAATATTCCTTTTTCCCAAAGCACTTGCACGAGTCCTGCGATCGAGTTTGTCGTTTCTCTTTTTTAGCTCGATTCCTCGCATTCTCAAAGGGAAGGCTACTCGGCCCATGCCTGGCTCAGCTCGTGATCGTCTATAAAGCCCTGCGCCTCGTATGGCATGTGATCGAATCACTTGGCTATTAAAATCGGTATGGGGGTGATGTGGCGCAGGTGATTCACCGTTTCCCCGAAGAAATAGTCGCGCCAGCCGCGGTGGCCATGGCTGCCGACGACTAACAAGTCGCAGTTTTCACGCATGGCGGTCTGTTTGATAAAATCGCAGCGGTTGCCATACCCCAGTCGGGTTTTAGCGGCCATTCCCAATGTTTCGATTTGCGCTTTATAATGCCGCAAATATACCTCGTCTTCGCGAAATTCCAAATCATCGGGTTTGGAATCGGAATACACCGCTGCCGCGCTTTCAGCTACGTGGATGAGGATGAAGGTGGTGTCGGACCCTGAAAACCGCAAAGCGGTTTGAATCACCCTTTCATCATAGCGTGAAAAGTCCAGTGCCAGAGCGATTTTTTGCAAGCTGTTTGTAGATACGCGCAGGCTTAAATCCAGCGGTTTGGGGTGGACGAGTTTTCTCGCTCTCATCGCCTTTTTGACCGGCAGCAGCGGCCAAAAGGTAACGGCCAGCATCAAGCCGACAAAACCGAGACCCAAAGCGATAAACAAGCTTTTTAACCCGATCGATTCGGTTTCGGTAAAGTACTGCATCAACGAATCGATCACCAATTTTAAGTTTAACCCAGCGATAACGGCTATAGTAATCCAGCCTATTACCTTCCAAATCGCATGGAGGGTAAATTCACCCATGGTCTTCCGGTCGCTCACGAAGTGGAGTAGGGGAATGATGGCAAAGGAGAGCTGCAAGCTCAACACGACCTGGCTGAGTATCAGTAAACCGTTTAACGACCGATCGCCAAAGAGCACCAGCGCGACCACAGCGGGTATGATGGCCAGCCCTCTGGACAGCAATCGCCTCGCTATCGGACTGATGCGCAGTTGCAAATAACCCTCCATGACGATTTGTCCGGCAAGCGTACCGGTAAGCGTGGAGCTCTGCCCGGCGGCGATCAGCGCAATGGCAAATAGGATGGAAGCCCATCGGGTGCCGAGCAATGGTGCGAGTAGGCGTTGTGCGTCCGCCAACTCGGCTAGGTGCATATATTCGGTATTGAAAAACACGGCACCTGCGAGGATTAAAATCGCCGCGTTGACCAAAAAAGCTAAGTTGAGCGCGATGGCGCTGTCCAGCAGGTTGAATCGCAGCGCCCGCCTTATGGCTTGCGGCTTGCGCACTGTTTTTCGGGATTGTACCAGCGCGGAGTGCAGGTATAAATTGTGGGGCATGACCGTAGCACCGATGATTCCAATGGTGATATACAATGCGGTCGCATTGGGAATGTCTGGCTTGAGCCCCGAGGCGATGGCTGAAAAGCTCGGCTTGGCCCAAAACAATTCCAAAGAGAAACAAATACCGATGATGAGGATCAAGGCGATGATAAAGGCCTCTACCTTTCGTATGCCCAATTTTTGCAGGTAAAAGATGAGAATGGTATCCAACAAGGTGATCAGCACACCCCATAGAAGGGGTAAGCCAAAGAGCATATTCAGGCCGATGGCTACCCCCATTACCTCAGCCAAATCGGTCGCTATAATGGCCAGTTCGGCCAAGCCGTAGAGTATGTAATTCACCCCCCTTGGGAAACCGATCCGATTGGCCTGTGCCAGGTCTAGACCGCGGACGATCCCCAGTCGTGCGCTCAAACTCTGTAAGAAAAGCGCCATGAGATTGCTCATCAGCAAAACCCAAAGCAATTTGTACTCAAATTGCGCCCCCCCGGCTATATCGGTAGCCCAATTGCCCGGATCCATATACCCCACGCTGACCAAATAGGCGGGACCAAACCATGTGAAAAGCCTTTGCCAAGAATTTTTCCGCGTATTCGGATCAATGCTGGCATGAAACTCGCTGAGGGATTTGTCTACCTTCACAATATGAAATGAGTCGCAAAGATAAGTTTTAGAAATAAATATTTAGGTTAGTCTAAAAATTTTTAAGAAGTGTCTCTTATTTTTAAGCCTTGATTCGAGACTGAATCGCGTTTACCAGGGCGTAGAGAAATAGAAGTGCACCGATAAAAATGGCGATTCGTGCAATGTAGTCGCCGTAAAGGGTGTAAAACGTCTGCTGGGTTTGGATGCTGATGGTGCCGTTTAGGCACCCCCTTATATTGTAGTTGAGGCGCTTTTGGACAATGCCCCGTTCCGAGATGAAAGCCGAGACACCCGTATTGGCCGATCGCGCTACGCTGCGCCGGTTTTCAATAGCGCGAAGCCGGGCATAGGCCAGGTGTTGTCGGTAACCTTGTGTCTTTTCCCACCAGCCGTCATTCGTGATGATGCAAAGCCAATTGGCACCGTTTTTTACGTAACCGGTGACAAACTCCCCGAAAACCGATTCAAAACAAATGATGGGTGCAGCTACGAAATGGTTCGCAGCGTTTTTAAATACCGAGCGCGTTTTTTGGGTGGCGAGCGAAACCGATGTACTCCCCAGGTCGATCATGTTTCTTCCGAGTATTTTCTCGGTCAGCGACCGGTATGGGATCACCTCGACCGCTGCGACCAGCTTGGATTTGTGGTAAACCTGTAAACTGTCTTGTGCGTCGATTTGCAAAGCGGAGTTAAAGCTTTGAAACCCGCCCGATCCATCGGCAAATGGATTGGCATCGTCGGGCAGTCGCTTGGCATTGCGGTAGATTTTTTGAGATTCCGCCCCCGTGATAAAAGCGGTTTGGGGGTGTTGCCATGTGAAATTTTTGATGAGTCGAATCGATGGATAGCGCATCGGATCGGACAGATCTATGGGTTTGTTCAGCGCCGTCTCAGGTGCGATGATATAGTCGAATCGTCCTGTGTCAGCCCGCTGGCTCAGGCTTATTAAATCTCGAGCAGTTTGTACATTGCTCTTGTGGAATTTTTCAGTATAGGGGTTTAAGTTCGGTTGTAGCACTAAAATGCTCGCGTTTTGCGCAGCTTCGCGATAGTGGGAGAAGATATAGGCGGAAGCCGCTATCGGCAGACCTATTTTTAAAATGCAAAAGCACAGCCCGCGCATGATATGGGCTTTGTCTTTGGTTTTGGAAAACTTCAAGAGACTTATAAATACACCGCTGTTGACCCACCAAACCCACAGCGAACCCCCAAAGGTGCCGGTGTATTCGTACCATTGTATCCATTTGGGGTTTGCGGCAAAGCCGTTTCCCAAATTGAGCCAGGGCCAGGCAAATTCCCATATCAAGTGTAATTTTTCAAGTCCCAGCCAAGCGCATACCAAAAAGAGCAGCGCCAAAGGTGGCCTGCACTTTCGCTTGGTAAAGGCATAAAGCCAGAAGACCAGGCTCATCAGCCCGGCGTTGACCAGCACGGTGAATAGCGCACCTGCTACAGTGGCGTAATGCAACCACCAGCTCGTTAAAAAATTCCAGATGACAAATGCGATGTAAGCCAATAGAAATACCTTGTACAAAGCGGCCCGTTGCACGTACAATTGGTGTTCCACCCAGAGCAGTGGGACGAATCCGATAAAGAGCAGGGCTGCAAAGCCACCTACTGGCCAAGACAGGTAGAGCAACAATCCGGTGAGTATAGAGGGTAGTACTTTCGGACGCATCTATCGCGTTTGGGTGCAAAAGTAAGGCAGCCTTTTTTACAATTTTACTACTTTTGAAGAAAATATAAAAAAGTGTTTGGAAAGAGCGCGCTCCCCAATTTGTTGACACTCGGCAATTTGTTTTTCGGCTGCTTGGCTACGAGATCGGCTTTCCGAGGTGCGTTTACAGACGCGGCTGCCTTTGTGGCTCTTGGCCTGCTCCTGGATTTTCTCGATGGCCTAGTAGCCCGAATGCTAAAGGTGGATGGCGCGCTGGGCAAGCAGCTCGACTCGCTGGCCGACTTGGTCACTTTCGGCCTGGTACCCGGCGTTTTTATGTATGCCCTCATCGACCGAAGCCTAGATGGAACCCATGCATACTTGCCTTATCTCGGCTTTGTCATTACCTTGTCTGCTGCGGTTCGCCTCGCCAAGTTTAACGTAGACATGCGGCAGAACGACTATTTTTTTGGTTTGCCCACACCGGCTAATGCCCTATACATCATTTCACTGATGATGATTTTAATATTTCAAAACACGCCGACGGTGGATAACCTGCTTTCCAATACCTATTTTCTACTGTTTAATGTGTTGGTGAGCAGTGTATTCATGCTTTTGGATGTCAAATTATTTTCCCTGAAGGTCAAATCCATCAGCTGGAAGCGAAACGAGTTGCGCTATGCTTTTTTACTCATCTCAGCCCTGTTGATTTTGGGCCTGAAATTTCTAGCCATACCACTTATCGTAACGCTTTACATCGTACTATCCGCTGTGACGAGTATCACTCGTTTTAGCAATTGGTTAGATTGATTCCAAAACCCTTTCTAAAGCCATACTGCGCGACCCTTTGACGAGGACAAATCGGGCGGTTACAGCGCGGTTTGCTAAAGTTTTACAGAAGTCCTTGTATGTTTTGAATTTTTTGAGATTTTCAATCCCATGGGTATGGGTTTGATAAAATTGATTTCCGATGAGAGAGACCTGTGTAAAATCCAATTCCCGCAATAGATCGACGATGGATTGATGGGCGTTGGGGCTGGCATCCCCGAGTTCATACATATCGCCGAGAATAACCCACTTGCGCCCGCTGCGGTTTTTAAATGCGGCCAAGCTGGCACGCATGCTGGAGGGGTTGGCGTTATAAGCATCCAAAATGATTTGGTAGGTGCCTCGATCGACGATCTCAGAACGGTTTGAACCGGGCGTGTGGGCCTGAATCGCAGCCTGGATTTTGTTTGGTGCCACATCGAAGAAAAGCCCTATGGCTACGGCCGCTGCGATATTGGGTAGGTTGTAATGCCCGACCAGTCGGGATGAGATCGCCTCGTTTTGGTAGGCCAATTCGGCGAATGCTTTGTTTTTTTTGTACTGGAAGACCACATCGGCACAGCTGTTTTGCCCAAATGTAAAGCGCTTGAGTCCCGCACTCTTTTGTACTTGTAACGCATCGTCGAGGTTTACGAAAGCCCGTCCACCGCTCGACTTGAGAAAATCATATAACTCACTTTTGCCCTTTACCACCCCTTCGAAGCCGCCAAAGCCCTCGAGGTGGGCTTGTCCAAAGTTGGTGATATAGCCCAGATCGGGCTCTGCTATCGCGCAGAGCCGCCCGATTTCGCTTTGACGACTGGCGCCCATCTCGACGATGGCAAATCGGTGTTCAGCATTTAAATCGAGTAGTGTGAGCGGGACGCCGATCGAGTTATTCCGGTTTCCAACCGTGGCCAGGGTCGGGTATTTTTGACTTAAAACGGCATGGATCAGTTCCTTAGTAGTGGTTTTTCCGTTGCTTCCCGTTACGGCCAGTAAGGTGGCGTTGAATTTCCGCCTGTGGTACCGAGCCAAACCTTGTAAGGCTTGAAGCGCATTCGGGAAATAAATGACTCGTGCATTTTCGTTTGGGACGGATTGGTCATCTACGACAGTCGCTAAGGCGCCGCTTTCAAGGGCCTGTAAGGCGAATTGATTGCCGTTGAATGCAGGCCCTCGCAAGGCGAAAAAGAGTTGGTTTTTCTCAATCTTCCGCGTGTCGGTAGCAACGCCCTTGGATTTTAAAAATAGTGCGTATAGCTCTTGAATTTCCATCTGATAAGGGTGTGGGAAGGTCGAATGCGCGGTCCGCTCAGTTCCTTCTCGTCCTGCCTCGGGTCTTGTGTCCCACCCGATCCATTGCACACCGAAAACCAATCCAGGAAGTAGCTCGGTCCTCCCGCATAAACCGGCGTTCAGCGGGATCTAACCAGTAGGCGCGATCCCGCCAAGAACCCCCTTTGACCACTCGAAATTCATCGTGGCTATCCGGAGTATTGCGGTTGTTTTGTCCCAGACCTGTCGGGGGGGAGTCGCCGCTGTAAAACGCACTGTCAGATGGGCTTGACCCTTCTGGATACGCGTCTGTATCGCCTGACTTTTTATAGCGCACTTGGCCGGGTAAGTCGTGGTAGACCAGCTTACCATTGGGTAAGGTGTCATATGTAACCGTTTCAGTGACCACGGCCGTTTTTCCATCTTTGCGCACCACCTTTGTAAAGGTGTTGCCCCTATAGTAATTGAGATCGTTGGTCTCTGTGTCGATGGTCGGTTTATATACGTCCGCAACCCATTCTGCTACATTGCCTTCCATGTCGTATAACCCGGCGTCGTTAGGCGGAAATGTCCGGGTTTCTGACGGGGCTGCAGCCCCGTCATTAGACCAACCCACTACACCGCTGTAGTCTCCAGCTCGCCTTTTAAAATTGGCGAGAAAATCACCTTTCTTACCGATGCGTCGGTTCCGCAACTGCCTGATAGGGGATTCCCTCCCTTTTCGTATGTTGTAGACTCGTCTTTGATTTGGAACTACAGCTGCGTACTCCCACTCCACTTCGGTGGGCAGGCGGTAAGCGGGGAGCAATATACCATCTTCTCGTCTGACGACAGCGCTTTTCCGCTTGCCGCGTTTAGCCGATTTGCCCGAGGCGGTACGGGTATCCGTAGCGTCGCTTGCCACCGAATTCGAGGTTTCGACTTCGTTTAAATAGGCCTCGGTGGAAAAATGCGCGGCACCATGCGCCTCACCACTCTTTTCTTTGCTTATATACCCCGCCCGGGTCAAGATCCGTTCGTTTACGCGATCGGTTCGCCAGGCTGCATAACGATTGGCTTGAAGCCAATTGACGCCCACTACGGGGTAATAGCTGTAAGCCGGGTGTCGCAGGTAATTTTTTACATACACTTCGTTGTATGAAAGCGTATCGCGCCATACTGTGGTATCCGGCAAAGCGCTCAACCATATTTTGGAAAACCGTTCATCGCTCGGTGGGAATACCCTTTTGAGCCAGCTGAGGTATTCCCGATAGGCGATGTTGGTCACTTCTGTTTCGTCCATATAGAATGAATGTACTTGTTGCCGTGTCGGTGCGTTATTCCAATTGTGCATGACATCTTCTCGGGTACGCCCCATGACGAAGGTGCCCCCCTCGATAAAGACCAATCCCGGTCCGGTTTTTTGTGCATCGTAACGGGTTTTGGCGTTAAGCGTTTCCACTGGATTGCTAATGTCCCAGCCCGTGGTTTCGGATTTCCCATTTCTGCCTCTTCCACCGAAAAAACGGCTACAGCTCGAGAGAACCAGGATTGATACGATGGAGATTAAAAGGCTTTTTGTCATATCTACAGTATGATTTGTTAGACTTGTATAGTTGCAAATTAAATACATTTGCACAAATTTACCTAATTTTAAATGCGCGGTGAATCCGAGGGGTTGAGCCGTGTGACATGAAGTACGTATTTTTTTGTTTCTTTTGATCACACCATTGCTACCGCTGGATTGGGTTTTGCGACATGGCTTATAAAAGCAGTTCTGCTCGGGGATTTTAAACGGATATATGCAGCGGAGTCAGATCATCAACTATACCGAATACCGATCTGTAGCGGAGTTAGACGAGGAGATGCAACTCCTCTTTAAACGCGTGGCAAAAGCACGAGAAAGCGCTTATGCACCTTATTCCAAATTTAAGGTAGGTGCTGCAATCCGTCTCGAAGGGGGGCAAATCATATGCGGGAACAACCAAGAGAATGCCGTTTATCCGGTGGGTCTATGTGCCGAGCGAGTAGCCATTTTTCAAGCTGGTGCCTCGTATCCCGGCGTGCGTATCCGCGCCCTGGTCATACTCGCCGGTAGTGAACTAGCCCCTACCCATCGGCCTGTACCCCCTTGTGGAAGCTGCAGGCAAGCGATAGCTGAATATGAGCGCCGCCAGGGGTATCCCATTCGGATAGCCTGTAAAGGAGTGGGTGGGGGGCCTATATTGGAAGTGGGCACTGTTAGAGATTTACTGCCCTTTGGCTTCTCAAAAGACTTCTTGTAGCCTGTTCCATACTTTACGATTAAAGTGTAAATTTGCCAGGCAGAAACACCAAGGATCTCCATGACTTATGCGTAGCGTTACAAAAGAAACTTACCTCGGCTGGTATGCGGATATGCTTTTTTGGCGAAAGTTTGAGAACAAGTGTGCCGCTTTGTACATACAGCAAAAGATCAGGGGTTTCTTGCACCTGTACAGTGGGCAGGAAGCGATTTTAGCGGGTGCTTTGCACGCGATGGATTTATCTCGAGATCGAATGATTACGGCATACCGGAATCACGTACAACCCATCGGTATGGGTGTGGATCCCAAGCGCGTCATGGCAGAATTAATGGGGCGGGTTACCGGTACGTCAAAGGGTTTTGGCGGGTCGATGCACATTTTTTCAAAGGTGCACCGTTTTTATGGTGGTCACGGGATTGTGGGCGGTCAAATCCCGTTGGGAGCAGGCATCGCTTTTGCCGATAAGTATTTCGGTCGCAAAGCGGTAACCCTTTGTTTTATGGGCGATGGCGCTGTGCGTCAGGGGGCCTTTCACGAAACCTTAAACATGGCTATGAATTGGAAGCTCCCCGTAGTTTTCATCTGTGAAAACAACCATTATGCCATGGGAACCTCGGTAGCGCGTACGGCCAGTCATACGGATATTTATAAGCTCGGCATGGGCTATGAGATGCCTTCAGCGCCCGTCGACGGCATGAATCCCATACGTATGGCGGAGTCGGTTTACGAGGCAGTCGCGCGTGCACGCCGTGGAGACGGCCCTACTTTTTTGGAGGCTAAAACCTACCGTTACCGCGGGCATTCGATGAGTGATGCACAAGCTTACCGCACCAAAGAAGAAGTAGAAGAATACAAAAAAATCGATCCGATCAATCAGGTATTGCAGGTTATTCAAGAGCGCAATTACGCTTCTGAAAAACAGATCGATGCCATCCGTGACCAGGTGGCGGAACGGGTAGCAGCATGTGTGGAGTTTGCTGAGCAATCGGCGTTTCCGCCGGCGGATTTGCTCTGTGAAGAGGTGTACGAACAGAAGGAAATAGACTATGGCAGAAGTGATTAAAATGCCTCGCTTAAGCGACACGATGGAAGAAGGCTTGGTGACGCAGTGGCATAAGCGAGTAGGCGATCGGGTTGAGGAAGGCGATATATTGGCCGAAATCGAGACCGATAAAGCCGTTCAGGAGTTTGAGTCTTTTTATACGGGTACGCTGCGCTACGTGGGTGTCAAGGAAGGGGAACGCGCATCTGTAGATGCCGTTTTGGCCGTTATTGGCGACGCGGATGAGGATATTAAGGGGCTTATCGCTCAGGGAGAAGATGGCGGTTCAGCGATTGGAAAGGCGGGCGTTGAAGAAAAAGCGGTGAAACCCGTCTCGGCTGCTGGAAAGGCGGGCGTTGAAGAAAAAGCGGTGAAACCCCTTACCGATCGAATTTTGGCCTCCCCGCTGGCGAGAAAGATGGCTCGAGAAAGCGGTGTTGACTTGGGCCAGGTACAAGGAAGTGGTGACAACGGCAGAATCGTAAAAAGCGATGTAGCGCGCTTTAAGCCCGCTCGTCGACAAACCGCTTATATCCCACAGTCGGTTGAATCCCAGGAAGTCGCTGTATCGCAGCTGCGAAAAACCATCGCTGCGCGCCTGACCGAATCGAAGTTTACCGCGCCGCATTACTACCTGAATATAGCGGTCGATATGGAAAACGCCTCGGTTTCGCGTGAGCAGGTCAATGCTATGCCAGGGGCTGCGGTCTCTTTCAACGATGTGATCATCAAAGCCACGGCTATGGCTTTGCGCCAGCACCCCCAGGTAAACAGCAGTTGGGCAGGTGATACAGTTATCCAGCACGGCGACATTCATATCGGTATGGCTGTTGCAGTAGAAGCGGGCTTATTGGTCCCGGTCATTAAAAATGCGGATTACAAGGGTATGCTGCAAATCTCAGCTGAGGCAAAAGACCTGGCCGAGAAGGCCAAAACGCGTAAAATTGCCGCAGACGAGATGACAGGCAGTACCTTTACCATCTCCAACCTGGGTATGTTTGGCATCGAGTCTTTCACATCGATTATCAACCAGCCGAATTCTTGTATTTTATCGGTGGGTGCCATCGTGGAGAAACCCGTGGTGAAAAAGGGTCAAATCGCAGTAGGCCACACCCTGCAGTTGACTATGGCTTGTGATCACCGCACGGTGGATGGTGCGACAGCCGCTGCTTTTTTGCAAACGCTAAAGACTATGCTGGAAACGCCTTTGGCGATGCTGATGTAAGTCGCTGCTTTTCAAGGTACTTCAAATAATGCTGCAAATGAATTATCATATTGGTGGTAATTTTTTTTAAATAAAGCGGGTTTGTGCGAGATAATTCTTACCTTTCCCGCATGAATACAGGTACAGTAAAATTCTTTAACAAAACCAAAGGTTTCGGTTTTATTAAAGATCAGGAGTCAGATCAAGAGTACTTTGTGCACGTTACCGGCCTGATAGATGATATCGGTGATGGGGATGAGGTGACTTTTGAGCTTCAGGAAGGGAAAAAAGGATTGAATGCAGTAAATGTTCGCCAAGCGTGACCGCTTGCTGTAGCAATGAATTTTTAAGCCTCGCTTCGGCGGGGCTTTTTTTGTAGGGATGACGCGCTTGGAAGGGCTTGAAAAGGCGGGCTTATCTTTTGACTTTACCCCGCTTATTTTTTTGTTTCTGTCCTTTATGTCGGGGTGATTTTTTGTGTTCGTCCGTTGTAGCATCTGAAAGCGCAGGCTTACCGCTCTGTATTCACCTATGCGCAGCGATATGAAAAGGAACTTGTTTTTTGGTGCTCGTCCTGTGGGGCGGTCTGAGAGGTGGGCTTTTTTTATTTCTGTGCGCGTTCTTAAAATCCTAGAATTACTTTTTTTGCTCTTTTATTTTGGCTTGAAAAGTGGGTTTTATTTTTCGTCCCTGTGGTCAGCGCAGCTGACTTTTACCACATATTCAAACTGCGGCGGGTCTGTGAAAATTGGGCTCGTCTTTTGCTCTTGCTCCTGTGGGCAGCCTGAAGGGGGTACTTTTCTATTTCCGATTGACGGTTTGAAAAGATGGGCTTGCTCTTTTGTTTCTCAAATTCTGTGCGGGTTTGAAAGATCGGTCTTTTTTTGTGCTCGCCCCTGGGGCAGCGCAGTGCCTTTTATCGCATATTTGTCTCGCCTCTTTATCTGTGCGCAGTGGTTTAAGAAGTGGGATTGTTTTCGGGTGCTCCTCCGTGCGTGGTGGCTTAAAGAGATGGGCTTGTTTTGGGTTTCCAGTTGACGGTGTAAAAAGTGGGTTTTAATTTTTTGTTTTTGACTTTTTCTAGGGATTGAAAGAGGAAGGCTCGTTTTTTTGTATTCGTCTCTATGGGTCAGTTTGAAAGAGGTGCTTTTTTGTTTTTGCCCTTTTGATGGGTTGGCGGCTGAGATCGATCTTTTGGGCAGTCATTTTACCAGCACTACTTTATAAACCGTAGCAATGCTATCCCTTTCGCACATTTGAACCATTACATAAAGCGAATTTTGCGCTATTCTATAGATTTTACAGGGTGCTTTTCGCGGCTCGCTTTTGGAGAAGTCTACCCGGCCGTAGCGCAAGATATGTTGGATGCGAGCCGTGTCTATGTTTAGTTTTTTCATCTGCAGCTCGGCTTCTTTGCCATAGCGCGTTTTTCGTTCGCCGAGGCGTTGCAACACCCGAGCGTTTGGAAAATAGGCGCAACCCGTATATCGATTGCCAAAAAGTGTAAAGAGGAATACCGATCCCAGGGCTAAACCCATGGTGTAAAATGCCAATCTCTTTAAGAAGCTCATTTAAAAAATCAGTAAATCGATATCGGTGAAAGGCAGGTGAAACCATTGACTGACCTCGCGTTTGGTCATCACGCCTTTGTATAGATAAACCCCTTTTCGCAGCCCTGTATCGCATTTTAATAAGTTGTCCAGGCCGCCGTTCCTGCCCATCTCTATTATGTAGTTTGAGAGGTAATTACTCATCGCCATGCTCGCTGTACGCGATACGCGTGAGGCGATATTGGTTACGCCGTAGTGAATGACATCGTGTTTTACAAAGGTGGGGTGGTCGTGTGTGGTCACTTCTGAGGTCTCAAATGTACCGCCGTGATCGATGCTCACATCTATGATAATCGCTCCGTATTTCATTTCCCTAACGGTGTCTTCACCGACTAGAATGGGCGTTCTTTCGCCGCCTGCACGTATGGCTCCGATGGCTACATCGCAGCGCTGTAATGCCTTTGTCAGACGCTTGGGATCGATCAGTGAAGTGAAAGTGCGGTGATTCAAGTTGTTTTGCAACTTTCTTAAATTGGCTATGGAATGGTCGAAAACCTTAATTGAGGCGCCTAGGCCCAAAGCGGATTTGGCGGCGAATTCGCCTACCGTACCCGCGCCGAGAATAACCACTTCAGCCGGTGCGATACCCGCTGCGCTTCCCAGTAAAACACCGTTTCCCCCATTGGTGTTACTCATCAGTTCGCCGGCGATCAGTATGGATGTAGTACCGACTATCTCGCTGATCGTTCGAACGATGAGCAAGCCACCGGTTTCATCCGAGATGAAATCTATCGCGATACCGGTGCTTTTTTTCTGTGCCAACGCTGTAAAATACGCTTGGGCACACGTGTTGATTTGCAATGCAGATATCAAGGTACTCCGCTCGGCCAACATTTGAATTTCCGCTTCGGCAGGGGGTTCTATCTTTAAGACGACGGGTTGTGAAAAGACCGCCGCAGTTTCGTGCGATATCTTTGCGCCGGCTTCGGAATACTGGTGATCGGAATAACTCGCACCGGCTCCAGCTCCGGTTTCTACCAATACCTCGTGGCCATTGGCTATCAAAACGGATACGGCATCGGGCGTCAGGCCGATTCGCTTCTCTTGGAAGTGGGATTCTCTCGGAAGGCCGATGCGGATTTTCTCTTTGCTAGGGCCGACTTCAAGCCTTTCGGCCTGGGGGATCAGTTCTTTCTTAGAAAAAGGAGAAAGCGATTCCATACTTACGCTTCAATGATTACTGTGCGTTGGCCTCGATCGTTCGAGATGCGAATTTTCAAACTGTTTTCGGGCAAGAGGTTGGGTATTTTTTCAGGCCATTCCACCAGGCAAAACCCGTCGCTGTAAAAATAATCTTCATATCCGATATCCAAAACCGCTCCTTCGGATTCAATGCGGTAAAAATCGAAGTGAAAAACCGGTCCTATCTCAGCTGAGAAATACTCGTTTACCATTGAAAATGTAGGACTGCTGACCCAATCTGCTACGCCGAGCAGCTGCAATAAGGCCTTGATGAAAGTGGTTTTTCCCGCCCCCATTTCACCGTAAAAAAGCCATACCTTCCGAGCTGAAAAACGCTTGAGTAAAACCTTTCCGATGGTCTTTAAATCAGAAAGTGCGACATTTTTATACTCCAAATCCGATTTTATTTGGGTGCTAATGTAACGAAAGCAACGATTATTTCCGCTAAGAATGTCCGCCGTGTGGGTAAGCGTTTTTGCCATATTTCGCATAGCGGTAATAGTAGCTTGGACAGGAGGAGAAATCACTTTCTTTCGCGAATATAAATTTTGAGCTTAGATCGACCTTATTTTTTGTGGTCGGGATGACCGGTGTATTTTGGCTTGTGGCGTTTTTGTCAGTACTTTTGCACGGGTCTTGCATGCTGTAAAAACTATTGCACTTTGCGTAAAATCGATAGACTCAAAATATTTAACGACCCCGTTTATGGTTTTGTTTCCATTCCGAGTGAAACCATTTTTGACCTTATCGAACACCCGTATTTTCAACGTTTGAGGCGGATCAAGCAGCTGGGGCTCGGCTCGTTGGTATACCCAGGTGCTGACCACACCCGTTTTCACCACGCTTTGGGCTGCTTGCATTTGATGACAAAGGCTGTTCGCAGCCTGCGTCAAAAGGGGCATGAAATTACGCCGGAAGAAGAAGCGGGGGTGCAAATCGCTATTTTGCTCCACGATATGGGTCACGGCCCTTTTTCACATGCTTTGGAAGGCACTATTTTATCGGTTTCTCACGAGTGGCTATCACTCCGGCTTATGCATGCCTTAAATGAGGAGTTCAGCGGTAAATTGGATTTGGCCATTCAAATATTTACCGATGTGTACCCCAAAAAATTTTTGCATCGGTTGGTCAGCGGCCAGCTGGACATCGATCGTTTGGATTATTTGAAAAGAGATAGTTTTTACACCGGTGTAAACGAAGGCGCTATTAATTCCGATCGGTTGATTTATATGATGAATGTACGCGATGGGGAATTGGTAGTCGATCAGAAGGGTATATATTCCGTTGAAAAATTCTTAATCGCCCGCCGTTTGATGTACTGGCAAGTATACCTGCATAAAACATCTTTTGCCGCTGAACGGATGCTCATGGGAACGCTGCAAAGGGCTCGGGAAAGAGTAGCTGAAATAAAAACCCCTTGTCCGGATAGCTTATCGTATTTCCTCAAAAAGAAAACGACGAGAGACAATTTTAAACCGGCTGATCTAGCGCATTTTGTCGCCTTAGATGATTTCGATATCGTGTACGCTTTGAAACAATGGCAAACCGCAGCAGACACCTCGCTCTCGCTGCTCTCGAAGAAATTGCTCAAACGGGACCTCTTAAAAATTGTGGTAAAAGCGGCTGCTTTTGATAAAGCGATGGTCGATAAGCTCAAGGGCTCGGTGAAAAGAGATTTGGGGTTGTCGCCGGGGTATTTTGTATACGAAGGTAAAATCGAGAACCGCGCGTATCGGGATGAAAGTGATTCGATCGATATCTTGTACAAGGACGGATCCTTAGCAGACATCAGTGCAGCCTCAGACCAATTGAATATCTCGGCCTTGGCCCAGCCGGTCGTCAAAAATTATCTCTGTTACCCCAAAGAACTAGCCGGCTTTATCAATATGTAAAAATGACTACTTTTGTCGCTGATGAAGTTTTCAGCAATCGAGATAGCGCGGATTTTGCATGGCGAAGTACAGGGAGACCCAAATGTAAGGGTAGACAAATTGACCAAGATAGAAGAAGCAAAAACCGGGAGCCTCTCTTTTTTGGCGAATCTAAAGTACAGCCACCATCTCTACCATACCGATGCGTCCATTGTAATTGTAAACAAAACCTTTGTACCTGAAAAGGCGGTCATGCCTACCTTAATTCGTGTGGATGACGCATACAAGGCCTTTTTCAAACTATTAAAGCTGTACAATCGGTCTGCGGTCGATCGATCGGGAATTGAAGATCACAGTTGCATAGCCCAATCCGCTCGCCTCGGTGATTCGGTTTACATCGGTGCTTTTGCTTATATCGGTGCGTATGTAAAGCTAGGCGATCGCGTTCGGATCCACCCCCATGTCTATGTGGGCGATGGTGTTGAGATCGGTCCGGATACCGAGGTTTTTTCCGGCGTTAAAATCTACTTCGATACCCGAATAGGGAAGCAGTGCAAGCTGCATAGCAATGCGGTGGTAGGTGCAGATGGCTTTGGTTTTGCGCCCAACAGCGAGAACTATTACGACAAAATTCCGCAGACGGGCAACGTCATTATCGAAGACTTTGTCGAGATCGGCTCAGGGACTACCATAGATCGCGCCACATTGGGATCTACTGTGATTCGAAAAGGGGTAAAACTCGACAATCAAATACAAGTCGCCCACAACGTCGACCTGGGTGCGCATACCGTAATTGCGGCGCAAACCGGTATAGCCGGCTCTACCAAGGTCGGTGAGAACTGTATGATCGGTGGACAGGTGGGCATTGCCGGTCACCTCAACATCGGCGACCGCGTAAAGATCGCAGCACAATCGGGCGTTATATCTGATTTGCCAGATGGCACGACCTGGTTTGGTTCGCCCGCCATGGCAGCCAAAGCGTATAGAAAATCTTTTGTCTGTTTCAGAAAGCTGCCCGAGGTGGTAAAGCGTTTGGAATTCTTAGAAAAACAAGTGAAAGAAATGAGAGTCGGTAAAGATGGCCGATAGTCAAAAAACCATAGCCGGTGAAAAAACCTTGTCCGGTGTCGGATTGCACACAGGCAGGCGAGTCGAGGTGAGGCTTAAACCCGCCCAGCCCAATACGGGTTTTGTCTTTGTCAGAACCGACTTAGAAGGAACCCCGAGCGTGGAGGCCCTGGCCAACTACGTTTGCGATACAGAGCGTGCCACGAGCCTAGAGAAAAGAGGTGTTCGCATACATACTACGGAACACATTTTGGCTGCGCTCGTCGGGATGGATCTGGATAATGTTTGCGTTGAGCTAGATGGGCCTGAGCTGCCGATTATGGATGGTTCTGCCAAGTATTTTACCCGAGCTGTCGAGTCGGCTGGCTTACGAGAACAGGAAGTGGAGCGGGTATACCACACGATTAAAGAGGTCGTCTCTTATACCCAACCTGAAACCGGCAGTGAGATTATCGCCATGCCCTTTGATCGGTATCAAGTGACGACCATGGTTGACTTTGGTACCAAGGTTTTGGGTACCCAAAATGCGACGCTAGCAGATTTACGAGACTTTAAAACTGAAATTGCCAATGCGCGAACCTTTAGTTTTTTACGCGAGCTCGAGAAGCTACTGGATGCGGGTTTGATCAAAGGAGGCGATTTGAATAATGCCATTATTTATATCGATAAGGAAATCTCGCCCGAAACGGAAGAAAAGCTCAAGAATATATTTAAAAAAGATTCCATCTCTATAAAACCCAATGGTATTTTAGACAACCTTACCCTGCGCTATCCCAATGAAGCGGCGCGTCACAAATTACTGGACGTATTGGGGGACTTGGCATTGGCCGGGAAGCGTATCAAAGCAAAGGTGATCGCCACTAAGCCCGGCCATTTTGTCAATACGCAGTTTGCCAGAAAATTGCAGAAACACATAGAAATGGCTAGGCACACGCTTGTGCCCGAGTACGATCTCTCTGTGCCCCCTTTCATGGATATCAACGATATCATGGCAAAATTGCCGCATCGCCCGCCTTTCCTCCTGGTGGATCGGGTAATTGAGATGGGCGACAACCACATCGTCGGCCTTAAAAATGTAACCATGAATGAGCCCTTCTTCCAAGGGCACTTCCCCGGTGTGCCGCTGATGCCCGGCGTTTTGCAAATTGAGGCCATGGCTCAGGTAGGCGGGATTTTAGCCCTATCACAGGTCGAAGACCCCGAAAACTACCTCACCTACTTTATGAGGATCGATCACGTTCGTTTCAAACAAAAGGTTTTTCCAGGTGATGCGTTAATTTTTAAACTGGAATTGGTCTCTCCGATCCGCCGCGGTATATGCCATATGCAAGGCCGCGGTTACGTCGGTGAAAAACAGGTTGTAGAGGCGGAGCTCATGGCTCAAATAACCAAGGAAAAGTGATGGCGTAGATGATTCAACCCCTAGCGTGTATAGACCCCGGTGCCACAGTCGCAAAAAATGTTGTGCTAGAACCCTTCGCAACGATCCAAAGGGATGTGGAAATCGGTGAAGGTACGTGGATCGGCTCAAACGCAACCATTATGGAAGGCGCGCGTATCGGGAAAAACTGTAATATCTTTCCCGGCGCTGTCATATCTGCTATCCCTCAAGATTTAAAGTTTAATGGCGAAAAGACCACGGTTGAGATCGGTGATCACACCACGATCCGAGAATGCGTAACCATCAATCGCGGTACGCTGCGCAGGCTCAAAACCAAAATTGGAAAAAACACCTTGATCATGGCTTATAGTCATATCGCACATGACTGCATAGTGGGAGATCATTGCATTTTTTCCAATAACAGCACCTTGGCCGGTCACATCACAGTAGGTGATTACGTCATTTTGGCGGGGATGACTGCCGTGCATCAATTCTGTACCATAGGGCGTCATGCCTTTGTCACGGGCGGCTCGCTGGTTCGAAAAGATGTGCCCCCTTATGTAAAGGCCGCACGCGAACCCCTTTCCTATGTCGGCATCAATTCCATCGGTTTGCGCAGAAGGGGATTTACCGCTGAAAAGATCAGGGAAATACAGAATATCTATCGCGTTTTGTACCAAAAAAATCACAATACCTCTCAAGCGGTTGATATCATTGAAGCCGAGATGGAAGCCACTTCAGAGCGCGATGAGATCCTGATGTTTATCAAAGATTCCAAACGGGGCGTTATGAAAGGGTACTTTACAAACAATTGATTAAAGTATAGATATGGCCACCACTGCGGACATCAGAAAGGGCTTGTGCATCGCTTACAGCAAGGATATTTTTAAGGTCGTCGACTTTTTGCATGTGAAGCCCGGTAAAGGCCCCGCTTTTGTGCGGACAAAACTGAGGAGCTTGACCACTGGAAAGCTGTTGGAGAGCACTTTTTCGGCCGGCCATAGGATCGATGAAGTACGCGTAGAAACCCGAGCGTACCAATACCTATACGCAGACAACCATGGATTTCACTTTATGAATACCGGCGATTACACCCAGGTTTATATCGATAAAAAATATGTGGACCACGCCGATCTCATGAAAGGTGGAGAGACGGTGCAAATCACTTGTAACGCAGCAGACGAAACGCCGCTTTCAGTAGTACTGCCTGCCACTGTAAGGCTCCAAGTGACGCGGAGTGCTCCAGGCGTAAAGGGAAATACGGCTGCGCATGCCACCAAGCCCGCCACTTTGGAAACCGGTGCTGAAGTACAGGTGCCCCTCTTTATTGAAGCCGGTGATTTTGTCGAGATCAACACGACAGATGGCTCTTACTCAGCGCGTGTCAACAAGGGTGGATAAAAGCTATGCCCCAAAACAGGGGTACATATTAATTCGTATCTAAAATAAAAGATGAGCATATTAGTCGACTCGAACTCCCGAATAATCGTACAGGGTTTTACCGGCTCGGAAGGGTCCTTTCATTCGGAACAGATGATCGCTTACGGCAGCTGTGTGGTGGGCGGCGTTACCCCTGGAAAAGGCGGAGGTCAACATCTCGGCAAGCCGATTTTTAATACCGTAGATGAAGCGGTAAAAGCGACCGCTGCGGATGTGAGTATTCTCTTTGTTCCCCCGCCCTTTGCTGCCGATGCCATTATGGAGGCTGCTGATTCGGGTATCCGAGTCATCGTAGCCATTACCGAGGGGATTCCGGTGTCGGATATGGTCGGGGTAAAGCAATACCTGAGCGGTCGCACAGCTCGTTTGATCGGACCCAACTGTCCGGGTGTCATCACCCCGGGGGCGGTCAAGGCGGGAATCATGCCCGGTTTTGTGTTTAAGCCCGGCCGGGTCGGCGTGATATCCAGGTCTGGGACCTTGACCTACGAAGCGGCCAGTCAGGTGGTCCAGTCTAATTATGGCATTTCTACGGCCATCGGTATCGGTGGTGATCCGATTATCGGTACGACGACTCGAGAAGCCTTAGCGCTCTTCATGGATGACGATGAAACGGATTGCGTGGTTGTGATCGGTGAAATCGGCGGGCAGCTCGAAGCAGATGCCGCGCGTTGGTATAGCCAAAACCCCCAAAAACCGGTCGTGGGATTCATCGCTGGTCAAACCGCACCCAAAGGCCGAACGATGGGACATGCCGGTGCCATTGTAGGCGGTGCGGATGATACAGCACGAGCCAAAATGAAAATTATGACTGAAAACGGTATTCACGTAGTCGAATCACCAGCTGATATCGGCAAAGGCGTAGCTGCGGTTTTGGGATAATGCCCGGCTCGGATAAATACGGGAACTACAACTCGATTCACAAATTTTTGGAAATGTACTGAACGATGCGAAATTCGGAAAAGAACTCTTTTAAAATCACTTTTAAAGCGGTATAAGCCGGGATGGCAATAATCATTCCGACGATGCCGAAAAGCGTTCCACTCGTTAAGATGACCAGGAAGATCTCCAAAGGGTGTGATTTGACACTGTTGGAATAGATGAGCGGTTGACTGACAAAATTATCGAATACCTGTGCCAGCAAATAACCGCTCAAAATGTAGAGCGCTGTGGGAAGCGCACGGTTCATGAAGTTTTGCCCGATCTGGCTTGAGAGCGCCAACAGGGTCATCAGGATACCACCGATAAAGGGCCCTAGGTAGGGGATTATATTGAGCAATGCGGCGAGAAAAGCGATGACGATGGCATTGGGGATTCCGAATACCAGCAGGATCAGGGTGTAAAAGGCAAATAAGATGCTGAGCTGTAGGAAGAGGCCTAAGAAGTATTGGGAGAGCAGGCGGTGTATTTTGATCAAAGCCCGTTTTACGCTGGGTATGTATTTTTGAGGGATAAGCGCATAGATCGGGTCGCTCATATTTTTGTCGTTCAACATAAAGAAAAAGGATATGAACAACACCGAGAGTAGCCCTACGGTAAAATTTCCTATGACACCGAACAGCTGGTTTAGGAGGTTGGGTATGATTTGCAGGTTTTTAGAATTGAAGAACCCGTAATCCTTTAAATCGGTTAAAATGTGAATGTGGTATTGAGACAGATATGTATCCACCTGATCCAACCATTCGTCAACCCGCAGCTCAAACTCCTGTATATCGAGTAGAGAGAGGTTTTGTGATTGGCTCGATATAAGCGGTACGAGCAGGCCTACCGTTGTAGATACCACCGTTACGATGATAAGGAGGGTAGCGATCACGCTGGCGACATTTGGAATTTTGAGTCTCTTCAAGACCTTGACCAATCTCGAACCGATAAGGGATACCACAGCTGCGATGGCTATATATGTGATGATTATGCGAATCGCATAGAGAAACCAAACGCATACACACACAAAGAGTATTACAAAACAGGCTTGTAAAATGCCCTTGGCTATCTCATTGGTCTGCCACTTCATAGCGGCAAAGGTAAAAAAATAAGGATCGGCTATAAGACCCTTAATGCAGCCTTGCTGAGGTGACACCTTTGCCCAATGGGGTTCAGTTTAAAAAGAGTCGTCAGCTATGCTGACTGCTACATATCCCGACTTGGATGGGGTCTGAAAAGGATACTTTTTTTGTTTTCTGATCTTTTGTGGTGATTTAAAAAGCGCGCTTATTTTTTCCCTTACGGATTAGAAAAGTCCAATGCTGTCTTTAAAAAAATTGAGTTCAGGTGATCTGAGAGTCGGAGCGCATCCCTTTGTTTTTGACCTTTTGGATCGATTTAAAAGGTCTATTTTTCTGTGCTTGTCTCCTATATGATCGCTTAGAAAGTCAGTCCATCGTTTTGGATTAAATCGGCTGCTATGGATTTTCGCAATGCGATGGGATTGGGAAGGTGGGTATACCGGGTAAAGCGCTTTAGCCCCATGCGCATCATTTGCTGCTCGTCACCTTCGACAGTGGAAAGAATGGCTTCCCGCCCATTTTTACCGAGTTTTTCCAATGCGTTATACAGGTTGAGTCTTGCCATATAGACCTGGGTTTGCACGCGATCTGCACCCTTTTGCGCAGCGGCTTTCTTCGTAGCGAGTAGTGCGGATTCGGCTGTATAGGTTTCGATAACCATATCGGCTATATTCAGTAAGATCTGTTGCTGTTCTCGCAGCTTTGCACCGAATTTTTCCACCGCTTTTGCGGCTACCATCAAGACGGCTTTCTTCATCTCACCGACGAGCTCCAATTCTTCCGAGAGCAATTCGCTATAATCCGGTGTCTCAAAAGCGGGAATATCCATGAGTTCTTTCCCGACCTTCAAGGCGGGTCCCATCAAATCCAACTGACCTTTCATCGCGCGTTTGACCAACATGCCTACCGTGAGCAGCCGGTTGATCTCATTGGTGCCTTCGTAAATCCTCGCTATCCGCGCATCACGCCAGGCAGCTTCCATAGGGGTATCCGCCGAGAAGCCCATCCCACCGTAAATTTGGATTCCCGCATCGGAACAATCCTGTGCGGCTTCTGAGGCGTAAACCTTCAAAATGGCGCATTCGATGGCGTATTCTGCCACACTTTTTAATTCGGCTTCTGGTTCTCTGGCTTTTTTCAATGCTGCAATGGCTTCTTCTATATTGTGTCCCGTGCGGTAGCAGCTCGTTTCACTGGCGTAATAACGCGTAGCCATCTCTGCCAGTTTGTACTGAATCGCCCCAAACGCCGAGATGGGTTGCTCGAATTGTTTTCGCTTATTCGCATAGCGGATGCAGTTGCCAATCACGCGGCGTTGCGCATCTAAGCAAGCAGCTGCTAGTCTGATGCGCCCGATATTTAAAGCGTTTACCGCAATTTTGAATCCGCCGTTGCGCTCGCCGAGCAAGTGGTCGGCAGGTACCTTTGTTTCGTTGAAGAAGACCTGTCGGGTGGAAGAGGCTCGAATGCCCAGCTTGTTCGCTTCTTCACCCAGGGTGATGCCGTTGGGGTTATCCGGGTCGTATTCCACCACAAAACCCGTGATGTTTTTATCGTCTTCGATGCGTGCAAACACGATAAAGACGCGGGCGAAGCCCGCATTGGAGATCCATATTTTTTGTCCGGTTATCGCGTAGTGTTTTCCATCTTCCGAGCGCACGGCTTTGGTTTTGCCAGAATTGGCATCCGAACCGGCATCCGGTTCGGTCAGGCAATAGGCACCAAACCACTCACCACTGGTCAATTTGGGCAAGTATTTTTTCTTGATTTTCTCGCTACCGTAGATCAGTATGGGCGAGATGCTGATGCCCGTATGTGCCCCAAAAGCCGTTGCGATGGAGCCTGTACCGCCTGAAATGCGGTCGCAAACCAGCATGCTGGATACGAATCCCATACCCAAGCCGCCGTATGCTTCGGGAACGCCTACCTTCAGCAAGCCCAAATCGCCTGCTTTGCGCATGATTTCCTCGGTAAACGCATAGTCTTTGCATTCAAATCGTGCCTTGTTAGGCCAGATCTCTCTATCGACAAATGCCGTGGTGGAGTCGGCCAGCATTTTTTGTTCTTCATCGAAATCACAACTGGTAAAAACGTCTTCAGCAAGCGTTTCCCGGATTAGAAATGTGCCGCCTGGGGTTCTACTACTCATATTTTCTATGTTTAAAGCATTAGTTCAACAATTCAAAAATACTGGCAGCACCTTGGCCGGTACCCACACACATGGTGA
This sequence comes from Flavobacteriales bacterium, assembly GCA_036881805.1. Classification (GTDB taxonomy): domain Bacteria; phylum Bacteroidota; class Bacteroidia; order Flavobacteriales; family JANQLC01; genus JANQLC01. Next base: position 33,400 of record JBAJNK010000009.1, read on the forward strand.
CGAGCCCGTATCGGTTGCCGCGTTTCTGCATTTCGTTTAACAATTGCACGGTGAGTTTGGTACCCGTACAACCCAAGGGGTGTCCCAAAGCGATGGCACCTCCATTTACATTGGTGATCTCGGGATTGAGTTCCAACTGGCGAATAACGGCAAGCGATTGAGAAGCAAAGGCTTCGTTGAGTTCCACCAGTTCGATATCGCGCAGTTTCATTCCAGCGCTTTTCAAAGCTTTGGGAACCGCTTCTACCGGGGCTATACCCATGATGCGGGGTTCTACCCCTGCTGTGGCATAGGAGACCAAGCGAGCCAGGGGTTTCAGCTCATACCTTTTGACCATGGATTCAGACATTATCAATGTAAAGGCAGCGCCATCGGAGGTCTGCGAGGAATTTCCAGCGGTTACCGTGCCCCCTTGTGCAAAGACGGGCCTCAGTTTGGCCAAGGCTTCCCGTGAGCTATCCGCGCGTGGGCCTTCATCTTTGGTAAAAGTGGTGGACCTCGTCGTCTTTTTACCGTTTTCCAGCGTTGTATATGCGATGTCTAGCGGGGCGATTTCACCCTCGAAACGGTTCTCAGCCTGCGCTTTGCACGCGCGTTGGTGTGAGGTAAAAGCAAATGCGTCCTGGTCTTCACGACTGACGTGGAATGCTTGGGCGACTGCCTCGGCGGTGAGTCCCATATTGTAGTAATAATCTTCGTGTCCTCGGTGGACCAATTGGTAAGCCGGTACGGGCTTGAAGCCGCCCATCGGTATATACGACATGCTCTCCGCACCGCCGGCGATGATGCATTCGCCCATGCCGTTTCGAATTTTGGCGACAGCTGTGGCGATGGATTCAGACCCCGATGCGCAGTAGCGGTTGATGGTAAGGCCCGGAACCGCGACGGTATCCAAGGCGAGCAGCGATATGATTCGCCCTATGTTTAAGCCTTGTTCTGCTTCAGGCATGGCATTTCCGACGATGACGTCGTCGATTTCGTCTTTGTTCAAATCGGGTACGTCTGCCAGCACGCGTTTAATGGTAGCTGCGGCCATCTCATCGGTGCGCGTAAAGCGCAGTGAACCGCGGGGTGCTCTGCCCACTGCCGTTCGATATCCGGTAACGATGTAGGCTTCTCTCATCTCATTCTCAATTTCGCAATGGTTTTCCCGTTTTCAATATGTGTTGTATACGTGCTAAGGTTTTCTTTTCCGTACAGAGAGACAAGAAGGCTTCGCGTTCCAAGTCTAATAAATACTGTTCACTCACGTAAGTGGCTTCGGACAGATCGCCGCCAGCCATCACATAAGCCAGTTTTCCAGCTACCTTTTTGTCGTGCTCCGAGATGTAATTTCCGGCCGACAGACTGTCTGCGCCGACTAGAAATACACCCAACGCCTGTTTACCCAGCACTTTTACCGGTGTTGGAACCGGTTTGGTGTAGCCGTTTTCAGCCCTTGCCAAAGCGCATTGTTTGGCTGCGGCAATTCGCCGCTCATCCTGAACGACCACGAGGTCTCTGCCCGCTTTTAAGAAACCCGATGCAAATGCCTCATAAGCCGAAGTGGAAACCCGAGCCATGCCGATGGTGGTGAAGTGATCTCGCAGGCGATTGAGTTCTACATCCCCTTTGTGGAAGGTTTCAGCAGCGCGTTGGGTCATTTCTTTGGAACCGCCTCCAGCGGGGATTAGGCCTACACTGCACTCCACTAAGCCCATATAGGTTTCCGCTGCAGCTACGACTCGATCTGCGTGTAAGCACAGTTCGCAACTGCCACCCAGCGTCATCGCATGGGGTGCGGCTACTACCGGGATAGCGCTGTAGCGGATGCGCATCAACGCATGCTGAAAAGTCTGTACCGCCCGGTTGAGTTCTTCGTATTCCCGCTCGACGGCCAGCATAAAAATCATACTTAGGTTGGCACCTGCGGAGAAATTTTGGCCCTGGTTGGCTATGACAACACCTTGAAAATCTCTTTCAGCGATTTCGATTCCTTTGTTTAGGCCCTGAATCACTTCGCCGCCGATTGCATTCATCTTGGATCGGAACTCGATATTGAGAATGCCATCGCCCAAATCTTCAATCGCACAACCTCGGTTTTTCCAAACCGTGGTAGTGGGACGTATGTTACTCAATGTGATGTAATGCGCCTGTCCGGGTATGGTTTGGTAATCGCCTGTTTTTATATCGTAGTAATACCGGGTACCCTTTTCGTCTACCCGGTAGAAATTCGCCATGCCTTTGCGCTGCATCTCACCGACCCATTTGGCCACTTCACAGTGGTTTTCCTTCGCAATGCGAATGCCCACTCGTATCCCTACGGCATCCCATATTTCAAATGGCCCTTGTCGCCAACCGAAACCGGCGCGTATGGCATCGTCGATTCGATACAGTTCATCTGCGATTTCGGGAATGCGGTGGCTCACGTAGGCGAACAAGCTGCCCAGGGTGCTGCGGTAAAATGCAGCGGCTTTGTCCGTTCCTTTGATTAAGAAGGGAAATCGATCGGAGATACCGTCGATTCGCTTGGCGCTTTCTAGCGCAGCAAATCGGACTTTCTTGCGCGCGCGGTAACGCATTGCGTCCAGGTCCAAACTGTGTATTTCGCTCTTCTCGCCTTTTGTCTTTCGGTAAAAACCCGAACCGGTTTTGGCGCCCAACCAGTTTTTATCCAACATATCTTGGATGTAATCCGGCGGGGAGAAGGTGGCGTTTTGTTCATCGCCTTTCAATTGCTGTAAGCCTTTGGCAACGCGTACCAAGGTGTCCAGGCCGACGACGTCTACCGTGCGAAAGGTAGCCGATTTGGGTCGGCCGATTACCGGGCCGGTGAGCGCGTCGACTTCTTCGATGGTCAGATCGAATTTTTTTACCTCGTGAAACAGCTTCATAATGCTAAAGATGCCCACTCGGTTGGCGATGAAAGCGGGTGTATCTTTGCATAAGACCGTGGTCTTTCCCAAGAATTTGGCACCGTACATCAGCAGGAAGTCGATCACCGCTTGCGAAGTGTGGGGGGCGGGGATCACTTCGAGCAGCTTTAGGTAGCGAGGTGGGTTGAAGAAGTGCGAACCGGCAAAGTGTTTTTGAAAATCTTCACTGCGACCCGCCGCCATGAGGCCGATGGGAATTCCAGATGTATTCGAGGTGATGAGCGTGCCCGGCCTTCGATACTTTTCAATTTTTTCAAAAACCGATCTCTTAATTTCTAAGCGCTCTACCACCGCTTCGACAATCCAATCGACTGCGCTTAGCTCGGGTAAGTCGTCTTCTAAGTTTCCGGTTTGGATGCGCTTGATAAAAGCTTTATCGTATAGGGGGGCGGGCTTGGATTTAGCGGCTTGGGCCAAGTTTTCCACCGCCATGCGGTTGCGTACGGCTGGGTCTGTCCGGGCTAAGCCTTTGGCCTTTTCTCCTTCGGTGCATTCGCGCGGCACGACATCGAGCAAAAGCACCGCCACACCGATATTGGCAAAATGGCAGGCAATGCCCGATCCCATAATACCCGATCCGATGACGGCAACGCGGCTAATTCGCCTCTTCATGCGTTGTAGTGGATTTATAGGTTTGTTTTCTGCCGATCAAAATATATGGTTTTTCAGCGCCTTTATGTGCTGCAATGCGCTCATTTTGTTGATTCACGGGAGTAAGGTACAAAAAATACGGCACTTACATAGTAAATTTTATCAGTTTTTGGTTGATCCCAGCGCTACCATTGTACTTTCCTCGCCTGTAAAGCCTGTACGAAGGGCTTTAACCATTTGATCCCATTCTAAATAAAAGCGGCTAGCGCTTCAGATCGATCCCGCCGACCACAGGGACGGAAAATAAGCCCACTTTTTAAACCGACTCACAAGACAAATACCAAAGGTAAAAAAAAGCAAAAAAACAATTCTGGGATTTTAAGAACACGCACACAGGAATAAAAAAAGCCCCCTTCAGATGCCACACAGCACGAGCACCAAAAAATAAGACGCCACTTTTTAGAACAGCCTATAGCGGCAAACCCAAAAAAGCAAATCCACCTTTTTAAACCATTGTGCACAGATAAAGAGGCGAGACAAATATGCGATAGCAGGCACTGCGCTGCCCCAGGGGCAAACACGAGGAGTAAGCCCCTTTTTAAATGACTCCCATTCCCATATGATTTACGTCAAGAGCACAAAAAAACAAACCCTGCTTTTCAGTTCGCCAACCGGAGCAAACACCGACTTTTTAAACCGTCATAAAAAAGAGTAAGACCTAAAAAAACAAGGCTGGGGTTGCATTGGATTGCTATAGCCGTGCCGGGATAAAACCAAAAAACACTTTATTTTTCAAACCCGCACAAAAGGGTGGAACCCGAAAAATAAATCCTGCCTTCAAACTGCCCCACAGCAGACAAAGCCAAAAAATAAGGCTGACTTTTCAGCCAGCCTTGGGTATTCAAAAAAAGGGGTAACACCTATCCATTGAGATGGAACGGCAAGATCAGCTTGAATGAGATATTTCTTCCCATTTGATACATGCCGGTTGCTGGATTTTTACCTATGTATTTCAGACGGCTCATATGGTCTTGGTAGACTTTGTCAAACAAATTATCGGCGATCACATAAATACGAGCTGAGCTGTTTCCGCTCTTGTTTGTAAGGGTACACCCCATACTCGCGTGAAACAAGGTGTAGTCGGGTGTAGCGGTTTCTGTATCGTATAGCGTGTAGACGTGGTCTTGTTTAAAGTTGTAGTCTAGACCCAAGGTTAAAAATACAGACTGGAAAACGGCCTTGGGCTTATACACCGCCTTTATTTCCGAGCGCAGATCAGGTGCAGGGATGAAAGGCAGGTATTTTCCCGCCTTGCTCGCGTAATCCTGGAATTGTCCATTTACAAAGGAAAAGCTGTTGTTCCAATGCAACCAGGGCACTTCTTTCGGGTGTACTTTCAAGCCGGCTTCAGCGCCCCAAAGCTGCGCATCTCCCTGCTCGTATTCGAACAATTCCGCCTCGCCAATCATTCGCTTCTCGGGGTCCTTATGGATGTAAATGTAATCGGCTATGGCGTTGTAGAAGCCAGAGAGATTAAGGGTTAGCGCATCGCTATCACAGATCAAACCCAGGTCGAACTCCGCATCGGTTTCTGGGTCTAGATTTGGATTTCCCAGTTCATAGCGACTGGTACCTTCGTGGATTCCATTTGCGGAGAGTTCCTGTGAGTTGGGTGCTCTAAAGCCGCGTGCTGCATTGAACTTCACAGTCAGATAGTCGTCGATCAGGTAACTGAGTCCCAGGCTGGCGCTCAGATCTGAGAAATCCGCTTTAAAGGCGTTAAAACCGGGCTCGATACCGACTTGAGCGGGTTCGTCCACTTCTAAGGCTTTGCTGTTTATATGGCGCAGATCAAAGCGAAGGCCCCCCGCTAGATTCCATTTGTCGGCGATGGTTTTGCTCACATAGCTGTAGCCGCCGAAGTCGAATAAGTCGTAATTGGGGATCAAGTTTTCCTCGCCCTGGGTTTTATTGGTTTGGTACATGCCGTTCGCACCCCATGTGATGTTCCAACCGCCGATCGGGCTCAGGTAGTATCGCGCGCCGTAATTATAGGTTCGCAGTAGCAGATCCAGGGCTGCGCCGCTTTCTTCCGCCTCTGCTTCCTGTTCTTCACCCTCGTCCGCCTCGGCTTCTGGTGCCTCAAACTCTTGCCTTTTGTCTCGTTGATAAGCCAGATCGATTTGCAGGCGATCGGAACCGACAAATAGGTTTTGCTCGAGTTGCACCCGGTAATGCCTGAGTCTTTGATAGGGCAGTCCGATGGCATAACTATCTAACTCGCTTTGCGATACCACTTTATCCACTATTTTCCCTTCCTCCTTCACGGGTTTGGTAAATGCGCCGGTCTCGTCTCTTTCCCCTTCGATAATCCCGAGTTTTTGACCAAAGGAATTGAAGAAGAGTTGCGTATTGCCCCAGTTGTAATCCCAACCCAAATCACCGGAGAATTCGAGGTTTTCAAATCCCGAATTGTACACGGTGCCATCCGCATCATTCTTATAATTACCCGCTTGTTTGCGGTCTAAATCGATGCGCCAAAAAAGGGCGTCGAGCCTTCCAGAGTTGCTCACACCGTATTCTTGCATGTCGTTGTTGCTCTGGTATTGCGATTGTAAATGCCCGCTTATCGCACCGTCTTTCAGCTGTTCCTCGGTGATGAAGTTAATCACACCCCCTAGGGCATCCGAGCCGTATAGCAAGCTGCTGGGCCCTTTGATAACCTCTGCGCGCTGTATGCCGAGTTCTCCGAGTTGAACGCCGTGTTCAGCGCCCCACTGTTGTTCCTCTTGCCGCACCCCGTTGTAAAGGGTTACCACGTGGTTGTATCCCAGGCCGCGAATGATGGGTTTGGAGATGGCAGGCCCGGTTTGTAAATCGTCGACACCGGGTATTTGGGTGATGGCATTGACGATATTGGAGCTGGCCTCCGCTTCCATGTCTTTGGCTTGAATAACGGCTGAACTTATGGGTGCACGGCGTTGGTCGATCGAATGGGCAACCCCGGTTACGATGATTTCGTCCAACTCCCCACTGATTTCTTTCAAGTGGATGCTATAATTTGATTGATCTTCGTTAAAAAAGACGTTTTTTGATTGATATCCCACCATGGTTACGACAAAGGTAAAGCGCCCTTTGTTGGGAGTCTGTATTGAAAATTTCCCATTTGCGTTCGTCGCGGTTCCCTTTTGAAGCGCTTTGCTGTATAGATTGGCGCCAGACAAGGGATTTCCAGAAGCATCGGTAACCGTTCCGGATATATCGTGTTGCGCCATAAGCGCGGTGTTCGCCAAAAAGGCGAGGCATATAGTTAATTTTTTCATATTTTTGAATGGATTTTTTGTAAAAGATTGATTTTGCTTCTTCAGGGGATTAAATCGAGTGAGGAGGCGCTTTGTTGGGGTTATTTGTCCAACGCAAACGGATGTGTACGCTGTGTTTTGGGTCGGTATCTCTTTCTCGGGTTACCCCGAGCTCGTCAGGGCGCAAAGAAATGCGATCGCTAGCGGGATCCGGACTGCTATGCTGTGCTGAGTAAATCAAATCACCCGAGTGTTTGTCGATCGATTTTTTCTGAAAATCTTGCCTGTGTACATCTTTCACGCGGCCAAAGGTAAGGATATTGAAAAATACGGCACAAAGGAATTTTATCGATTGCGCAGCCCGTTGTTCTTTTCATTTAAAACCCCAATTTAATAGGGTAAACGGGTATAGAAAAACAGATAGTTTGTATTTTCGTAAGCTGGAATTACAGAAAAGAGCCATAGTTTATGCGTGAAGGAGAGAAGTTGATCCCCATCAACATAGAGGATGAGATGAAGTCATCTTATATCGACTATTCCATGTCGGTAATCGTATCCCGTGCACTGCCCGACGTGCGAGATGGATTGAAACCCGTGCATCGCCGTGTGCTCTACGGCATGTACGAATTGGGCGTCTTATCCAATCGTGCGCACAAAAAATCGGCTCGGATCGTGGGGGAAGTCTTGGGTAAGTACCACCCCCATGGGGATACTTCTGTGTACGATACCACAGTTCGAATGGCACAGGACTGGTCCTTGCGTTACCCCTTGGTCGACGGGCAGGGCAACTTTGGCTCCATCGATGGCGACCCCCCTGCAGCCATGCGCTATACAGAAGCCCGGTTGCAGAAAATGGCTGAAGACCTCTTATTGGACATCGATAAAGAGACCATAGGCTTTCAATTGAACTTCGACGATTCGCTCACCGAGCCCAAAGTGTTACCGGCTCGGGTACCCAACCTGATCGCCAATGGTGCTTCGGGCATTGCGGTCGGTATGGCTACCAATATGCCGCCGCACAATCTCTCGGAGGCCGTCGATGCGATAAGGGCTTATATCGACAACCGAGACATAGAGATAGCGGAGTTGATGCAGCATATCAAGGCGCCCGACTTCCCGACCGGGGGGGTGATTTACGGCTATGATGGGGTGCGAGAATCCTTTGAAACCGGCCGGGGTCGGATAGTCGTCCGGGCCAAGCCCGAATTCGAGGTGATAAACGGTCGGGATTGCATCGTCGTTTCAGAAATCCCCTACCAGGTAAACAAAGCGGACTTGATAAAGCGAACAGCCGACTTGGTCAACGAAAAGAAACTGGAGGGCATCTCGTCCATTCGCGATGAGTCCGACCGCAAAGGGATGCGCATCGTTTACGTATTGAAGCCAGAAACCATTCCAAATGTTGTTTTAAACAAGCTCTTCAAGTATACCGCACTGCAGACTTTCTTCAGTGTGAACAACATTGCCTTGGTAAACGGTCGTCCGCAGACGCTGAATATCAAAGATATGATTGCGCATTTTGTCGATCACCGCCACGAGGTCGTCACGCGTCGCACCCAGTACGAATTGGATAGGGCGGAAGCACGTGCCCATATTCTGTCGGGCTTGCTCATCGCCTTGGATCAACTGGACGAAGTGATCGCATTGATTCGCGCTTCGCAAACCATAGGAGAGGCCCGGGCGGGATTGGAGCGTCAGTTCAGCTTGAGCGAAGCCCAAGCCCGTGCGATTTTGGATATGCGCTTGCAGAAGTTGACCGGTCTTGAACGCGATAAGGTAAGAGCGGAATACGAACGGTTGCGGCAGACCATCGTCCATTTGAGAGAAATTTTGGGAGTCGAATCCCTGCGAATGAACATCATCCGAGAAGAGCTCCTCGAGATTAAAGAAAAATATGGAGATGAACGACGCACAGCAATCAACTATGCGGGGGGAGCCGTAACCCTAGCGGATATGATCCCCGATGAAAATGTAGTGGTGACCGTTTCGCATTTGGGATATATCAAGCGCACACCTCTTTCCGAATACCGCGCACAGCATCGCGGCGGTGTTGGACACCGAGGGGCCACCACGCGCGAGGCGGACTTCTTAGAACGCATTTTCGTAGCGACCAACCACCAGTACCTACTCTTATTTACCGAGATGGGCAAATGCTATTGGCTGCGCGTATATGAGGTACCTGAAGGTTCTAAAATGTCAAAGGGGCGTGCGGTTCAGAATTTGATAAACATGGATAAAGGAGATAAGGTACGCGCCTTTATACACACGCATGATTTAAAGGAATCGGATTATACGAATGGCCATTACGTCATGATGGTTACCAAAAAGGGTCAGGTAAAGAAAACCCTTTTGGAGCGGTATTCGCGTCCGCGTTCAAATGGTATTAACGCCATTGCCATCAAAGGTGGCGATACCCTTATCGAGGCTAAATTAACCACTGGAAACAGTCAGGTACTGCTCGCGGTGAGAAGCGGTAAGGCCGTTCGTTTTGAAGAGGGCAAAACCCGCCCTATGGGTCGGGTAGCCTCGGGCGTACGAGGCATTACGCTCGCCGATGATAGGGATGAAGTAGTGGGGATGATATGTGTCGATGACTTGCAGTCCGAGGTTTTGGTAGTCAGTGAAAATGGATATGGAAAGCGCTCGTGTCTATCGGACTATCGACTGACCAACCGGGGTGGAAAAGGTGTGAAGACCATCAATATCACCGAGAAAACCGGTAGCTTGGTCGCTGTTAAAAACGTGACTGACTCAGATGATTTGATCATAATCAATCGCTCAGGGGTAATGATTCGCGTGCGCGTATCCGGTTTGCGCGTCATGGGGCGCAATACGCAAGGGGTTAAGCTGATCAATTTGAAGGGTGGCGATCGGATTGCGGCGGTGGCTAAGGTGGAACTGGGCTCTGATGCAGGCGGGAATCGCGCTTTAGACCCGGACCCACAGCCAGATCAAAAGTGAGCCGGGCAGACGTAGTACAGGTATAATTTAAACTCGATGAGATGAAAAAAACGGGATTATGGGTAATGGGTATATGCTTAACAGGGGCGAGTGTTTTCGCCCAACAAGCAGAGATTAAAGCCGCGCAGCACGCGCTCGGTGAAAAAGATTATAAAACAGCCCAGGTGCATATCGACCGAGCGGGCGCGTTGCTGGTGCAAAATCGCAGCCGAATGAAAGATGATATAGTAGCCTCGTATTATTATACCAAGGGAAATGTATATATGGGAATTGCCGACAGCGCACCAGGTCTCAGTACCGGTGCGGATCCGGTGGTCATCGGGGCAAAAGCCTATATTCGATTGCGGGATTTTGAATCTGGAAAATCGCATCAGGCGAAAAATTCAGCCACCGGCAACTGGACGTACTTCGATTCGGAAAGCGATATGAAAAGCGCCATGGCGAGCGGGAATTACAAAAAAACACGTGTGCGCAACCGCACGGCAAAGTACACGCCCCAACTCGGTACAGCTTTGCAGCAAAGGCTTACCAGCTTGGACAAAGCCACACGGGATGCTTACGAGACAAAAGATTTTCAAAAGGCGAGTGGTGATTACGTCGCCTTGTATTATCTGAACGATGCGGCAAGTGGGGAAAAACGTCCTATTTATCTGTATTATGCCGCTATCACTGCTGCGCAGGGAAAAGATTTTAAAACCGCTGCAAAGCATTATCAGAATCTGTTGCGCATGGGTTATACCGGTATGGGTAAACGCTATACATTGATGAACACAAAAACCGGTAAACGCGAGCCGGTTTCAAGCAAAAAAGTGGGCGAATTAATGGAAAAAACGGATGCATATACCGATTTGAAGGCGGAACAATTGCCCAACAAACAACCTGAAATATATCGGTTTGCAGCCTATTCGTACGAGCAATTGGGCGATACAGCGCAAGCGCTTGCACTGTTGAAAAAGGGCGTATCTGCGTTTCCCCATGATAAAAACCTAATGGGCGACCTGGGCAGTCTGTACGCACAGCGAGGAGATATGGATTCGTACATTACAATTTTAAGAAAATGGGTTGCCGACGATCCAAACAATGCGCAGTTGTGCTGCGATATGGGGCGGGCATTGTACCGGAAGGGCGACCACCAAGCGGCCGAAAAATATTATAGAAAAGCCATTGCCTTAAAACCGGATATGGGGGATGCCTACTTTTATTTAGCGGTTGTCGAACTGGCTCCTGAAAGTGAGATTATCGCTCAGGTGAATGAGTTGGGAAATTCCAAGGCTGATAACGCTGCGTATAAATCGCTCCAAAAAAAGCGTTCAGCGCTTTATAAAAGTGTCGTACCCCTATTGGAACAGGCTCGGAAGTATAACGCCTCGAGAAAAAGGGTTGTATTGCAAACCTTAAAAAAGATTTACGCCGATCAGAGTATGGATGCCAAGTACGAAGAAGTTCAGGCCGCCCTCAAAGCCCTGGATAACCAATAGCATTTTTTCAAGTGAGTCAAGTGGTTTATCCGATGGTGTAATCGGATTTGTATCGAAAAAAGCCCGTATCCAAAGGCTGGTGCGGCGGGTTGGTTTTAGGGGTCAGCCCGCTGACTCTTATTGTACATTCGGTTTGGGGCGGGTTTAAAAAAAGGGATTAATTTTCTGTTTTTTGTTCCCATCGGCTATCGGAACACACCCATGCTTTACAACTTTACTATCAACGCTTATCTTTTTGGTCTTGTCTGTGCTGTGTGTCAGTTGCCAAAGTCTAACCACATCGTCGATTGCGTAGGGGCGTTACAAACCCGGAATTACGCTTTTGTCTTTGCCCTATAGGGTATTTTAAAACGCGGGTTTTATTTTGGTTTTGTCATTTTGTGAGAATTTGAAAAGCGTTATCTCTTTGTTTTTTTCCCGTGGGGTTTAAGCTGACTTTTATTATATATCCCAACTGGGAGGTGGCCTGAAAAGTAGGGCTTGTTTTTCTCCTTTCGCGGCGGTTTTAAAAAGCCATCCTTACTTTGTGTTTCTGTGTCGATTTGGAAAGGCGCATTTCCCGCTTGGCAGCTAAAAAGGGCGGCTTATTTTTTGTACTTGTGGAGCGCCTGAGAGCTCAGTGTTTATCTTTTGTTTTTGATCTTTCATGTACAATTTCCCTAGGCGTAGCGGTTTGAAAAGGAATACGCATCTTTTGATATTTGTTTTGCGCGGTGATCTGAAAAGGGAGAATTACGCTTTGTTCGCGTGCGGTTTCCGCCTTAGCCCAAGTTCTCCAAAACCATAGCAGAAGCGCCGCCCCCGCCGTTGCAAATGCCAGCGACGCCATATCTCGCATCGTTTTGTTTCAATGCGTTTAGCAGGGTGATCACAATGCGCGCGCCCGACATACCGAGCGGATGTCCCAGCGAAACCGCACCGCCGTTTACATTGATTTTTTCCAGCGCTAGTCCAAGGCATTTACCGAGAGCCAGTACGACCACTGAAAAGGCTTCATTTAATTCGTAATATTCGATATCCGTTTTTTTTAAACCCGCTTTTTTAATGGCTTTGTGAACCGCTTGGACTGGAGCCGTGGTAAACCACTTAGGCGCTTGGGCGGCATCTGCATAAGAGATGATCTGGGCCAAGGGCTTTATATGTAGCGCACCGGCTTTTTCTGCGCTCGTGATGACCAGTGCGGCTGCACCGTCATTTAAAGTACTCGCGTTGGCAGCTGTTATCGTGCCATCTCTTTTAAATACCGGTCGCAATTGCGGTATCTTATCGATCTGAACGTTTTTATACTCTTCATCTGCTTTGAGGACTATGGGTTCTCCCCTGCGTTGGGGAATGGTAACCGGAATGACTTCATCGGCAAACCGGCCCGATTTCCATGCCGCCGCCGCGCGCTTATACGACTCGATGGCAAACCCATCCTGATCGGCACGGCTAAAACCATAGGTTTCCGCGCAAGCCTCTGCGCACAACCCCATGTGAATGGAGTCGTACGCATCTGTGAGGCCGTCCTTTAGCAGCCCGTCGACCATTTCAAAGCCGCCTAATTTCTGTCCGCTACGCCCCTTATCAAAGTAGTGCGGTACCCGAGACATGCTTTCCATGCCGCCGGCGACCGCGATTTCCGCATCGCCACATTTAATCGCTTGAGTCGCAAACGCAATGGCTTTCATGCCTGAGGCGCATACCTTATTTACCGTTGTACAGGGTGTGTGTTCGTGGATTCCCGCTCCCAAAGCAGCCTGGCGAGCCGGGGCCTGACCTGCATTGGCTTGCAAGGCGTTTCCCATAAAGACCTCATCGACGGTGGCTGGGTCCAAGTTTATTTTTTGCAGTGCATTTTCAATGGCTATACTACCCAATTCGGTAGCCGTTAGGGTAGCGAGGCGTCCCATAAAACGCCCGATCGGCGTGCGTACTGCAGCTGCGATCACAACATTTTTATCACGCATATTTTCCTGCTTGTGCGTTGGCGATTGACGCGTTCAAAGGTATTGATTTTTTAATACATTTGCGTTTTAACCCGGTATGAACGGCCTGCTGATTTGGTACTATAAAAACAATGGTCTCATCTACAAAATTGTTTTGTTCCTCCTCACAGCGGCCTTTATCTCGTATTTCTTTCCGAGAAGGGGTCTTTTCAAATACGAATTTCAAAAGGGGAAGCCCTGGTTGCCCGAAGACTTGATCGCCCCCTTTGATTTTCCGCTGCTAAAAACGCCGGAAGCCCTCAAAGCGGAGCGTAGAGAGTTGATTCAAAACAAGCGCTATTACTTCAATTACAAACCGGCAATTGCCGCTGGTAAAATAGCCGATATACAAGAAGCGGTAGATATGTGGAATAGCGATACGGCTCACATGGCTATCGATCAGCCGATTCTGGACAAGGGAAAACAACTCCTCAACAGCATCTATAGCCAGGGCATTGTACATCAAACGCCGCTATTGGCCGATTTGGATACGACCCAGATCGTTTACTTGATCGATTCAGATAGGGTGGTTGCGCCGGTTTCGTTCTCCCGGTTCTACACCTTGCGAAAAGCCGCAGCTCATATAGGCAAAGCGTTGAGATCGGCGCCGGGTTATTCGGAATCAAGCCCCTTTCGAGCGATTCTGATCAATGCACTCGAGCCCGACGTGTTCTTTGATAAAAGCCTTACCCAAAAAGCGTTGGATGAGCAGTTAAACCATGTCGCGACGACCCAAGGTGTCGTACAAAAAGGCACTCGCATTATTTCCAAAGGTGATATCGTGCAAAGTGATGCTTACAAAAAATTGATCGCTTTAAAAAGCGAATACGAGAATCAACTGTACAGCGAGAGCGATTATCACGAGATGCTCGCCGGGTATTTCATCCTCGTCGGAATATTGCTCTTCATGCTGTTGCTGTATCTGTATTATTATGAGCGAGATATATACGACCACAACTCCCAAGTCACCTTTATCATTTTTAATATCGCCTTGATGGTTTTGCTCGCTATCGCGGTTAAACCGCTCACGGGTAATTTTATTTATCTCGTCCCCTTTTGTATGCTCCCCATCGTCATACGCGCTTTTTTCGATTCCCGAATGGCTTTGTTCGCGCATTGGGTAGCCATACTGATCGCGAGTTTTGTAGCGGCTAGCAGTTTTGAGTTTATCTACCTGCAGCTCACCGCCGGGGTGTTTACCACATTGACGACCAAGCGTATTTTTAAGCGGGGGGATTTGTTTTTTACCGCATTGCGGATCGTTTTGGTATACGCGGTCGCTTATTGTGGTCTAGCACTGTTGCAGGACCACCGTTTTCAGCGAGTGGACTATGTCAACCTCGCCTTTTTTGCTGGAAATGGACTCTTGATTTTGCTGGCACAGCCGCTCATTTATCTGTATGAAAAGGTTTTTGGATTGGTATCCAACATCTCTCTCCTCGAGCTATCAGACTCCAATTCACCCCTTTTGCGACAATTGAACCAAAAGGCTCCGGGCACCACGCAACACGCGCTCCAGGTGGCCAACCTAGCTGAACAAGCAGCCATGGAAGTAGGGGGAAACCCGCTTTTGGTGCGCATTGGCGCCTTGTACCACGATATTGGGAAAATGAATAATCCGACTTACTTCGTCGAAAATCAGAGCGCCATAGCCAACCCACATGAAAGCCTATCGCCCAAAGAGAGTGCGGCTACTATCATACGTCATGTGATCGACGGCATTGAATTGGCCAAGAAAAACAACATCCCAGATCGCGTTATCGATTTTATCCGTACCCACCACGGCACGAGCCTGGTGTACTACTTCTTCGAAAAGTATAAAGAGCAAAATCCCGATGCCGAAATCGATGAAAGCGATTTTCGCTACCCGGGACCGATCCCATTTTCAAAAGAGACCATCATTGTTATGATGACCGACTCGATCGAAGCCGCTTCGCGTTCACTCAAACGAGCAGACGCCTTACAAATCAGCAACCTGGTGGATCGAGTGGTAGATAAACAACTCTCAGAAGGACAGTTTCTCAACGCCGAAATCACCATGAAAGAAATTCAGACTGTAAAAAAATTACTAAAAAAGAAGCTCATAAACATCTTTCACGTGCGGATGGAGTACCCGGATCAGCATTTTGACAAAAAAAGTTTGTGAGGTTTTAAGCCCTACTTTAGATTTGCAGCCCGTTTGGGTGTCGATGTCATCCACGAGCTGGGAGAGGTGGCAGAGTGGTAATGCAGCAGATTGCTAATCTGTGATCGCGATAGCGATCCCGGGGTTCGAATCCCCGTCTCTCCGCTATCCAATCTGCAATGGCACAACTTATGAAGTCAATCGGGTCTTTGTCACGATGAAAATACTCTTAACCGGCGCTACCGGATACATCGGCAAGAGGCTATTGCCCGTTCTGTTGGATAGAGGCGATCGAGTCGTCTGCTGTGTGCGGGATGCCAATCGGTTTAACCCGCCTAGCTCGCTGGAGAAGCGCATTCAAATTCTCGAAGTCGACTTCTTGGATAAAGCCTCGCTGGGCGGCATTCCAGAAGATATAGACGGTGCCTATTACCTGATGCACTCCATGTCTGCTTCGTCCGATTACAAGAGTTTGGAGCTGATTTGTGCCCGCAACTTCAGGGCGGCCATGGGCAGCACCCGAGTCCAACACGTCGTTTACCTCAGTGGGATTGTGAACCCGGAATCCCTATCCGAACACCTGGCCTCGAGAAAGGCGGTAGAAGATGCGCTCGCCAAAGGGAACTATGCTTTTACGACCTTGCGATCGGGAATCATCATCGGATCTGGCAGTGCTTCATTCGAGATCATTCGGGATTTGGTGGAAAAGTTGCCCATCATGGTGGCGCCCAAGTGGATCGAGACCAAATGCCAGCCCATTGGGATCAGAGATGTGATCTGCTTGTTGGAAAGGACGCTTTTCCATACGGCTACATACGATAAGAGCTTTGACATAGGTGGGCCAGACATCCTCTCTTATAAGGATATGATGCTCGGCTATGCCAAGGTCAGGGGGCTTAAAAGGCAGATTTTTGTCGTTCCGGTGATGACTCCCAAGCTATCGAGTTATTGGCTGTATTTTGTAACGGCTACTTCTTACAAATTGGCTAGCGCCTTAGTGAGCAGTATGACAACGGAGGTAGTCTGTCGAAAAAATGAGTTAAATAAAGTATTACAAGTCGTTCCCATCGGCTATGTGGCGTCCCTGCATAAGACCTTATCGCGGATTGAGTACCATCGAATCCCCTCCAGTTGGAAAGATTCATTGATAAGCGGTGCGCTCAACGGCAACCTATCCGAGTTCCTCAGCGTACCCGTGCATAGTTGCTTTGTAGATACGCGGCATAAGCCGATGGTAAACCGCGAGCGGTGCATCGATAAAATATGGTGTATTGGTGGTACGACGGGTTGGTACTATGCCAATTGGCTCTGGCAGCTCAGGGGGTTTATAGACAAGGTTTTTGGCGGGGTTGGATTGAGGCGGGGGCGAACGCATCAAAGCCGAGTGTCGGCCGGTGATGTGATTGATTTTTGGCGCGTGCTATACGCTGACAAGGCGCAAGGCCGGTTGCTGCTCTTTGCCGAAATGAAGCTACCCGGAGAAGCCTGGCTCGAATTTAAAGTGACAGGTGGCGTATTGTGGCAGACGGCTACTTTTCGTCCCAAAGGTATTGGGGGCAGGCTGTACTGGTATTGGGCCTATCCCCTGCACGCGGTCATTTTTAGGGGTTTGATCGCCAAACTGACCCAATAAGGTTGAGATGGGTGGGTCGCACTACAAGCGTTTGATCGTGAATCGGCGAGAGACAAAGATTGTAAGTCATTTCAGCACTCGGTTGTCATCTCTTTAGTAGGTAAAAAATCAAAGTGAACTGGGAATGAAAAAGGGGAGTAGGGTGTGATTTGAAATGCAATATATGTCCAGTATAAGCGCACAAGGTTTACAATGCCTAGTTCTTTCTGGGGTGAAGAATGCCGTCCGGGTAACCGAGGGGTAATTGCCTTGTAAATACGCCGGTCTGTAGAAGGAAAAGGTTTAGAATGGGCCTTCAATACGGATATTGGTATTCGTTCTGTACAGCGGTCTGAAAAGGGGGTATTTTTTTGATTTTGTCCGATATGGCAGTTTAAAAACGAGGCTTTATTTTTTCGTGCTCGTCCGTGCGTGGCGGTTTGAAAAATGGGGGTTTGGTTTTGATCTTTTGTGCGGGTTTAAAAAGTCGATCTTATTTTTTCGTTCTCGGCCATGCGTAGCAGTTTAAAAAGGGGCTTGCTTTTTTTCGTATCTGCCTGTATTGTGTTCTGTTTGCAAAAGTCCAATCACATCGCCAATCATATAGAAGCAGTTTGAGCGAGTAGTCTTATTTTTCTCCCTGTGGCCAGCTACACCGACTTTTATTATATACCCACTTGGAATCAGTCTGAAAAGGGGGCTCTTTTTTTGTAAATGCCTTATTTTTGAGCCGCAAAGCCCATGAAAGGCCATTATTATCTCGGACGCATCAGCCGCACGCACGGCAAGTGGGGTTCGGTCTTGATCGCACTAAACACAGATCAACCGGAACTGTACTACCGCAGCAAAACCCTCTTTATCGAGCGAGCGGGCAGGCCCTTTCCACTGTCTATCGAAAAGATAAAACCGCTGCACCGAAACAAAATCAAAGTGGACTTTAAGGGTTACCAATACGTCGATACAGCTGCCGAAGAATTGGTGGGCAAAGCGGTTTTCCTGCCGCTGAGCAGTTTGCCGGCCCTAAGCGGAAACCAATTCTACTACCACGAGGTGATCGGTTTCAACACCCTTACCCAAGGCCAGTCACTCGGTACAATCAAAAGGGTCAAAGAGATTGGTACAGCCCAGGATTTGTTTGTCATCGATTACGGGGGTAGCGAAATACTCGTACCGATTGTCGACGAATTCATCGAAAGGGTGGACCGCGAAAAGAGAGAAATACATTTAAAACTTCCAGCGGGCTTATTGGATCTGTACCGCTAAACGCGGCAAACTATTTTTTCAAATTCAAAGGCTTTTGCGCACCAAATCTGAGTTGTCTCGCGCTTTTCCTCCCTTTAAGAGATACCCCCATTCGCAGTGTAAGCCAATCGGCTTTCGATAATTTTTAGCGCGCCCGTGCCGACGCAATACATTCTAAATTAACGGTTCGCTATCAAACGCTTTTTCCAACCGATTTTTTAACCACATCACAGCTTCAACATCTACTGAAAATCGGCTACCTTTGTATCGATAATAGGCAGATCGAGATGAAAAATGTATTTCTCATTGCCGCAGCCCTGTTCGATATCATTAATGGGAGAGTTTCGATACGGCTGTGCGCTATCGGGGGGTCGTCCTCTTTTCCGGGCGCATTTACCTGCTCAGCACAGCCGACATTTGGAAGCCAAACCTAAAATGCTCAGGGCTGATCACCCCTTTAGGCAGGCTATTCATGCTAGCCGGTTGGGGAAGCCTGCGCATCGGTTTTATCACAAACACGCTTGCGTAATTTCAAAAACATCACTACCATGACCGCCTCTGATAAAGTAAATATAAGGGCGTATGGCATTCGGAATGCCATAGCCCATTACAACTTATCCCCAGACGAACTGCATCGCATTACCCTAGAAAAAAATATGGGTAGGGAAGCGAACTCCGGGGCCTTGGCCATCCATACCGGCCATTTTACCGGGCGTTCACCCCAGGACCGCTTTATCGTAAAAGATTCGATCACCGCAGATGCGGTTTGGTGGGGTGACATCAACATGCCCTTCGATCCAAAAGCCTTTGACCACCTATACGACCGCGTAACGGCATACCTATCGGACAGCGCGCTGTACGTACGCGATGGGTACGTCTGTGCAGATGCGCGCTACCGGCTAAATATCAGGGCGATAAACGAATACCCCTGGAGCAATCTATTCGTTTACAATATGTTTTTACGCCCTTCGGCAGCTGATTTGCAAAACTTTAAAGCGGATTGGCTCATCGTCAATGCGCCCGGTTTTCAGGCCGATCCCAAACGCGATAAAACACGACAGGAAAATTTTGCCATCCTGCACTTCAGCCGGAAAATCATACTCATCGGCGGCACAGGCTATACCGGTGAAATTAAAAAGGGCATCTTCTCAGCCTTAAATTTTCAGCTACCCACCGAGAGAAAAGTGCTGTCCATGCACTGTGCTGCCAACGTTGGAAAAAAGGGGATACGGCCATATTTTTCGGCTTGAGCGGTACCGGAAAGACAACCCTGTCAGCCGGCCCCAATCGAAGGCTGATCGGAGATGACGAGCACGGTTGGACAGCAGACGATAAGATATTCAATTTTGAGGGTGGCTGCTACGCCAAAGTGATCGACTTATCTGAAGAAAAAGAGCCCGATATATATCACGCCATCCGCAAAGGTGCGCTATTGGAAAATGTGGGATTCCGAAGGAATTCAAATAAAGTGGATTTCTCCGACCGACCCATCACCGAAAACACACGCGTGAGCTATCCCTTATACCACATCGACAACATCCAAAAACCAGCCATAGGAGAAAAACCCCAAAACGTCTTCTTCCTGACCGCCGACGCTTTTGGTGTGCTGCCCCCCATTTCCAAATTGACACCCGGACAAGCTGCCTTTCACTTTATATCGGGCTACACGGCTAAGGTAGCCGGAACCGAAGAAGGCATCGTAGAGCCGCTGCCCTCTTTTTCCGCTTGCTTCGGTGCGCCCTTTATGCCCCTACACCCCACGGTTTACGGCGATATGCTCAGCGAAAAGATCAAGCGGTTCGGTACGGCGGTATGGCTGATCAATACCGGTTGGAGCGGCGGTAGTTATGGAACGGGTTCACGGATTAAGCTGTGTTACACGCGTGCGATGATCCGCACTATTCTGGAAGGAGGGCTCGACGGCGTGGCCTACCGAACAGATCCGGTTTTTGGCTTGCAAATGCCCGATACCTGCCCGGGAGTACCCCGAGAAATATTAGATCCGAAAAATACCTGGACAGACGGAGCAGCCTATGATGTTGTGGCGCAGCAACTCGCCGCGGCTTTTCACCAAAACTTCAAAAAATTTGCAGCCCAAGCCAGCGATGAAATGCGTGCCGGCGGGGCCAAAATATAACCAACCCCCATGCACCCGCCACATCGATCCCCCGACCAAAGCCCTTCTCGATTTTTTCCCCTGCTGTCAACCCGATCTAATGCCTTGGGGTTTGCAGTCTACAATGGGAAATTAAAAAAATGGGCGCCTGACAGATTCAAATATCCAACCCTTATCACTACAAAATCGCAGGTATTCAACCCATACCCAATAAAAAGGCTAGCCTCTCGGCTAGCCTTTCTGATCTATTAGCGCACACCATTGGGGGTTACATCATACCGGGCATGCCACCGCCCATGCCACCTGGTGCACCTGCAGAGGCTGGTTCATCCTTCTTGATTTCGGTGACCACCGTTTCAGTGGTGACCAACATGCCGGCTACCGAAGCCGCATTTTCAAGCGCTACACGCGCCACTTTTGTCGGATCGATAATACCGGCATCCAGCATATTGACGTAGTGGTTGTTTTTCGCATCGTATCCAAAGTCGCCTTTACCCTCACGAACCTTGGCGACCACGACAGAACCTTCTACACCCGAGTTGTTTACGATCTGGCGCAACGGTTCTTCGACGGCACGACGCACGATGGCAATCCCGGTATGCTCGTCTTCGTTATCGCCTTTTACCGCATCTAAGGATTGGATGGCGCGCACCAAAGCCACACCACCACCGGCTACGATACCTTCTTCCACAGCAGCACGGGTAGCGTGCAAAGCGTCATCCACGCGATCTTTTTTCTCTTTCATCTCGACTTCTGAGGCAGCACCTACGTAAAGTACCGCTACGCCGCCGGATAACTTGGCTAAGCGCTCTTGCAATTTTTCCTTGTCGTAATCCGAAGTGGAAGACTCGATTTGCGCTTTGATTTGGTTGCCACGACCGGTGATATCCCCGTCTTTGCCACCGCCGTTCACAATCGTCGTATTCTCCTTATCGATCGTTACTTTTTCAGCAGAACCCAACATATCGAGCGTCGCCTTTTCCAGGGTATAGCCGCTTTCTTCAGAGATTACGGTACCGTTGGTCAGAATGGCGATGTCTTCCAACATGGCTTTCCGCCGATCGCCAAATCCGGGTGCTTTCACCGCAGCTACCTTAAGGGAACCGCGAATTTTATTCACCACCAAGGTAGCGAGCGCTTCGCCATCTATATCCTCGGCGATGATCAACAAAGGCTTGCCCGATTGGGCTGCGGGTTCCAAAATGGGAAGCAAGTCTTTCATCGCAGAAATCTTCTTGTCGTGCAAGAGGATGTGTGGGTTTTCGAGACTCGTGGTCATCTTTTCGGCGTCGGTTACGAAGTAGGGAGAGAGGTAACCGCGGTCGAACTGCATACCCTCTACCACATCGACATAGGTATCGGTACCTTTGGCTTCCTCTACGGTGATCACCCCTTCTTTGCCTACCCTGTCAAAAGCCTCTGTAATCAGCTTGCCCACGGCGGGGTCGTTGTTGGCGGAAATAGATGCTACCTGTTGGATTTTCTCCGAGCTATCGCCCACCTTTTGGCTGTGTTTTTTGAGGTCGCCTATCACGGCTTCTACCGCTTTGTCAATACCTCTTTTTAAATCCATGGGGTTGGCTCCGGCAGCCACGTTTTTCAGCCCTTCTCGAACGATCGCTTCGGCTAGAACCGTAGCGGTAGTCGTTCCATCTCCGGCTACGTCATTGGTCTTTGAGGCGACCTCTTTTACCATTTGCGCACCGGTATTTTCAATCGGGTCCTCCAATTCGATCTCTTTGGCCACGGTAACCCCATCTTTGGTGCTATTCGGGGTGCCAAAGGATTTTCCAATAACGACATTGCGCCCCTTTGGGCCTAAGGTTACTTTCACGGCGCTCGCCAATATATCTACGCCGCGCTTCAACTTATCCCTCGCTTCGATATCAAATGTGATGTCTTTTGCCATTTTTATTTCTTTTTAATTGAGATTAAACAATTGCCAAAATATCGGATTCGCGCATGATCAAGTAATCCGTACCCGCCCATTTTAGTTCCGTGCCCGCATATTTCCCATAGAGCACTTCATCTCCGACTTTCACGGTGAGGGGTTCATCTTTCTTTCCGCTTCCAACCGCAGCTACGGTTCCGCGTTGGGGTTTTTCCTTAGCCGTATCGGGAATGATAATCCCAGTAGCCGTCTTCGTCTCTGCAGGAGCGGGCTTAACCACCACGCGATCTGCCAAGGGTTTGATCTTCATTTCTCCCATTTCTAAGAATATTTGTAAGGTTTAACGCTGCGATAAACCCCAAAAGCATGCCAATCAAATAGAGGTGAAAAATTGGCAGAACAAACTGACAAATGCTACCGCCGGGGCCAAGCCTTAGAAAAAGTGTCAGTAACGCAAAGGGATGTGACTCCACTTCGAGATTCGACTTACAGCATCTGTATTAAACTTGGGCTTACCAAATACTACCCCGGTTAATTTGTATCGTGTTTTTCCCTATTTAACCTGAGCCGAATTGCTTCTATCGCGCTTTTGCGCTCCTCGTTGCGCATCAGATTCCGCTTGTCGTTTCCAAATATAATCTATAGTTACGTCTCGCTGCGACTCGATACTTTTTAAGGTTCCTGTTGGATAAGTTCACTCTTATGGCATTTTTGGGTTGGACCAGCCCACCCGATAGCAAATTTAACTTTCATCGGGTAATCCACCAAGCGTATCGCCAGCGAAAATGCAAATTATTCTAGCGCCCTTTCAATTTATGATTAGACAAAACCACGCTAAGCCTTTTCAAGGGTTTATAGCTTATCATACCGAAGTTTTGCAGCGGGAACAAAATCACTGTCGCCGGATACCAGAATGATCTGTTCTACCTGGTTTTTTAGTGCCATCGAGGCAATGTCCAAACCCATTTTCATATCTAACTGCTTTTGTCTGAGGTCGAATTGAATATCTTCTTCTGTTAAATCACCCATAGCCAATTTCCCGTTCAAAAGCGCTTTGGTTTTATCCGGTCTAATTACCCATCCGTTTTTTTCTGCTAAAACACCGAGACGTACTGCGACTTTTCGTTTTTCCTTGCGTGCTTCAAGAAGATCTACTCTAAATTTGTACACTCCCGTTGTAGCAAAGTCGATTGACTTACCGGTCAATGGATTGTGTTGTTTCTTTTCGTAAGGCAGACAGTCGTAATATAAAATTCTATAGAGATCGTATGATTCTCCGTCCTGTCTTAGATGGCTAAGACACATTTTATGTAATCCTGCAGCTGTTTCTTTGGGGCCGAGATCGAGGGGCTCAGTTCGATAAATTGCAGTTCGCTTTTTATGCCCATTACAACTCATATGCGCTATAGAGATCAACGATAAAAAAGCCCAAGGGTTGGGCATTCTTGCTATGTTGTCGAGTGCTTGAAAAATATTTCAAGCATTGAGAATGCGTCGCCTTGGGCGCTATCGCGATGCAAAGGTACGAATTTTATTTAAATCGCGCAAAATAATATCTCGGTAGCTTTCACTGCATAAGGAATTTTAGTTTAAAATGGGAGGTGTTCTATGCTCGTCTCGCCTTTACCTTTCCGCCCAGACTTTATGTTTATCAAAGAGGCCTTATTTTATAGAGGTGTTGTACTGCCTGAGTCACTCGTGCTTTTTGTAGTCGGAACCGCAATGGATTTTGTCGGCGCCTGTACGGGAGGCTCCCGTCGCTCTATGCGGTTATCTAAGGAAGAGTCGAATCCGTTGCGCTGTATCGCAAAGTTCGACAAGAGGATCAGCGCCACCATAGCCGTAGCCAATATCCAAGTAGACCGATCCAAAAAATCGTTTGTTCTTTGTACACCAAACATTTGACTCGCACTACCCGTCCCGCCAAAAGAACTGCTCAACCCACCCCCCTTTGGGTTTTGTACCATCACGATCAATATTAACAATACGCTGATAATGGCGATTAATGCAGCAAATAGTAGGTACACGACAATCGGTTTACCCGGCCATTAATTTTTTGACCGATCTAATTTGGTCGGCAAAGTAACCACTTTTCTCCGGATATTTCAAACCCAATATCTTATATGCTCTTAGGGCTTGACCATATTTTTTTTGTTCGATGTAGAGGCGAGCTAGGGTTTCGGTCATTAAGTCCGCGGACAACACCGGGCTCTTTACGGGGTTTGCGTCGGGACGATCGGTTAGAAACTCATCGATGACAAGTGCTGTTTTTTCAAAATTCCATCCCTTTGCCGGATCGGTAGGGGCCGATCGCTCATCGGAATTCATCTTGTGAATTTGTCCCAGCCGGAGCCATTCATCGAAGGAATACCGCTCGTCAGGCTTACATGGAAGGGGCTTTTCCAGCTTCAAGTCCGCTGCCACAGCCCGATCTGGCACACCAGCTGCGATATAATCGAATAGGAAAGTCCGATTGGGACTGTACAGTGCGGTTTCTGCAAGCGTACCCTCGTATCGTGTGCTGTCGATATTGCGCAACCCCCGTAGGCGTAATATACGAGCGAGGGTGAAGTAGGGATACTGCACCAATGCGGCACCCAACCGTTCGGTTTGTGCTTCTGTCACCGAAAGGGGATTTTTTACTAAGTGTTCCAGTTCAACCCATTGCATGCGTTACCAATTGGCTACCGTGTTGCTAAAAATTTTCTGTGCCAACCTGTCGTTAATGTCTTTTAGCATCTTACCCTGGAGGTTTAAAAGATCTTGGTCTCGCTCAAAATTTTCAGATTCGGTATACTCCCTTTCAAAGTTTTGCGCCTTATCATACTTGAGAAAATAGCGCACTTTTATCGTTACGGTAAGCCGGTTTTGATCAGCCTGCTCTTCTGAAACGACAGATGCTGGGTTGATCTGATAACCGGTAATCTCGCCTTCGATGGTAATGTCACCGTCTTCATTTGTAGGTGAAAGCGTAGTTCTCGTTTGAAAGAAATCTCGCAGTTCAGCCGTAAACGCCTGGCTTAAGTTGGGGTTTACAATCGACGCATAATTTGGAAATGTATTGACTTGAATCGTCTTCACTTGGGGAGGCAAATTGGCTCCGGTAAAGGAATAACAGCTCGATAGCAGCCATAAAGCGGCCATGAGATAGGCGTAGGGCATCTCCTTACAAGTCATGCTGTCTGATCTTTCGATATAAAGTTCGCTCTGAAATGCCCAATTCATCGGCTGCCTGCTTGCGTTTTCCCCTGCAACGAGCCAGTGCCTTTTTGATCAACTCGATCTCTTTACCTTGTAAAGATAAGGATTCCTCGGGTTCTTCATGGCTGGGAATTTCCTCGTATTCGTGTATATCGTCAAAATTTTTCTCTCGCGATTCCCCAGCAGATACAGGCGCCTCGTACTTCATCAATGGCGTAGCGGTTTCAGACACCGGTTCAGGCTGACTGAATACCCGGTTGATCAGCTCTTGGTCTTCGACGTTAAAATCCGTACCCCGATCTCTTTCGATGAGTTTCCGAGTTAATTTTTTCAAGTCGCTCAAATCGCTTTTCATTTCAAAGAGAAAGCGGTATAGTAAGTCGCGTTCGTCGCTGAAATCGCCTTGCGGTTTGGCTTGATTAACGATAGCCGGCAAATGGTTTTCCCGACCTTCAGGCAAATAGTATCCAACGACCTCCAGGCCTACTTGGGGATCGGTTTCCAATACGGAAACCTGCTCGGCAAAATTGCGCAGCTGGCGTATGTTGCCCGGCCAGGAAAAATTTTGAATATATTTTACCGCTTCTTCGCTCAAGCGAATGACGGGTCTGTGGTATTTCTCTGAGAAATCCAGCGCAAATTTCCGGAATAACAAGTAGATGTCCGCCCGGCGTTCGCGAAGCGGTGGCAGCTGAATTTCTACCGTGTTCAAGCGGTAGTACAAATCCTCTCGAAATTTGCCCTTGGCGATGCTGTCGGACATATTTACATTGGTAGCAGCCACGATGCGCACATTGGTTTTTTGGATTTGGCTGGATCCCACTTTTAGGAATTCCCCGGTTTCCAGGACGCGCAGCAAGCGCACCTGTGTAGCAGGGGGCAATTCGCCCACCTCATCTAAGAAAACCGTGCCGCCGTCAGCCACTTCAAAGTATCCCCTTCGGGTAGCAGAGGCCCCGGTGAAAGCGCCTTTTTCATGT
The DNA here is from genome assembly GCA_036881805.1 of Flavobacteriales bacterium. Lineage (GTDB taxonomy): Bacteria > Bacteroidota > Bacteroidia > Flavobacteriales > JANQLC01 > JANQLC01. The sequence goes on from JBAJNK010000009.1 coordinate 59,781, forward strand.
CCGAATAGCTCGCTGTCTATGGTGCCCTCCGGTATGGCGCCGCAGTTTACAGCAATGTAAGCGTTGTGCTTTCGGGCGGAAAGGCTGTGGATGATCTTTGGAATGCTCTCCTTCCCCACGCCGCTCTCACCGCTTACCAGAACGGATATATTCGTCGGGGCTACCTGGATGGCCTTTTGGACAGCTCGATCGAGCTTTGGCGCTGTCCCGATAATTTGGAAGCGCTGTTTTATCGTTTGGACGTCCATACCGATCTGCTAAGCGAGTCCCACTGCGCTACCGATGAGCGTGGCAGGGGTGCAATCGCTTATCTCCACGCCGACCAAGTCACCGGGCTTATAGCCTGCCTTGGGAAAAACCACAACGGCATTTTGGGTATTCCTGCCATACCATTCGCCTTCACTTTTCTTGGAGGTGCCCTCGACCAAAACCGCTTGAACCCGCCCCAATTGTTCTTTCATACGCACTGATGAATGCAGTTGTTGCCTGGCGATAATCGCCCGCAGGCGTCTTTTTTTGATGCTTTCGGGTATGTCATCAGCCAACTTTTTAGACGCAGCTGTGCCCGGGCGGTTTGAGTAGGCAAACATATGGCCGAAATGGTATTTCACATAGTCCATCAGGCGGAGCGTATCGCGGTGGTCCGATTCCGTTTCAGAGCAGAAGCCGGCGATCATGTCGTGCGAGATACCACAGCCGGGTAAAATATCTCGGATTTTATCGATGAGCCGCCTGTAGGACTGATGCGTGTATTGGCGGTTCATGAGTTTGAGAATGCGATTGCTACCGCTTTGCACAGGCAGATGGATGGACTTGCAAATATTGTCGTGCGCAGCCATCACATGCAACACATCTTCGGTCATGTCTTGGGGGTTTGAGGTAGAAAAGCGAATGCGCATAGCGGGAACCGCTTGGGCGACCAGCTCCAAAAGCTGGGCAAAACCCATGGCTGTGGCCTTTGCAAATTCCGAAGCGTATTTAAAATCCTTTTTTGGGCCGCCCCCGTACCACAGGTAGCTATCTACATTTTGTCCCAGCAGGGTGACCTCCCTGTAGCCGCGCTGCCAAAGGTTTTTGCACTCGGCGACGATGCGCTGCGGGTCGCGACTTCGCTCGCGCCCCCGGGTGAAGGGCACCACGCAAAACGTGCACATATTGTCGCAACCGCGGGTGATGGAAACAAAGGCGCTTACGCCATTTGATCCCAGGCGAACCGGACTGACTTCAGCATAGGTCTCCGTTTTGGAGTGACCGACATTTACCGCACGGCTACCCGATTCTACCCCCTCCAAGAGATCGGGTAAGTCGCGATACGCATCGGGGCCGACGACCAAGTCCACCATTTTTTCCTGCAAAAATTCGGACTTTAACCGCGCTGCCATGCAGCCCAACACACCGACCTTCATTCGGGGATTTTTTCGCTTGGCTGCGCTGTAGTATTCCAGTCGCTTGCGAACGGTTTGTTCTGCTCTTTCTCGGATGGAACAAGTATTGAGCAATACCAAGTCGGCCTGATCCGACTGCGAAGTAGTGCGGTAGCCATTTTCGCCGAGTATGGCCGCTGCGACTTCACTATCGGAAAAATTCATCTGGCAACCGTAGCTCTCGATAAAGAGTTTTTTATGGGCCTTTTGGCCTTCCACCATCTCTCGGGTTTCTCGCATCTACTTGTGACTTTGGAAATGCAAAGGTAGAAAATAGTGCCAATTTGACAGTGATTTATATATAAAATATGCGTGAGAAGTCGAAAAAAGCCGGTTTTGTTTCTCGTTCGCCTCTTTGGGGTTTAGTTTAAAGAGCGGAGTGATTTTTTGTATTCGTCCGGGCGCGGCAGTTTGAAAGGTGGGTCTTATTTCTTCGTCTTTGTTCCGCGCGAGTCAGTTTGAAAATGGAGGTACTTTTTTGCTTCTTATCTGAGGCTACGGCAGCTTTGTCGCACATTTATTTCGGGGGTGAGTCATGTTATTGGGGTTTAAAAGGAAGGGGCTTATTTTTTGTTTTTGCCTTCTTTGGGCTGGTTTAAAAAGGGATTTATTTCCATTTCCGATTGGCGGTTAAAAAGACGTATTGTTTTTCTGGTATTTGTCCTGTATGG
>JBAJNK010000010.1:0-9452 GCA_036881805.1 Flavobacteriales bacterium
CTGCTAATGTAATACAAAGATTTTAAATTGCCAGATCCAGTGTGCTTCAAAAAACAAAACCCACTTTTTAGGCTAATCCATCGACGGGGACAAAATCAAAGAGATAAGACTGTACTTTCAGATGCCCCGCATGGACAAAGGCAAGCCCCAACGGTTGCGCAATCGTGCGCCCCGATAAGGCCGTTTATCGTTCCGATATCGCATTTTACAAATCGCCGTGACAAATGCGCCCGGCTCGATCGTATCGATGTCTTCTTCGACAACGCATCGGTTACCGCAAACCAAAAGCCTTTTTTACCGCTTCCACATAGTCCAGTTTTTCCCAAGTGAACAGCGTCACTTCCTTCTCCATCTTTCCGAAATAAGGTGACTCAAAAGTCTTGGTCACCACTTGGGGGCGTCTACCCATATGTCCATACGCAGCGGTTTCCAAGTAAATCGGTTCTCGAAGTCCGAGTCGTTCTTCGATGATAGCCGGACTCAAATCGAATAGTTCCCGCACCTTTCTCGCCATTTCACCATCGCTTGCGCCCACCTTTGCGCCGCCGAAAGTATCCACGTAAACAGAGGTCGGTTCTGCGACGCCGATGGCGTAAGAGAGTTGCACCAAAATCTGATCCGCCAGGCCGGCAGCTACTAAATTCTTGGCGATGTGTCGCGCGGCATAGGTTGCGGAGCGATCTACTTTGGAGGGGTCTTTTCCTGAAAAAGCACCGCCGCCATGGGCACCTTTCCCGCCGTAGGTATCCGCGATGATTTTTCGGCCTGTCAACCCCGAGTCGCCATGGGGCCCGCCGATGACAAATTTGCCGGTCGGGTTGATGTAATAGGTAATGCGATCGGTAAAGAGGGATTGTGTCTGGCGTGGCAATTTTTTGATGACGCGCGGCATCAAAATCGCTTTCAAATCAGCGGTTATCCGCAGCAGCATTTTTTCGTCCGTATCAAAGTCATCGTGTTGCGTAGAAATCACGATGGTATCGATGTGCAACGGCTCGTCTGTATCGGAATAGGCTATGGTCACCTGCGCTTTGGCATCTGGGCGCAGATAGGTGATCGCTGCGTTTTCACGGCGCAGCTGAGCCAGTTCTCGTAGGATGCGATGCGATAGATCCAGGGCTAGGGGCATGTGGTTTTCCGTTTCTTTTGTGGCGTAGCCAAACATGATGCCCTGGTCACCCGCCCCTCGTCGTTCTTTGCGCTTGCCTTTGACCCCTTGGTGAATATCGGGAGACTGTTCGTGAATCAACGAAATCACACCGCAGGATCCCCCGCTGAACCCATAGGCATCTCGGGTGTATCCGATTTTGTTAATCGTTTGACGTGCAACGCTTTGTACATCGATATAGGTTTTGGATTTCACCTCTCCAGCCAAGATGACCTGTCCGGTGGTCACCAGGGTTTCACAAGCCACTTTGGCATTGGGATCAAACGCTAAGAAGTTGTCCAGCAAGGCGTCGGATATCTGATCGGCAACCTTATCGGGATGTCCTTCAGAAACGGACTCCGACGTGAATAGATACGACATAAACCACTGTTTTTTAAGTAATACGAGTCGCTCAAGGGTTGGGCTGTGGGAAAAATGCGGGCTTTTAGCATTTTTTAATGAGGTTGCAAGCAGCCAAATCTCTCCTCAAATCCGCCGCAAGTTAGGAAAATATCCCTTGTGCAAAAATTTAATTCTCAATTCCGCTCTGGCCAAGCTGTCCGTTTTTATATTTTCGCATTGCAATGCCCCAGTAGCCTGTCCCAGCTGGGAGGCCAATCGTTTAGACGCCTCGTACATATCGTTGAATCAGCTGTGGCAAACCGAAAGAGCTGGATTTTTGTATTTTTGAGCCCGACCATTTTGGCGCAGCACATCGCCGTTAATCGCATGGATACAGGTACCAATCAGGGTATCCGTCCCATCTGAAAAAAGATCGTGAAAGGGTTAAAGGTCTAACAGGACAAATGGGGTTAAAAAAAGGGAAGATACGGACTAAAAGTCCGTCAAATATCGCCTTGATCAAGTATTGGGGCAAGTGCGGCGAGCAAATCCCGGCAAATACTTCCTTGAGTTTTACGCTTTCGAACTCCCTTACAGAAACCGAGTTATCATTTATCGAAAAGCCAGCTGACGGGTTTGGGTTTAAATTCTTTTTTCACGGGCAGCACAAGCCGGATTTTGAGCCCAGAATCGCAGTTTTTTTTCAGCGAATAGCCGCTCACATTCCTTTTTTGAAAGACTATCATTTTGAAATTCACAGCTACAACACTTTTCCGCACAGCAGCGGGATGGCCTCCTCGGCTTCGGGCATGAGCGCTTTGGCATTGGCGCTCGTCCAGCTGGAGCGGGGTCTGGGGGGTGACTTAGGTGATTTTGCCGCAGCGCGCAAGGCTTCCCTTTTGGCGCGTTTGGGCTCCGGCAGCGCATGCCGGAGTATATACAAAGGGTTGGTCGTGTGGGGACATACTTCCGTTATCCCAGGCAGTAGCGATGAATATGCCATACCCTATCCCCACGAAGTTCATCCCGTTTTTCGCGGGTTTCAGGATACCATTCTGCTCATCCACCGCGGGCAAAAAAGCGTAGCGAGCACGATAGGCCACAGATCGATGCAGGGTCATCCCTATGCAAAACCGCGTTTTAAACAGGCCGAGAAAAATTTGGAATCACTCATTCCGGTTTTAAAATCTGGGGATTTGGAAGCTTTTGGCCGCTTGGTGGAGCACGAAGCACTTTCCCTTCACGCTATGATGATGACTGCTGCACCGGCTTACCTGCTCATGCTGCCCAACACCGTTGCCGTATTGCAGGCGGTCTGGGACTATCGGAAGCAAACGAGACATCCGCTTTACTTTACGTTGGATGCAGGCGCAAACGTCCACCTCTTATACCCCAAAACACATCGGCAACCCATCTTGGATTTTATCGACGGAGAATTGCTGCGGTATTGTCAAGGGGGGCGCTATATAACAGATCGTGCAGCATACTGAGGTTATTCATACCTTTGTATGCCGAGGAGAAAACGCAATCGCGATGAAAAACCCCCTATTCTATGCCAAGGTGCTGCTCTTCGGCGAATATGGCGTCCTACAAAATTCCAAAGGCCTAAGTCTGCCACTGGATGACTTCAAAGGCTCTTTAAAATTTCCCATCGCAAAATCAGAAGCGGTTATAGAATCGAACCGGCTGCTGCGCGCCTACGCCGATAACCTCGCTGTGTTGAACCAGTCCGTCGATTTGGATTTGCGCTTCGATATGGAACAGCTCAATCGGGATATAGCAAATGGCTTGTATTTTGATTCCAACATTCCACAGGGTTATGGGATAGGCAGTAGCGGTGCGCTGGTGGCTGCGCTTTACGAGCGCTACGCAACCCGAAAAATCGATGTGGATCGGGATTTGGACAAAGGAAAAATCAAGCGCCTGAAAAACGTCTTTGCCGAGATGGAAAATTACTTTCACGGTACCAGCTCAGGTTTAGATCCCTTGGTTTGTTATTTAAAACTCCCGTTGCTGATTCACTCTAAGACAGGTGTAGACACGGTGGATATGCCCACTTGTAAAAGCGGAAAAGGCAGTGTTTTCCTGCTGAACTCGGGAACGCCTGGGCAGACGGAGCCCATGATCAATATCTTTTTCGAAAAGCTCAAAAGCCAAGGCTTTAGGCGGACGATAAAAGCGGAATTCACCCGATACAACAACGCGTGCATCGACGCATTTATGAAGCGCGAGCTGGGGGGGGTATTCGATAACTTAAAGGCGCTTTCCGCCTGGGCCTATGCACATCTGCGCCCGATGATTCCCAATTCTCTACTCGAGATCTGGGCACAGGGCATCCAATCCAATGACTATTATCTAAAGCTTTGTGGCAGTGGCGGTGGCGGTTACATTTTGGGCTTTACCCTAGATTACGAAAAGACAAGGCGCCTTCTAAAAGATTACAGTATAGACCTGATATACCGGATTTAGCACAGAATCGGATTCGGGAAACGGATCTCTTGTCGGTGCCCATCTGCGGTTTACACCCCCAGACCCTTTTGCGTGGGTTAACTCTACTGCCCCATTCTCTACAATTTATTCGCGCTTTACAAGACCATTTAACAAAAGCCAAAGAATCCGGAGACGCCTATGAAAATAGAATATATTGGTCGCATTATTAAAAATAATCACTTTCTTGTAGAAAAATAATTACACTTGCTGCTATGTTAGTAAACATATAAATGCCGCCTCAAACGATCTTTTATATCTAAGCGTAAAAACCCTTTTTAAAAGCGCTTGTAAGGTGTTGGGCACAACAGCTTCAAATCGGAAATAATCGGCGGCTTTAAGACGATCTGTCTTTTAATTGCATTCCCGATCCAACCCGCTTATATGATCTGTTCTTATTGGGTTCCAATCGTTTTTTATGCCTTCCCAATTGGGACAATTCGTCTTTACCTACTTAAAAAACCGATTCATTCAGATTTCCATCACCCGAACCGATCATTTCATATGCTATTGCCTACCTTTGTGGTTTTCCCCGATCGAGAACCATGAAAGATAGAGAAGCCACCTTTAACGAAGGGGATACCCGCAGCGAAAACCCTATTGGAACGGCCTGTAAAACGCTTTCGGACGCAGAAAAAATAGGACGGATTCAAGCGCACTTTAAGGGTATCATGGAAGCGTTGGGTCTGGATTTGACAGACGACAGCCTCAAAGGAACGCCCAAACGCGTAGCTGAGATGTTTGTGCACGAACTCTTTGCCGGTTTGGACCCGGATCGCCAGCCGGTTATGTCTACCTTTGAAAACAAATACAAATACCAGCAGATGCTGGTCAACAAAGATATTAGCGTTTACAGCACCTGTGAGCACCACTTCCTGCCAATTGTCGGCAAAGCGCATATCGGCTACATATCCAACGGTAGGGTTATCGGACTTTCCAAGATCAATCGAATCGTCGACTATTATGCCAAACGACCACAGGTACAGGAACGCCTGACCCTGCAAATAGTCAAAAGCATACAAGCGGCTTTGGGCACAAGGGATGTAGCTTGCGTGATCGATGCCAAACACCTCTGCATCAACTCGCGCGGCATCCGCCATACCAATAGCAGTACCCTCACAGCCGAAATGGATGGTATTTTCAAAAAAGATCCGATTACACGTCGCGAATTTTTACACCATATTAAGCACTGAGTGCCTGGCTTACCCCCCACTATGAAGCGCTACGAAACCCACCCTTTACAGCTGTACGATTCCCTACGAGGCAGAAAAGAGCGTTTTATCCCCATCGAAAGCGATCACGTAGGCCTATACGTTTGTGGTCCAACCGTTTACAGCCCTGTACATTTGGGAAATGTACGCACCTTTATCTCTTTTGACTTAATTTACCGGTACCTGAGTCATTTGGGCTATAGCGTCTGCTACGTGCGCAACATTACCGACGTCGGGCATTTGGAGCGCGACGCGGATGAGGGAGCGGATAAAATCACCAAAAAAGCGCGCTTGGAGCAGATAGCGCCCATGCAAGTGGCACAGCGATACACCTTAGACCTTCACCAGGTGTTGCAAAGGTTTAACAATACGGCACCCGACATGGAGCCGACAGCTACTGGTCACATCCCCGAGCAAATTGAAACCGTGGAAAAATTGCTCGCCAACGGCCTGGCCTATGCGGTGAATGGCAGTGTCTATTTCGATGTTAAAAAATACGACGAAACCAACCGTTATGGTGAATTGAGCCGGCGCAGCATCGATGAACTGATCGCCAACAGCCGCGATTTGCAGGGCACCACAGAAAAGAAAAACCCACAGGACTTTGCACTCTGGAAAAAGGCTTCACCCCAACGTATCATGCGCTGGAAATCTCCTTGGGGCGAAGGCTTCCCCGGTTGGCATTTAGAATGCACGACTATGAGCACCAAATATTTGGGCGTGCCGTTTGACATTCACGGCGGTGGGATGGATCTAAAATTTCCCCATCACGAATGCGAAATCGCACAGGCCAAAGGCGCTTATGGAAAAGCACCCGCCAACTATTGGCTACACGCCAATATGCTGACGCTCAACGGTCAAAAAATGAGTAAAAGCACTGGTAATACGGTTTTACCAAAGGATTTGATCAACGGGACCAATCCCTTTTTCAAAAGCGGTTTTCACCCTTTGGTGATTCGTTTTTTCATGATGCAAGCCCATTACCGCAGCGTGTTGGATTTGTCTGACGAGGCGATTCGGGGTGCAGAAAAAGGTTATTTCAAACTGATGAACGCCTATAAAGCGCTGCGAAATGCGACGAGCGCCCAAAAATCCGATTTTGATGTGCGGGGATGGGTCGGCGAAGCTTACGAGGCTATGAGTGACGACTTTAACACCCCTGTGCTGATCGCCAAGCTCTTTGAAGCCGTTCATTGGGCTAACCAAATCAAAGCGGGATCCGCCTCCCTAAGGGAAGCTGACCTGCATTTACTAAGGGAAAAATTCCATACTTTTACCTTTGAAATTCTGGGTTTGCAGCCGATTGAATCGGAAGGGAATTTCAACAAACTATCGGAAGTGGTAAACGTATTGATCGAAATGCGCGCGGAAGCACGCGCCGACAAAAACTGGGCATTCTCAGACCAAATCCGGGACCGCTTGGCCGCCATAGGCATTCGACTCCAAGATGGTGCAGATGGCACCCGGTTTACCCTTGAAAGCTGATTTCTTGAAAACACCACAAAAAATAACCACCGCAATACCCGTACTACTCATCCGGCTCTACCAGATTAGCCTTTCCCCTTTGGTCGGTGCCCATTGCCGATTTACACCCACTTGCTCCACCTATGCCTTGGAAGCGCTTAAACGGCATGGCCTGGTCGAGGGCGGTTGGCTGACCCTAAAGCGAATCATGCGCTGCCACCCCTGGGGCAGCGCAGGACATGACCCGGTTCCACCTAAAAGTTGCACCGATGAATGATTTTCTATACATCAACTGGGACCCCAACCCGGGCATAAATCTATTCGGCCTGTATACCCTCAGATACTACAGTTTGATGTGGGCCCTTGCCTTTATCGTGGGATTCTATCTGATGAAAAACATATATAAAAACGAAGGCGTATCGGCAACCCATATGGACTCGCTCTTCGTCTATACGATCATCGGAACTTTTCTCGGAGCCCGATTGGGACACGTGTTCTTTTACGATTGGGCATACTATAAAAACCACTGGCTTGAAATTTTTCTCCCCATTGTAGAAAGCCCCAAAGATTCAGTCATTTTTGGACTTATACCCGGTTACAAATTCATCGGATTTCAGGGTTTGGCAAGCCATGGCGCCACATTGGGAATCCTCGCTGCACTTTATCTATACAGCCGGAGGGTAATCGAGAAACCCATGCTCTGGGTGGTGGACCGCATTGCGATTCCCGTAGCTATGGGGGGCGCTTTTGTGCGGGTGGGAAACTTTATCAACTCGGAAATCGTCGGCAACCCATCTGATTTGCCCTGGGCGGTGCGCTTTGAGCAACAGAGCTCGGGTTACGGCCCTATCCTACCCCGTCATCCGGCACAGCTTTACGAAGCGGCCGGTTACCTCATCCTGTTTTTCATCATGCGACACCTATACTGGAAAACGGATAAACGCAAACAACCGGGTTTCCTATTCGGCTGGTTTTTTATCTCGTTGTGGACTTTGCGATTTGTAATCGAATTCGTAAAGGCACCCCAAGAGATGAGCCGTGCCAATTGGGTACTCGACACCGGCCAATGGTTGAGCATGCCCTTTATAGCGATCGGCATTTTCTTCGTCTTACGGTCCCACCGGAATCGCAAACCCTCCAAAAGCCAAACCCTTCAAAAATAATCGGGGTTGACCACAGGGACAAAAAGACAAGGCTGCACTTCTCAAGCCTGTACAAAAGGGCAAAAGCAAAGGGATAAGACCCATTTTTAGGTCCGTTGAAATACTGCAATACAAGGCTATACTTTCCAGACTACGCCACTGAATCCGATCGTACACTGGGTGAGTTTGCCCATTGTAGCGTTTACCCCACATTCAGCTGTTTGAACCAGCTTAGAGTCGCTCGAGTTAGTTGAGCGCTATGAAAACCAGGCTGGGATATTCAGCGTAATGCTTGGTATAATAGTCTTGTTTATCCTCCAAATCACTATATTTAATAGTGGCTTTTCCCGAGACTGTCGTACTACTGTCTTTTTTTGTTACGAAAAGTTGGAAATCATCTGTTCTGCTGGTGTCGTATACGGTATCAATAGTCCGGCTTACAAAAGTGTCTTCCTCAAACGCATCAAATGCTTGGCTATAAATCATATCACCACCTCTCTTAATGGTTAGTGTATATTTGCCTATACAATAATTCTCATATGCAACCTTTAGTTCAAAAAACAACCATCTCTTGGTAAGCCCCTTTATCGAGAAAGTTACCTTTTCTCCTGCTATTAAGGATTCATGTCCCCTTTTGGGAAAGGGATAAATACCTGTCGGAATTACCTCAAGTAAGATGTTTTTGGGCACATGGGGTTCAATGGTAAAACAAATGGATTTAGATGTGTAAAAGGTTGAGTAATCATCACCGGTACCCTGTTTTTTATCTTTACCCATATTATATACTATAAATGTAGCGGCTAAATAGCTACCCGGAATCAGTTCTAAGCCTTCAGAAATCCCTTGGCGATCAACCCGTAACGTTTGGATTGTGAATAATGTGGGTTTTTTCTCCTTATTTTCCCTTGAGCTATTCATATCATTCGTCGTATTTCGGTATGTAAAAAATAAATATGAATTATCAAAAGGATTGGTGCTGGCTTGATCACCGCCGTTTTGAACCCTATGGGTATTTATGGCCTTTAAAACAAAGCGCAGCTTTTGAGTGGGTTGATCTTGTATATCCGGTGTCGTCAGGCCCTCGTCTCGGGCGCAGCCGGTCAATAAAAGGGTTGCCGCTAAGCAATACAATGCGTTTTTCATGGTTTTATGACTTTGGGGTTGTATTTTAAATTTGCATTAATACATTATACATAATGGTGAATTTATAGAGTCTCAAAATCCCTACGCCCCTTTAAATTTTTTGCACTATTCGGGAGTTTTGAATGAAATATACAATTAAAAATGGGAAAAATCATCTTCATCGGTTTGGGGCCTGGAAAAAGGTAACAAATAAAACTTTGAAGATCGATAAGTTAATAGGAGTGGCGAGGTGAGGCTGCCGACCGACCGAGATACTGTAGCGGGTGTATAGAACACGGCCAAATGGCTCGATGGTTTTTTCATAGAAGCCGGAACACGCGGTTCCAACAATGTCCAACTAACCAGTCCGTTTAGCGAATTCGCAGGTCGCGTTATGGGTTTGTAAAACTAAAATTAACAGATATAAGGTCGTCGGCACTAGAAAGCTTATGAAATCCAAAGAAAGCAATCGTTCCCAATCCGGAAAATAAGTCGCTCTCAAAATGACCACCACCAAAATATCAGACAAATACAAAG
>JBAJNK010000011.1:0-7123 GCA_036881805.1 Flavobacteriales bacterium
CATCGCCCCCTTCTGCGCCGACCACATCTGCCGCATGAAATACCAATCGGTCTATCTTTTGCTCCACCAAAGGCCTGCGCTTGACCACGGCAACTCCCGATAGCTTCTGTTCGAGGGGCTTTAACACCAGGGTTCCCATATCGACAGCGCCCCCTTTCCCAAGCGCAATGCGTTTCTTATAGGTCTGATAACCCAGGCATTTTACCACTAAACTAACGGTGCCCCTTTGGGCACACTTTAAAGTGAACACCCCAGTGCTATCCGAGACCGCACCGGCAAGCGGTGCGCCAGCGGTATCCCGCACGATAAAAACGCTGGCAAAGGCAATGGGATGGCCCTTTTCATCGGCGATCTTTCCCTTGGTCTCAACTGCCTCGTTTTGCGCGTACAACCCTTGAATAAGGACAAATGAGAACAGGCAAACCCACTTAAACCGTAGCATTTCTTTGGGCATTGTGGGTTAAATCCTTCGAGTCGGGTTCGAGAAAGACGATCTACTCTGCAAAGGCACGCTACAAGGCATAGGTATCGCGATGGGGTACCCCCAATTAAATAAGCTGTACTTCATAGTATAAAGCGGTTAAAAAAGCAAAGGCAACGTACCCGCTCATCGAATAAAGTCCCCACCTCTCGCCTCTATACTGAAAGCGACAAAAATCAAAAGTTCAAAATACCTCGGCTGCCACACCCAGTTTTATTGAAAATTTAAAAAGGACATAGACATATACTTTATTCTCGCTATGATGCCGAACCGCAGTTTTGAATGTGACAATTATTGGTAACACATTTATAGTAATTTGTGTCCTCCACCTGCCCTGGTGTTTCCCTTTCTTTCATGCCTGGTCCGCCATAAACAGCTGAAAAACCCCCTCTCAGTACATCTCCATCGCTTTCCAAAGGCTCGAAACGCGTTACATCCAGTTCCTTTTTCATCACTTCAGTTTTTAAGGTTTAATATATACATGGGTGGCAAGATAAGCATTCTCTTATAAAGAACAAGGCTTTACCTAAATTTATTTGCGCACCGGCGATAGGGATTACAGCAGTGAGATAAAAATGCTAAATTGAGCCAAAAAATGATGCACTACACCGAACCCATGTTAAAAGCGGATGCACTTAAGGGGCGCACCTACATCGTAACCGGAGGCGGAAGCGGCCTGGGAAAGGCCATGACAAAGTATTTTATGCAGCTCGGCGCACGGGTGGTTATCGCGTCGAGAAACTTAGAGAAATTAGAACGGGCTGCTGCTGAACTCGAATCGGAAACCGGTAGCCAGGCCCTGGCAGTCGCATGTGACGTCCGCGATTACGCGCAAGTCGAAAATATGTTGGCGCAAGCACTCGAAGCATTTGACGCAGTCGACGGTTTGGTCAACAACGCAGCCGGCAACTTTATCAGCCCGACTGAGCGCTTGTCCGCACACGCTTTTGATACCATCGTCGATATCGTATTGCGCGGGAGCAAAAACTGCACCCTAGCTCTGGGCAAGCACTGGATACATACCCAAGCCGATCAGGCTACCGTATTGAACATCGTCACGACCTACGCCTGGACGGGCTCGGCTTATGTGGTACCCTCTGCTACAGCCAAGGCAGGTGTGCTCGCCATGACGCGATCCCTGGCGGTGGAATGGGCGAAATATGGCATTCGGTTAAACGCTATAGCGCCGGGCCCCTTTCCGACTCCAGGCGCCTGGGATCGGCTGCTACCCGGCGACTTACAGAAACGCTTTGACCCAGCCCAAAAGGTTCCACTACAACGCGTAGGGACACATCAGGAACTCGCCAACCTAGCTGCTTATCTAATGAGCGATCACTCGGCTTACATCAACGGTGAAGTCATCGCCATCGATGGCGGCGAATGGCTCAAGGGGGCGGGACAGTTCAACCGCTTAGCGGAAATTTCCGATGCGATGTGGGACAGGCTGATGATTAAAACCAAAAAAAGAAGTTGATCGCCGACTCTAAAAATGCTGGGAAATTTTATATTTGACAACGGTTGAGCCGCTCAAAAATGCAATTTCATCTGGGTTGATATATCATATAAGTCGGGCGGTATACGACATGCCCAAAAGGAAAGAGATATTCGCATTAGATACCCTTTAAAGAGTAGCAGCAGCTCCTTACTCGCCTATTACAGCCCATTTGAAAAAACATTTAACAAAGCGAAAAAGCGTTTTAGTTATGGCATTAAATCCCGAAACGCCGAGCAAGACTTTGCCCCACACACCATCTCGAACCCGCATATCAAGGTGGTAGCCCTGTGAGGCGTGGCGGGTATTTGGCGCGTCCCACTGTACCGCTTTTCAACGAGGATATCGGTTATTTACCGGGAGACACCCCCAAAAAACCCTTTTTTTAACACCCCACAAAGTAAGCCTATTCTTTTTTAGACGCGCCCCATAGGGTTGACGACGTGATTGGGATACCAGCGCCATGCAGAGATAAAACCCAAAAAGCCACCTTTTTAGACCGACTCCACAGGACAGAAGCAACGATAAAGGTTGGATTTTTAAACTGAATCGCAAGACAAATCCAAAAAAATATTTTAAAACCAATTTATAATGGAAAAATAAGCAATCCTTTTTAAATCGTCAAATCGGGAACAAAGACGAGAACAAAACAGGGTTGGGATTTCGCAACTGCCCAGCAGGGACAAAAACAAAGAGAGTAAGCCTCCTTTTCAAACCACTACACAGGTATAAAGGCAAAAACCAAAGACCACCTTTTTTTTAAGCCGCCGATCGAGAAGGAGAAAAACAGACTCTTTTTTAAGGTCCATAGCGGAGGATAAGATTTGCTTTTTAAACGCGCATAAAACACCAAAAGAAAAATATAGCCCCTTTTCAAACCATCCCCCACACAGGGTAAAAAAACAAATCCCCACTTTCAGAAGTTTCACAGGGCAAATACCAGAAAAATAAACCGGCCGCATAGGCTATCCCCCACAGGAGAAAGACAAAGAAATACCCTTTTTCAAACCGCCCCACAGCAGGCAAAGTCAAAAAAACAGTCCCATTTTTTAAACCGGCACATAGGGACAAACACCAAGGGATAGGGGGCCTACTCTTTAGACGCTCCCCATGATCTAACCCCTGTAATCAAAAGTCAGAAAACCGTAACTTCGTCCCCTTATCAACCACAAACGAGCATGCAGATTGCAATTGCGGGCAACATCGGAGCTGGAAAAACAACGCTTACCCAGCTCTTGGCCAAACACTACCATTGGGAGGCACATTTTGAGCGAGTAGACAACAATCCGTACTTAGACGACTTTTATGCAGATATGCAACGTTGGGCTTTTAATCTACAAGTTTTTTTCTTAAACAATCGATTCAAACAAGTTAAAAAAATTTCGGAAAGCGGTAAAAATGTGGTCCAAGACCGAACGATTTATGAAGATGCCTTCATTTTTGCACCAAACCTACATGCCATGGGCTTGCTATCGGAGCGGGATTTTAACAACTACAAGTCCCTATTTCACTTGATGGAGAGTTTTGTAAAGCCACCCGACCTTTTGATTTACCTACGCGCCTCCACATCCACATTGGTCGCGCAAATCCACAGCCGAGGCCGGGCGTATGAAAACGCGATTAGCATCGACTACTTAAGCCGGTTAAATGAGCGTTACGAAGCCTGGATAGCACACTATAAAAAGGGTAAGCATTTGATCATCGACGTAGATGCGCTGGACATTATCGAAAAGCGAGAAGATTTGGGGGCAATCATCAATCGAGTCGATGCAGAAATACACGGACTGTTTTAAAACCTAACTAAAAAACACCACAGTTCAAGTGCTTTTTGGATAGATGGGACACTCCACCAATACGTCCGCCAACTTTCTTTGCCATAAAACGGCGATTTTCCATAGTGGAAAGCCAGCACTGCCATCAACCCTTTCGTACTCGAATGGAGAGAAATTAGGCATTTTTTACCTTTTCAATCAGCCTTTCCGTTTGTTCTTTCATTCCTCTCGCGACGTTTTCGGCAACGAGCTTTCTCCATAAAAAGGACAGCGGCCTTTCGATTCGAATGGTTGTTTTAATTTCCAACTCATTGCCGTGATCAATAAGCGCATGCGAGCCATACATTCTAGCCAGCAGAAACTTTGTCAAATCCACAAAGATAGAATTGGATTCTACTTTAGTAAGTTCGATTCTAATTTTTGGGCCGCCTTTGGGTTTAAAGAGAAATACACTACCTTTTTTGAATTCGCCATCCAGCTTAGCATACTCAATGTCGGCCTGCCACGTATGCCAGTGATTTACATCAGTCCATACCTTCCAAACCTGACTCGCGTTAATCCCCTCGACTATCCTGCTGTAACTTCTAGTCCACATATCACTCTCCTTTGGATGATTATCAGAAGAAATAGTGAATCACTTTGCCGTTTTAGTAAACCGCTTTCCCGTTCCAATTCTACGCTTTTCTTTTTTAGCCGTTGCTGTTCAACACGTCGTCGTACCCCTCAACCGCAGTCCCCAATTCCAATACGCGCTTTACAACCCCTTTGTATGCATCGCTCTTGTAGGTCACATCTAAGGCCGGCTTCTCAAAGACATCCACAGCGGTAGATTGCGACTTAGACGCATTTGCAAAATGAGGCACCGCTCGGTGCCCGCCCAAAATCGGCGCGATCACCAAGCCGATCAAACAAGTCAACTTGATTAAAATATTCATGGAAGGCCCCGAGGTATCCTTAAAGGGGTCCCCCACCGTATCGCCAATAACCGCTGCCTTGTGGGCCTCAGAGCCCTTATGGGTGAGCTGGCCGTCGATTTCAACGCCAGATTCAAACGACTTTTTAGCATTGTCCCAGGCGCCGCCGGCATTGTTTTGAAAGATTGCCCAAACGACGCCGCTCACCGTCACACCAGCCATATAAGCGCCCAGCGCCTCGGCACCCATAACAAAGCCCACGACTAAGGGGGCGACAATGGCAATAGCGCCGGGTAACAACATCTCGCGCAGTGCTGCCCGAGTAGAAATCTGCACACAACGCCCGTAATCCGGTTCACCAGAACCCGATAGAATGCCGGGAATATCCCGAAACTGACGGCGGACTTCCTTTACCATTTTCATAGCCGCCCGGCCGACGGATTTAATCGCAAAGGCGGAAAAGACCACTGGAACCCCAGCCCCCATAAACAGGGCAGCCAAGACTTTTGCTTTAAAAATATTAATGCCGTCTATGCCGGTAAACGTAACATAAGCAGCAAAAAGCGCCAAAGCAGTCAAGGCCGCCGAAGCGATGGCAAAGCCCTTGCCTATAGCCGCCGTCGTATTGCCCACAGAATCTAAGACATCTGTGCGCTCGCGAACTTCGCCTGGTAATTGGCTCATCTCAGCTATACCGCCCGCATTGTCCGCAATGGGTCCAAATGCATCGATGGCCAGCTGCATAGCAGTGGTCGACATCATCGCAGATGACGCAATGGCGACCCCGTAAAAACCGGCAAAGTGATAGGCGCCCCAAATGGCCAGTGCAAAGAGCAATACACAGCCAAAGGTAGAAATCATGCCCGTAGACAGGCCGGAAATAATGTTGGTGGCCGCACCCGTGGCGGAGTTTTGAACGATTTCCAATACGGGTTTTTTACCCAATCCGGTGTAGTATTCCGTTAGCGCAGCGATTGAGCCACCCACGGCCAAACCGATCAAAACCGCCCAAAAGACGTGTAGAGACGCCACTACCACCGCCCCGGTACCGAAGAAGTTCATCGTCATAGTCTCGGGAAGCATCCAGCGAATGGCGAAAAACGAAGCGATGGCTACCAGTGCAATAGCGGTCCAATTCCCCCTGTTTAAGGCGCTTTGTACCTGTGCCTCTCGGGCGGTGTCATCTTTGATATGAATCAAAAGCGTACCGAGAATAGAAAATAAAATACCCAGACCAGCGATAAACATAGGCAACAGAATGGGACCAATGCCGCCAAATCGATCCGATAGGCTACCCCCCATATCCCGAATGACATAGTTTCCCAGCACCATAGCGGCCAAAACCGTAGCGACATACGAGCCGAACAAATCGGCGCCCATACCGGCTACATCGCCTACGTTGTCTCCCACATTATCGGCAATGGTTGCGGGATTGCGCGGATCATCCTCAGGAATACCGGCCTCTATTTTACCCACCAAATCGGCGCCCACATCGGCTGCTTTGGTATAAATGCCGCCACCCACACGTGCGAACAGCGCGATGGATTCAGCACCCAGGGAAAAACCGGCCAGCGATTCCAATACCCTTGTCATCGCTCCGTAGCCGGTATAGGTACCGCCCATAAGCCAGTGATAGAGCAACATAAAGATCACGCTCAATCCAAATACGGCCAAGCCGGCTACCCCCAACCCCATTACCGCACCGCCGTTAAAAGAGACTTTTAAGGCCCTGGGCAGACCAACACGCGCGGCGGCGGCTGTACGCACGTTGGCTCGGGTAGCGATACGCATACCTATGTTACCGGCCAGCACAGAGAAAAAGGCCCCTATGACAAAGGCGACGACAACAGACCAATGCGTGGTATCCACCGCGAAGGAAATGGCGCCCAATGCCAGTCCAGCGAGAATTACAAATAACAACAAGATGCGGTATTCCGCCCTCAAAAAGGCCAGTGCGCCTCGGTGAATATGCCGGGCGATAGACTTCATTTTTTCATTTCCAGAATCCTGTTTGCACACCCAAATCGCCTTGGTGCACATGACGATTAGCCCCACTAATGCAAAGAGCGGAATGCTGTAACTGATGTTTTTCATAAATGCATTTAAATCGCGTTTGTCTCCGCTTTGGTGAAAAGCGTGTAAATGTAGTAAAAACCCGAAAAACCGACTCTTTCCATTTGATTTTAGTCGGCGAAACAAAGGTTCACCGATCAAGGGCATTCAAACCCCAGTGGGGTCAGTTAAAACAGTGGCCTTACCCCTCGTCCCTGTACTGTGTCCCAATTGCAAAAGTCCAATCGCATCGCCCAAGTCAAAAGGGTGTTTTTTTGTCTTTCTCCTGTGGGTTTTGGTTTAAAAAGCGGGGCTATTTTTTATTCCTGTGTGACGTTTTTAAGAGCGGGACGCTTGTGTTTGCGGCGTATGGGTTGGTTTGCAGAGGGTCGTTTTTCTTTTGATCTTTTGG
>JBAJNK010000012.1:0-46952 GCA_036881805.1 Flavobacteriales bacterium
ATGCTAATAAACAACACACCAGAAGTAAAAGACGGTTTTTTACAAGATTGGCTACAGCACCTGGGGGTACCCGCCGGTTTGAGCGATTTTCTGGCGGTGGTTATGAGCATTTTACTTCTAGCTGCCATAGCTTATATACTGGATCACATAGCGAGAAGGGGAACGAGATCAATACTCGGAAAAATCATTTTAAAGACGAGCAGCCGTTGGGATAACGTCTTTTATGAAAAAGGTGTATTTAACAGTTTGGCGCATTTGGCACCCGTCATCGGTCTGCAAATTCTGACTCCCCTATTGCTATCGAAATATCCCTTTCTCGTCAACAATGCAAAGACTCTATACGAGATCGCATTCCTGGTTGTTGTCATCCTGTTTACCATCAATACGATTAGCGCACTGGAAATCATCGGTACCCACGAAAACAAGAAGCGGACTATTGCCGTTTCCACCTTTTCACAATTGCTCAAAGTGCTCGCGGTGATCATAGGGATTCTAATTTTAATTTCCATTCTGCTCAAAATAGATATCAAAACCACCTTAACGAGTTTGGGTGTGCTTTCAGCAGTGATTGTATTGGTGTTTAGAGACACCATTCTCGGCTTTGTCTCCGGCGTACAATTGGCTGCGACAAAATCCATTCAAGTCGGTGACTGGGTCACCCTGCCCGATGAAAATGTGGACGGAACAGTTGTCGAAGTGAACTTGGCAACGGCTAAAATCCGCAATTTTGACATGACGATCAGTACCGTGCCCACCTATTCACTCATCTCCTCCACGGTTACCAATAACCAGCCCATGAGCGCGCTGCAAATCAGGCGGATCAAGCGGTCGATCTACATCAACATCAAGTCCATTCGATTTGTAAACGAAACGGCTTTAGCAGATTTTAAGCGATTCGAGTTAATCCAAAATTACGTAAGCGAACGCCAGGCAGAGATCCGGGCTTTCAACCAGCGAAGAGATGTCGATAAATCCAAGTTGACCAACGGCAGAAATCAAACGAATATCGGTATCTTTCGCGAATACATACGTGAATACTTGAACCACCACCCCAATGTGGCACAGGAACAAACGCTAATGGTGCGGCTGCTGGAACCGACTAAGGATGGGGTTCCGATCGAGATTTACTGCTTTGCCAACACTGGAGAATGGGTCTCATACGAAGGGGTTCAATCCGATATTCTCGATCACATATTGGCAGCTGCAGCTGAATTCGACTTGGAGGTTTTCCAAAATCCATCCGGATTGGATATAAACCGGCTAATCGCAAAATAATGCAGACCGAGAAAATAATCCTGGGCATCGACCCCGGGACGACGATCATGGGATTCGGTATGCTGTGTGTAAAGCAGCAGGAGATGAAGTTGCTCTACTTAGATGAAATTCACTTTGAAAGAACAGCCGACCACAGCTTAAGGCTCAAACGCATCTTTGCGCGCACCCTGGCGATTATCGACGAGTACAAGCCCGATGAGTTGGCTATAGAAGCACCCTTTTACGGAAAAAACGCGCAATCCATGCTCAAGTTGGGACGTGCACAAGGCGTAGCCATGGCAGCAGGACTGTATCGCGAAGTACCGATAGCGGAATATTCGCCCAGAAAGATCAAGATGGCCATTACCGGAAACGGCAACGCCGGTAAGCGACAAGTAGCCGGCATGCTGCAACACTTGCTCAAGGTGAAAGCGCTCCCCGAGCGTTTCGATGCAACCGACGGCCTGGCGGTAGCTGTATGCCACCATTTTAATGCAGGAAAGCCCGAAGCGCAAAAAAATTACAGCGGTTGGCAATCTTTTTTAAAAGAGAATCCGGAACGAAAGGGCTGATGGCTGGGCTCTACCTCCATATTCCCTTTTGCAGGCAGGCTTGCGCCTATTGCGATTTTCACTTTTCCACCTCATTGAAAAACAAACACCAGCTGGTACAAGCGCTCATCGAAGAAATTCAATTTTACAAGAACCACTGGCGATCGGAGTCCTTTGAAACGGTTTATTTCGGTGGGGGCACCCCTTCCCTACTAAATAGGCGAGAACTCGAATCCCTATTCGAATCGCTGTACGCCCACTATACCATTTCCCCCCAAGCTGAAATCACGCTAGAGTCCAATCCAGATGACCTGTCAAAATCATATGTGACCACCCTGCGCCAATTGCCGTTCAACCGACTGAGCATTGGGGTGCAGTCCTTTGACGGGGCGGATTTACGCCTTATGAATCGCAGTCACAGCGCGCAGCAAGCCAGACGAGCGATCGCAAATGCACAGGAAGCTGGCTTTGACAATGTGAGCATCGATCTAATCTACGGCCTGCCCAAGCGGAATACAAGCGACTGGAAACGAAATTTAACACGCCTCAAAGCGTTTCAAATTCCCCATTTTTCAGCTTATGCCCTTACGGTAGAGCCCAAAACCGCCTTGGCGCACCAAATTCAAACCGGCATGCAACAACCCATAGACGAAATACAACAGGTAAAAGACTTTTTCGTCTTGCAAGACTGGAGTGAAGACAACGGTTACGAAGCCTATGAAATTTCCAACTATGCGCAAAGCGGATTTCAGTCCCATCACAACAGCAATTACTGGAAAGGCAAACCCTACTTGGGCATCGGCCCGGCTGCCCACTCTTTTTACCACGGTAAACGCCGGTGGAATATCGCCAACAACAACCGCTATATCGAGACATGGCAAAAAGGCCAACCCTTAGCCCAATCGGAGGTATTGGGTGAGAAAGACCGGTTTAACGAACAGCTGATGACCCAGCTGCGCACGGCCAAAGGGGTGGACCTAGCCGAGATGCGAGCGCGTTTTGGACAAGCCGCTGTACAGCAGCTCAGGCAAGCGTTACAAAACGTTTGCAAAGCCTACTATGAATTAAAAGACGAGCGGTTGCGGCTCAGCCGGGCGGGACGACTCCACGCGGACGGCATCAGCGCAGCATTGTTCAACATATAGTACCTTTAGCCCATGGAACTAGAAGCACTGCGCACCTGCTGTTTGGCGATGAAAGACACGACGGAAAGCCTGCCTTTCGATGCGGACACCCTGGTCTTTAAAGTATGGAATAAAGTATTTGCACTGACCGCATTTTCCGCCTGGGAAAAGGGTGAACCCGCTGTAAACCTGAAATGCGAACCCGGAAAGGCATCAGCGCTGAGGAGAAAATACGAAGCGGTACGACCGGGCTATCACATGAATAAAAAGCATTGGAATACCGTGCGACTAAACACCGGCGAACTCAGCGATGCACAAGTCTTCGCCTGGGTAAAGGAATCGTACCAACTCGTGGTGAAAAACCTGCCCAAAGGGATTCAAGCCCACCCAACGGGGATTGACAAGCCGCAGCCATAGATATCCCGTTTTTCAGACTGCGCACAGAGAAATACAAAAAGGCTGGGTTTTCAAAACGAACCCAGGTGTAAAATAAGCCCGTCTTATCAAATTGACTCAAAGGGACAAAAAACAAAAGATATCGCGTTTTTCAAGCTGACACATACGGGAGAGGCGTCAAAAAATAAGGCTAGACGGTTGGATGACTGACAGAGTCAAAACCCAAAAACGAACCAAGCGTCAAAATAAGCCTCCTTTTCAAACTGCTATGCATACAAAAACAAAATCAAAGATAAACCCCTTCTTTATAAATCGCCACGCATATACAAACACAAAAAAACAAGCCTACTCTTCAAACCGTCAAACAGAGGTGAAAAAATAAAGTCGAGGGGTTAGACTTGGGTATATGACAAATCCAGTTCGGCTGACCACAGGGTTGACCTAGCTGGATGCGCGCCGCTTACCAAACCCGAACGGCTCATAAGAACAAAAAAAGCTGTAGATTTGTCTGCCATCATTTACCTTCAATGCCTTACTGAGATGTACAAAGCCGTCTCCGCCGCCCTATTTGCAGCCGTTGCCAAACTCACAGTGACAACGCCAATCAACGATGAGCCTTGAGCGAGAACCCAAACACAAAAACGGTGTCCATCCATACGACGAGGGGTGGATTTTCTCTTGCTGTTTTCGACACAGCGCTCAGGCAGATTATAAGAGTCAACTCCTTTCAAAGCGATCGGTTTGATATGGCTGAGCTCGACGCTGCGATCGAAGAAAACCGAATTGTAGACCATTCGGTCCAAAGCGGTATCCTCAGCCAAAACCACTGTCGGTTTACGCTGGTTCCAGCTGCCTTTTACGATGCGAATCGAAAAAGAGATTTGCTCGCGCGCAGCACGAGAATCTCTGACTGTGAGATCGTAGCTACTGATCCGATCCCGGAGATGGGCATGCATATCGTATACGCCGATAAGCCCAAACCCAAGAGTTTGCCCAACTGCCAAAATTTACATTTCTTGACCGCTTTTTTACAATTTATAATTAAAAAAGAGCTGACCCGGGAAGCGGAGATGTGTTTTTTTGCACACCAATACCAAAACCGACTTTCCGTCTTGATCTTTCGGGATCAAAATCTACTCCTCGCCAATGCCTACAACACGTACACCGCGGCCGACACCCTGTATTACCTCCTGGTGCTCTTCGATAATTTTTCCCTATCAAACGAGCGTCACAAGCTCAACATATCGGGTGATTTATCCGGCGATCAAGGCTTGAACCAATCCCTGGGCGCGTACTTCGCGAACTGTTCGGAGCTAAGTGATTTTCGAAGCCGCGTACATCCCGAACAATCGGCCGAGCCACTGGGTTTAGTTCAAACGCATCAGATCATTTTGGAGTGAGGATTATCTGTGGACGCCACAAGGGAAAACGCATTCGCACACCCAAAAACTCGGGCGTACGCCCTACGACAGATCGCGCCAAAGAGGCCTTGTTTAACATCTTAGAAAACCGTTTTGTCTTCGGTGATATAAGCGCTTTGGATTTGTTTTCCGGGACGGGAAACATCAGCTATGAATTGGCATCTCGAGGCGCTGCCGACATCACTGGTGTAGATAACAATCGATACTGCCGAAACTTTATCAAAAAAACTGCAGCGGAATTGGGGTTCCCGATTTGCGTGCGCTGCGAAGATGCCCTTCGCTTTTTGGAAGAGACAAATCGAGGGTTTGATTTCATCTATGCCGACCCACCCTACACCCTATGCGAGGCGGACTACAGTAAGATTCACCGCTTGGCCTTCGATAGAAAAATATTGAAAACCGATGGGTTATTGGTTTTTGAGCATGCGAGAAGGCAAAACTTTGAAGGTCTAAAGGGTTTTTTGGAAAGGCGAAAGTACGGATCCGTACACCTCAGTTTTTTCAGCCATGGGGAGCAAAGCCAATAAATTCCCAATGTGCCCAATCGCGATGGCTTATTTTTCATTGCTACTGCAAATTGACAGTGCCTGGGGTTATCGCTCAAACCAATGAAAACGCACTTTAGTCGCCCGTGGCAAATCCCCGCTTGATCGGTTTCTCTTTATATATGCGATCCAATCGATACCACAAAAACAATGCTACTACACCACTAACGATAAACCCAAGGCATTGTGTGCTGCTGATCGATGGCAATTTCATCGCTTTTTCCAACCCCAATCGCCTCGCCTCGCAAATGAGCCATAGAAAAGCCAACAGATTATTAAAAAGGTGTATTAAAATCGGCATGAGCAAAGAATCCGTACGCCAATAGATATAACCCAAAAAGAGACCCACTGCAAAGCCAGCGACGAACTGCGCCGGATTGGCGTGCAGCAAACCGAATAAAAAAGCGCTCGAGGTGATGGCTACCCAGGGCCTATAGTTCTTTAAAAAAGATTCTAAGAAGTAACCCCTGAACAAGACTTCTTCAAAGAACGGGGCCAGAAAGACGGTGGTGATAAAAAATTCCAAAAAGTGCTCTCGATACATTTTCGCAAAGGTTTCTGCCACCGGTTCATTTAAGGGGTCGAGGGCGTCGATATGAGAGAGCCAGTGCACCAGGAGGTTACTCGTGTTGATCACGCCGAAAGCGATGATGAGCGCTGTGATCACAATTGGCCATCCGGGTAAGACAAACCGAATGCCCAGCGCTTGCCGATTTCGTTTTTTATACAAAGCGAAAAACAGCGGTAGACAGAACAAAAAAGGCAGTGCATAAGAAACGGGAATCCGCCAGTAATCCGATATATATGCTCGAACAAGTGTCCATGTGAAATGCACAAACAGGCCGACCACCATAAAGCATACCAGTAGCCCGGTCGCCTGCCAAAAATTGGGAAACCACTTTGTGTTACTCATACTGCTGGGGTGCAATGGCAAAAGTAGCTTTTACCAGATTGGAAAAAAAATGCAACTTTGTCCGATGTTCAATTGGAATTTACGCGGTTGGGTTTGCCGCTTATGACGAGTTTATAGCATTGTTGAATACGCATTAACCGCAACCCCAGTGTGTAAAGGCGATAAAACCCAATCTACGAGGCTATGTGCAAGACCGTTTTAATTTCCGGCGGAAGCGGTATGATCGGCGATCGACTCAGCGCGGTTTTAACCCAAAAGGGTTATGTCGTAAACTGGCTCACTCGAAATCCAGGCCGAGAATCCAAATACAGATCCTATGGTTGGGACATAGAGCGCATGCAAATCGATGCGAAAGCCCTTACAAACGCCGATTATATCGTCCACTTGGCCGGCGCTGGTATCGCGGAAAAGCGCTGGACGGCCAAACGAAAAAAGATCATTGCCGACAGCCGGATAAAGGGTGCGGAACTGCTCTACCAGGGGATGGTGCAAAGCGACCACAAACCCAAGGCGTTCCTATCGGCTTCTGGGATCAGCTACTACGGAAGCGGAAATGCCACCCAAATATATACCGAACAGGACGCGCCTGGAACAGATTTTCTATCGGCGGTTTGTGTCAAATGGGAAGCCGCTGCACGCCGGGTTGAAAGATTGGGCATACGTTCGGTTCAATTGCGCATACCTACCGTTTTGAGCTTGCATGGGGGGGCTTTACCCAAAATGTGCGCACCCTTTAAACGCAACCTGGGTGCACCATTGGGCAGTGGCAAACAAGGATTTCCTTGGATTCATTTGGACGATTTGGTAGCCCTGTACATCCATGCCCTGGAGCGCGAATTAAAAGGACCTTACAATGCGGTAGCCCCCGACCGAGTTCAAAATCAATCGTTTTCTAGCGCCCTTGCCAAAGCGATGCACAAAGCTTTTTTTATGCCCCATATACCCGCTTTTATCCTACGATTGTACCTGGGTGAAATGAGTGACCTCGTGCTCAAAAGCTGTTGGGCTTCCCCAAAAAAGGTAATGGATACCGGTTTTGCCTTTACCTATCCCAGTTTGGAGTTGGCTTTGCGCGACATCTTTGCGTGACTTGTCCTTTACCCATACCGTTGCATTTCGATTCTATCGACAAAGGCCTGCTGCGTTTGGGATGCCGACATGCTGGGATTTTTCCAATCGTTTGTTTTTGATATTTTGTGATACTTAAAAGGGAATTATTTTTGCTTTTGCGCTTTATATAGCGGTTTAAAAAAAGGTTTACTCCCGTTTGACGTTTTGAAAAGTGGGCTTGTTTTTTATTTCTGTGCTTAGCTGCGGTGATCTTTTTAGGCTGAATGGTTATATGTCGGTCTTTGGGGATTATAAATGCGGTGCGTTTGTAGCGGTGATCTTATTTTTTTGTCCTTTGTTTTTTCCGGAGTAAGGGTTTGAAAGAGGGGGTTATTTTTCGCCCCGTGGGACGCCTGGAAAAAATATAGAAGTCCTTTCTATATCTCGGTTGACGCTTAACCCAACCGTTTTAAGTGAGCGAGCGCCATGGGGTCTATCGGTGTGCGCTTCGTTACGATACCGGAATGGGATTTTTATCTTCGTCGATGGCCACGAGTGAAAACGCGCCGGTTGCCGCTTTCCCACGCTTGCTCGAATACATTTGCTCCACGAATATATCCACCTGAACCCGCAGACTCGTATGGCCCACATGGGTTACCTCCCCAACCAACTCTATAATGGTACCGGTAGCGATGGACTTTTTGAAATCCACCTTATCGCTGCCCACCGTCACCATTTGTCGCCGGCTAAAGCGGGTAGCCGTAATAAATGCCACCTCGTCCATCAGCAGCATGGCCATGCCCCCAAATAAGGTGTTATAATGGTTGGTCACATTGGGGAAAATAGCTTTGAAAACACGGGTTTTAGATTTTTTAATTCGCTCTTCAAGGGTCATATCTCTCACTTCATTTTACTGTTTTGTCCCTTTCTTTTCAACCAAGGGATTCCAAATCTTTATCTCATCGGTTTGGGTCACGCCGGATTTAACTTGGACATAGTTGTTGTCCGAAATGCCCAGCTCGACATTTTTCCTTTCGTATTGGTTCGCACCTGTCTTGACCTCCACGTAAGGCTCGCCTTTTGAATCGTATTGCAACAACGCTTCGGGAATGGCCAATACTTCTGCGCTTTGCAAGACCATAGAAGCGTTGGCACTGTAACCACTCCGCAAAAAGATGTTTGTAAGCGGTTGAACAGCTGCCTTGACTTCAAATTGAACCACGCCGTTTTCTGCTTGGCCTTTTGGTGAGATAAAGTCGAGTTTGGCTTTAAAAGTGGTATCCGGAATGGCACCTACGCTAATTTCGACGGGCATGCCTTCTGTAATCTTACCCACATCGGCTTCATCGACCGCACCATCGAAAATCATCTGCCCCAAATCGGCAATATTGGCAATCGTAGTCCCAGCATTAAAGTTGTTGGCCTCTGTGACTTGAGAACCCACTTCGACCGGTACGTCCAACACCACGCCGTCGACGGTAGATTTGACCTGTGTATTACCGGCACCGCCTAAGCCACGGGCTGCACCGGTCTTGATAATCTCCAGTTTTTGCTGCGCGGCTATGCGGTTTTGCCGGTCGGTTTGGTACTGCGTTTGTACTTTCTGAAAATCAGCGGCAGAAACCACGCTTTCGCCGAAGAGTCTCTTTTGCCGTTCATAATTCTTTCGGCTGTTTTCCAGTGTAATTTGCGCGTTGTGCAGGTTCGAATTCGCCTCGCTTAAACGGCTCATATCTGTCACCACGGCAATACGGGCGAGCAAATCGCCTCTTTTAATCCTTTGGCCCGCCTTGACATACACATCACTCACAATACCGGAAATATTGGGCTTGATCTCGATTTCCCGTCTGGGAACTATGTTGCCGGTAGCTACAGTTTTTTCCGAAATACTGCGCATTTGGGGCGTTTCTACCTCGTACACTTCAGTGGTGACTCGGTTGGTCTCAATCACGTATATGATGGCGGCAAACACACCCAAAACCAGTAAGCCGACTAAACCATATTTCAATACCTTGTTCATATCGCTACAATTGATTATCCATCTCTTTTTAACATCTCTTATGCCTCTCTCAAAGCATCTATCGGCCGCACGCGCACAGCCTTTTGGGCCGGTATCAGACCGATCAGCGCACCCGACATGACCATCAAGGGCACGGAGAGCACCAAAAACCACGTGCTTACCGTCGGATTATAGAAAGGGATATCTCGCCCCGTCACATACGAGTTTAAAAGGGCTAATGTACCCACTCCGAATACCATACCCAACAAGCCGGCGACGAGCGTAAGGGAAACCGCCTCTAAGAGTATCAAGCGCCTTATCGATCCAGGGGTGGCGCCCAGGGCCCGCCGCACACCGATCTCACGGGTTCGCTCTTTGACTGAGATCAACAGTATATTGCCTATGGCGATAACGCCGGCGATAAAGGTAGTCATACCTACGATTATCGTGAGCAATTGAATGCCGTTGAGGAATCCGGTCAGCTTTTTATAATTCTCACTCATGTTAAATGCCCGGATCGCTTGGGTATCTTTGGGCGATACGTGGTGGAGTTGTTTTAAAAGGACTTCAGCCCGCTGTTGCACCGCTTTGGCATCGGCATTATCCCGTAAAATCATAACGGTCGATCGAATCTGTTTGCCCTGATTAAAAACGCGTTGAAAAGTGGTGAAGGGCGTAAAGATCGTCTCGTCGGAATCGATGTGGATATTGGGGTTGGGGTGGTAAACCCCGATGACCTGAAAATACAGCTCGTTAATCTCGATGAATTTTCCGATGGGGTCTTCGTCTTTCTCAAAGAGTTGTGCCACGTCTTTCTCACTGATAACCGCTACTTTTCGGCGGTTTTTCATATCGTTTTCATTTAAAAAACGGCCAGCTGTAAGCGCTCGTTTATTCACTTTGTCAATCAGTGGATAATCGCCGTAGACCGGAAAGGGGTGGGATTGTAAGCCGTAAGAAACCAGGGGTGCAGGGGTCCCCCAGCTACCCAACGAGTTGCGCGGGATGATAAACTGAATTTCGGAAACCTCAGATCGCAGCGTCTTTATATCGTCTATATTGAGCCGAATCGGACGGCCTCGCTGAAACCCCTGATAGGGAACGCTGCTGCGTCCCCCGATCATAAAAATGCTATTCGTCGCAAAATCTCCAAAGAGCTTGGAAAACCCGTTTTGCATACCCCGAGCTGCGCCCAATAATACGATTAACAAAAAGATGCCCCAAAGCACGCCCACGATGGTTATGGCTGTACGCGTCTTATTCTTTCCGATCGAATCGAAAATCTCCTGCCAGGTATCCCGCTTCAGTACAAATCTCAGGCTACTCATCGTGTAAAGCGGTTATGGGTTTAATTCGAGCTGCGCGTCGGGCTGGCACATAGCCCGCCAACAAGCCCGAAACGATGAGCAAAACCGTCGCCATGATCACCATGCTGCTACTCACATAAGGGTTGGTGATAGAGTAATCCTTTAGGTTTGTGCCGATTGCCCGCAAGGTAAGCACCCCCGCTATCAGTCCCAAGTAACCTGAAATAGTCGTTATAAAAAGCGATTCCTGCAAAATCAAACCGATTACGGCTCTCGGTGTGGCGCCCAAGGCTTTGCGAATGCCGATTTCCCGCGTTCGTTCCCTTACCACGAAGACCATGATGTTGCTGATACCAATGGCACCCGCCAGCAGTGTGCCTATACTGATCAGCGTTACGATACCGCCGATCACCTGCAAGAAAATGTCGATATTTTTCAGGGCTTTTGCACGACTGTCCACGTATATACCGCCCTGGCCGTTCGGGCTGATGAAATGGCGTCTTTTTAGGTTCTCTCTCAGTTTGTCTTGAAAAGCCATAATCCGGTCAAAATTCATCTCCGGGTTATAAGTCAGGGTGATCAGATCCACCCCATTACCCATGTGGCGGAGTAGCTGTATGGTCGTGCGGGGTACGTATACCCGATTCTCCGCCATGCTGTTGCCCCCCTTTTCCATAAAAACACCGATGACTTTAAAAGCGATACCATCTACGTATATGTATTTCCCCACAGCGCTTTTGTGCTCGAATAAATCGGTTTGCAACGGCTGGCCAATCACGGCTACTTTTCGCTTGTCTCTGATATCGCCATAGTTGAGGAAACGGCCGCTGCGCAAGCCGAGCTGCTCGGTAAACTGACATCCAGGGTCAACGGCCCTTAGTTGGTAATTGCCATATTCATTTCCGTGGCGAATGGGAAGCTCTAAGTGTATGCGGCCGCTCAGATTTTGAACCGTATGGGGAAATTTATCCCGTATATAGGTCAGATCCCGATTGGTCAACCGAATCTTTCGACCGCTTTCAAAACCCCTATAAGGCAAAGACGAAAAGCCTGAGTATACGTACACCGCGTTGGGTGCGTCATTTTTGAACTGACTGATAAATGAATTTCTCAAACCATTGCCCATGCCCGTCATGGCGCTGAATATATAGATGCCGATAAAAACCGTAAAGCCGCTCAGCGCGGTGCGGAGTTTGTTTTTTTTAATCGTATCGAATATTTCCCGCCAACGATCCCTATCAAACATACTGGGGCGATCGAGTCTGATTTATCGATTTATCGCTCACGATTTTACCGTCTTTCAGATTGACGATGCGCCTCGTCATATTGGCGATGTCGGGCTCATGGGTGACGATGAGGATCGTGCGCCCCTCGTCGTTGATCTCTTGTATTAAGCGCATGATCTCATGCGAATTTTGGGTATCCAAAGCGCCTGTCAACTCGTCGGCCAGCAGTACTTTGGGATCAGCAGCGAGTGCGCGGGCGATGGCTACGCGTTGTTGTTGCCCACCAGACAGCGCATTGGGGTGGTGTGTAGCCCATTGCGCCAGACCCATCTTATCCAAGTAATGCATGGCGCGTTCCATGCGATCCTTGCGCCGAATACCTTGGTAATACAAGGGCAAGGCAACATTTTCTACCGCGTTTTTGTAGCCGATTAAATGGAAAGATTGAAAGATAAAACCCAAAAATTTATTGCGATACCGGGCCGCTGTGGTTTCATTTAAATTTTTAATCGGGACACCATCCAAAATATAGTCGCCGGAATCGGCCTCATCCAGCATACCGATAATGTTGAGTAGGGTTGATTTACCCGATCCGGAAGAACCCATAATGGAAACCAACTCACCGACTCCAACGCTTAGACAGATGCCCTTTAGGACTTGCAATTTGTTTTTACCCGTGCGGTAAGACTTCTGCAAGTCTCGTATCTCTATCACCGGTTCTGCCATAAAAAATAAGTCACCTTTCCGCAATAGCAAAATATATGCCAAATCGAAGCGCCAAAGTTACGGTATTTGAAAAAATATAGGGCTTAGCGGAGAAAGCTGCGGAATCGCTGGTGTAAAAAGATAATTTCTCTACGCCTTGTCTCGACGGGTAGCCTGTGTGCACAAAGCCATTACATCCAGATAGAGAAGGTGCACTCAGCATGATCGATTAACCTTAAATCCTTACACATTTCACTTCGAACGAACCCGACTTTTTAGGATCATCTTTTGAAGTCGCCGTGATTGATACGATTTTTGGGGATGATTGGGAACCCCCATCGTGAACCTCGATAAGAGCGCTTGTGGAATTTGATTTAACTATTTCGACATAACTTTCATCAGAACTCTCCCAGGTTACACCTTTGTTGGTGGCTCTTTCGGTTACTACAACCGCTTCCAAATCTGCTCCGGGAAGAAGTGCTAATAATGCTGGATCATAGGACAACTCAATTGATTTTATAGGTCTACCACTTTTCCTTTCTCTTATAATATTTCCCGACACATCCCTTGCATATACCTGTACCGCCGATATCGTCTCGTGGCAACGGATGCTAACAATAAGGGGATTATCTGCGGTATAATCGCTCAATTTTGGTTTTGATGTATCGACTTTGTTCTGCTCGCCATTAAAAATTTTGACAAAAGAATCACATATGCCTGGATCGCATACATCACCTAGAACGACCGTTAAATTATACCTTTCATAGCCATCGGTGGGAAAACTGATGATTGCGCCACTGCCTTCCCCAATGTAATCTGACAATCTCACGGATATGTAAATATCGCGATAAGCTGAATTTTTATACCCTTTCAGGCTTAGCGCGGCATCGTTGGTCAATACATCGTTACAGTAACAGTACAGATGAAAGTTCGCAATTGGTGTGGGTTCGACTCCCAGCTTTACTTCTTTTTCGCCTGTAAATGTAGTGATATAACGACCTTTTAATAATTTGAGAGGCAATAATTGAATGGTAACCGTGTTATTGATTTGTTCATTTATCAAAGAGAACTTCACAGGTAGGATTGATTCTTTATTTACAAAATGAAGCAAGTTGGGATCGTCTTTTTCACTGACTGCTGAAAATATAGCTTCACCACTAGTAGAATTGTCAAATGCTTTTAGTTCAATGATATAATAGATGCCGGAAGTAAGTGACAATTTTTGGCTGATTCCATCTGCAACGGAATAAGTTCCTTGTTTTATGATGTATTCCGAATCGGTGGTGGGATGGATCGGGTGTAGTCGAAATACTCAATCTCAGCTTAGTGATCTTTGCAAAATCACTTTGAATATCGTTTTGTTTTTTAACCAATGATTGGGGTAAAGCCAATTGAATTTGAATAGTGGGATCTTGCATCCCAACACCTTGACAACCGAGGAGTACGAGAAAAAAGTAAGTCTGCAATACTTTTTTATAATGTGTCAGTACACAATTGTGATATATCATATACTGCAAAATTTATTATATATACCCACTAGCCCAGCTCGGCGCAAAGGTACGGATTTCTTCATATCCGAATTGCAACTCCTTAAATTCTATAGCGGTTCTGTTTCTGATATGATGTTGATCATATTATAGATTTACTATTTTACTATAATAGTATTCATTCTATTTCGGATTTTAAATTTGGTTTTAGCGGAACTCCGATGAGCGCTATTCCTGAGCTGGAACCCACAATACTTCCGCAAAGAAAAAAACCGCCTCGATCACCGTGCGGTTGAAGAACCAAATAGATTAAAAAAGTCAACTCAAAGGAAATATGCACGTGCTTATTGCGGGTCTACATCGACGATCACTTGAACCGAACGGTAGGCTTTCAGCTGATTGAAAACCACCAGCTTTCTCGCGAGGAAGCGCTTTGATTTTTTCAAGGAAAAATCGGCTGGAATTTTAAGTGTAATCCCAAAGATATACCGGTTTCGAATGCGGCCAACCGCTGGCATTTCCGGGCCTAACAGATGGTTTGTAAACCCGATTCGCAGCAGATCAGACAGGTATTTTGCCGCTTCTTCTACCCGATATTTATCGCGGTGCTTCAGCGTAATTTGAATTAGTCTCGCATAGGGCGGATAGGAAAAACGCTTGCGCTCAGCGAGCTGTTCAGAGACCATTCCATCGTAATCACCAGCGGTGATTTGGCGGATGATTCGGCTTCTCGGCTGATAGGTCTGAATGATCACCAAACCTCGCTCGCCCGTGCGCTCTGCCCGTCCAGCTACCTGGGTCATCAGTTGAAAGGCGCGTTCATGGGCGCGAAAATCGGGGTAATTCAAGAGGCCGTCTGCTTGAATGATACCGACTAGTTTCACCCGATCGAAGTCCAGCCCTTTGGCGATCATATGGGTTCCGATCAAGATATCGGTCTCTCGATTTTGAAATTTTGACAAGATGGTTTCAAAGGCTCTTTTTTTGCGCGTGCTATCTCGGTCCATGCGGTCGATTCGGGCCTGTGGAAACAAGGGCTTTAACCCCATTTCGACTCGCTCGGTACCCGAACCCTTGTAGTTCAAGTCCGCACTGCCACAAGCGAGACAGGATTGTGGACGCGCTTGGGCATAACCGCAGTAGTGGCAACGCAACTGATCGATAGTCACGTGGTACACAAGCGACACATCGCAATGGGGGCATCGGGGTACCGTACCGCAGGTATGACACTCGAGAACGGGCGCATAGCCCCGGCGGTTTTGAAACAACAAAACCTGTTTCTCCTCGGCCAAGGTATCGGCTATGCCCTTGAGCAGCGCACGGCTAAACAGGCCTTTTAAGCGTTTTCGCTTTCGCTCTTCGACCAAGTCTACCACTTGTACAAGTGGAGGTGGCGTATCGTTAAAGCGCTGTTGCAGGGTTACGAATCCATAGGTGCCAGCCTGGGCTTTCACATAGGTTTCAATCATGGGCGTGGCGCTGCCCAACAAGACTTTGGCTCCATAGAGACGCGCCAAGATCGAGGCGGCGTCTCGGGCGTGGTAACGGGGCGCTGGCTCCTGCTGTTTATAGGAAGTGTCGTGCGCCTCATCTACGATGACCAACCCCAGATTTTGAAAGGGTAAAAAAATACCCGAGCGAGCGGTCACCACCACTTTAAAACGCCCCGCTTTCACCGAATGCCACAACTCCACGCGCTCGTTATCGTTGCAATGGGAACTGAACACCCCCACAGACTCGCCGAAATAAGCTTTCATCCGGTAGACAAAGGAATGGGTCAAAGCGATTTTGGGCAACAAAAAGAGCACCTGTGCGCCCCGCTCGATCTGCTTTTGGATCAAGTGCGCATAAATCTCGGTTTTACCACTTCCGGTAACCCCTTTGAGCAATACGACTCCGCTTTCTTTAAAGCGTTGTAAAACAGCCTGAAAAGCTGCCTTCTGAATGGGGTGTAAGCCTTTTAGCCCTCGATTTTGTCTCATTTCGGGTAAAATTCGGCGATCGACCGCCTGCTCATAGACTTCGACGATCTCTTTGGCGGCGAGAGATCGGATGGAATGCCGTTTGGAATTCGTTTCTCGAATCAATTGTGTGAGTTTAACCGCGGGATTACCCCTTTGCTTTTCGCGCACGAGATAGAGAAATACCGCCCTTTGTCTCTCGGCTCTATACAGTGATTTGAGGGTGTGCGCCAATATCGAGTCGGAGCTAATATCGACGGAGAGTCTTACAAAGCACACTTTCTTAGGCTTGTAGCGCGCTACGAGTACCTCCTCTTTGACTACCAGCCCCAAGCGCATAAGCGCCTGTATGGTAGCCAGGCTTTTCGATGTGCCCAAGCGCTTTTGAATCTCGGAAATCCGAAGGGCAGTGACGGATTGTAAAGCATCCAAAATCTGCTGTGCCTCAGCTGAGCGCGACGCATCGACTTGCGCCCCTCTTGTCGATTGTAGGCGAATGCGCATTTCGCTGTCCAGGCGCAGGCCCGAAGGCAGTGCCGCCCGATACACATCGCCCAGGTTGCAGCTGTAGTACGCAGCCATCCAAATCCAAAATTCCAGCTGCTGCGGATAGACTACCGGCGCGTGATCCAATACGTAATAGACCGCCTTGGCATCGTAGTGTTCAGGCGCATCCCCATGGGTTTTGTAAACCAAGCCGGTTTGCGTTTTCCCCTTACCAAAAGGCACGGCAACCCGGACGCCGGGTTTGACCCAAGCCAGCTGATCCGATTCCAATTTATAGGTAAACGTACCGGCAATGGGCAACGGTAAAATAACATCGACAAAATATGGCATAGGCGAACAAAAAAATCCCAGACGAATAAGGTATGGGATTTACCGCTCAGAAAAATCCAGGATGTCAATCCGCAGTCCAAATCACCTGACCCATTTGAGATGGCGCATTTGTTTCTTCTGTAATAATATCTTCAGCTATGTTGATTATATCTGCCGATATTTGTTTTCTGTCTTTAAATATTTCATCATATACTTTATCAAAATCTTCTTCTTTATAATCATTTGCTTTCCATCCCTCAACAAGTGCATTATAAATTTTATCAGTAGTTTGTTTATTATTATTTTTAATAAAATCTTTGACAAATTCTTGAAATATGGGTTTTTTATTAATGTCAGATTTCATACTTTCATAATAATCAGCAACAGATGATTTCAATTTTGCTTTTTGGGCTGGTGTTATATTATTTATTGATTGAGGTTCAAATAATTCTTGATCTTTCAGATGAGAAAAATCGTTCTCATTTAGTACATTACTTGTAATTTCTTGTGCAAGATTACTTCTTTCTTGATTCAACTCTTGTGGTGGAACAGTAAAAGCGGTTGTCGACTTATCTTTATCGTTGAAATTCGCTCGCATACGGTACGCAACCCAATACGGCAAAAAACCGATCAAAAAAGAAAGAACCCAAAAGCCGAGTGTGCCGATACAGACAAAGAGTAGAAATCCGAAAAACTGTTCCATCTGCCTTAGATTTTCTACAAATGTAGTACATATGGTACACTAAAAAAACGCTGCTCCCATCTGTATTGGATTTAATATCCTTACCTTTGAAAATAAAAGGCACCCGATGAACTATCGAATCGAACGCGATACCCTAGGCGAAGTCAAAGTGCCTGCATCCCGATATTGGGGTGCCCAAACCGAGCGTTCCCTACAGCACTTCCAGATCGGCAGGCCAGCTTCCATGCCCATTGAAATCATCCATGCCTTTGCACATTTGAAGAAAGCAGCGGCTGGGGTCAATTGCGACTTAGGCGTGCTGAGCGAAACCAAGATGAAGCTGATCACAGCGGTAGCGGATGAAATTTTACAGGGCGCGCTAGACGATCAGTTTCCACTGGTCATTTGGCAAACCGGTTCGGGCACGCAGTCCAACATGAATGTCAACGAGGTGATCGCCAACCGCGCTCATGTGATGCAGGGCGGAAAACTAACGGACAAAATTAAGTGCATCCATCCGAATGATGATGTCAACCGATCGCAATCGAGCAACGACACCTTTCCCACCGCCATGCACATCGCCGCGTATGGGATGATTGCGGAAACCACCCTACCGGGTTTGATAGCGCTTCGCGATGCCTTGCAGCAAAAATCCGATGCGTTTGGCGACGTGATAAAGATTGGCCGGACACATCTGATGGATGCGACTCCGCTGACTATGGGGCAAGAGCTATCCGGCTATGTATCCCAATTGGATCACGGCATCCAGGCGATCCAAAATACACTCCCCCATCTCGCCGAACTGGCCTTGGGCGGCACAGCGGTGGGCACCGGCTTAAATACGCCGAAGGGCTATGCTGAAAAGGTGGCGGAAAAAATCGCTGAATTGACCGGTCTGCCCTTTGTAACGGCACCCAATAAGTTCGAATCCCTTTCGGCGCACGATGCCATTGTGGAATCCCATGGGGCCTTAAAACAAGTAGCCGTTTCGCTGATGAAAATCGCCAACGACATTCGCATGCTCGCTTCGGGACCCCGCGCGGGTATCGGCGAATACGTGATCCCGGCCAATGAGCCCGGCTCTTCCATCATGCCGGGCAAAGTCAATCCAACCCAGTGTGAAGCGGTCACCTTAGTAGCTGCCCAAGTCATGGGCAACGACGTTGCGATAACCTATGCCGGCGCCAGTGGACACTACCAGCTCAATGTATTTAAGCCGGTCATGGCCGCTGCGATTTTGCAATCCGCCCGGTTGCTCGGCGATGTATGTGTATCCTTTGCCGTCAACTGTGTAAAGGGCCTGGTGCCCAATAAGAAGTGCATCCAAGCGCATTTGGGTAACTCGCTGATGCTGGTAACGGCCCTAAATACCCATATCGGTTATGAAAGAGCAGCCGAAATTGCCAAAGCCGCTTACCAAAACGAAACGACTTTAAAGGAAGAAGCGGTTAAGCTGGGTTACCTAACGGCCGAACAATTCGATGAGTGGGTCAGAGCTGAAGCTATGGTAGGCAGCTCATACTGAGCTTTTTAGCCCGTGGAACGTCCTATGCGATTCTCCAGCACGTGCCCACCCCTATTCTGCGATATTTGAGGCTGCTAGTCGCCTTTCTCACACACTTGGGCTGCGGGCTTTTTCAGTACAAAATTTTACCCGTGTAAGTATCGTGTTCTCACTCTTTCTATTGAATGGGTTTTATAGAAGGCATCTCGGCTCACAGGACGAAATCTCTTTAGCTCATGGGCAGTCGGTCGACGAGGTTTCAAAAATACTCGATTAGAATTCAAATCGCAATTGAGAATTCAGCATCTTTGCTGGGCTATTAGAGCGATCGTTTAAAATGTATTATGAATATCGATATCAGCAACTTAGCACCCGCCCAAATCTATCACCTGATGATCCAAACGGTCATCCCACGCCCCATCGCTTGGGTGCTTACCGATTCGGGTGAAGCGAATTACAACCTCGCCCCTTTTTCCTACTTTGCGCCCATTGGGAGCAGTCCACCCTTACTGATGTTTTCCGCAGGTAAAAAGCCAACGGATGAAGTGAAAGATACGGTGCGCAATTCGCTTGAGACTAAAAAGATGGTGATTCACATTGCCGCTGTAGGCTCTGCCTATGCCTTGACGCAAACATCGGCAACCCTGGAACACGGACAATCCGAAGTGGCGGACAATGAATTGAAGTTGGTGGCATTCAAAGGCTTTGACA
The DNA here is from genome assembly GCA_036881805.1 of Flavobacteriales bacterium. Taxonomy (GTDB): domain Bacteria; phylum Bacteroidota; class Bacteroidia; order Flavobacteriales; family JANQLC01; genus JANQLC01. Next base: position 19,653 of record JBAJNK010000012.1, read on the forward strand.
TGCCGCGCCTTGAGGACTGCCCAATCGCTTTTGGCTGTTCGCTATACGAGGTGAAAGAGATCGGTGACACGCCACAAAGCCTGGTATTCGCTCAAATCGAGCGGGTTTACCTGAGCCCCGGTCTGATCGATCAGAAATCAGAGCGATTGAAAATCGATGCGTTAAGCGTCAACCCCTTATCGCGACTGGGCGGAAGTCAATACGCTGTATTGGGAAAGACATTTGCTGTGGATCGCCCTCGATAAGCTGCAAGACCTATTGAAAAAATGCGCATAGATCTAACCATGCATAGGAAAACCGGTGGGGGCAATGCTTTTGAATATTTTACTACTCTCAGAGTGGGACTGGCTAAACTCGCTTTATTCTTTCAAAAATCAATATTTAATATAAGATCAATTCCCACGCCACCATAGCAATGCACGATGACGCCATGTCGTAAAACGGACTATCATACCCCTCAACTGCCTTATATAAGCATGCCTGTATGCTTACAATCCGCTCCTTCTGGACTATTAAAATGGAGGCAAAAATCAGTTATCTGAAAGGGGGATTATATAAAAACCACTGCGGTTGGATTTTGGGATTGACCTCTAAACCATGCCTTATTACTATTCCCTACTCTTTTACGACAGCACCTTTACATTTAATTTTTATGAAAGGACGCGGAGCCGGTCATAATAGTGGGAGGCAGCGTATAGTTTTCAGAATAATGTTTAAAAACTAAAAACATTACAATGATATCTCCGCTTTTGACTTTCATATCTACCACAAACCTTTGTTGGGCTTTGCGCTGATCCAAAACTATTGGAGTAAATATTTGCTGAGGATCACCCTTTTTATGCTTTCTGACAGGAAGTAAGTATGCATCTGCTATATCCTCTCTCATTTTATTATCCGCCAAGAACGCGAGTCTTAAGTTCAGACTTATCGTTAAAACTCCATCGAAATTTACAGTAAAGTATCCTTTATCATTACCAATTACAGGTCTCCCACGTATTGATCCGACATGGATAACGGTTCAAAATGGCTAGAAAACAAGTGTTGGGTTTTATATGTATGGGTTTGGTATGCATCCATCCGTAGCTTAGTGGAGCCTACTTTGACGGTATTGTCGAAATCTTCGGCTACTGGGGTTTTTGACTTCGGGTGTATGAGTAGGTTGCCACCGTCCGAGCAACCGATAAACAAAGGGCTGGTCAAGGTTAGATAAACCAGACTATACCTCATAATGTTGTAATTTGAAAAGCTGTGTTTGGCATGATTTTGCAATCCCTGCTTATGCATTGATTTGATAGTGTGTCGATAATTATGCCGAGAATGCCCGGCTATCGCATGCGTTTATTCCAATGATTCACCGCCAAAGAGACTATCTACAAACTCATACTTGTTAAATACTTGAAGGTCGTCCATCTCTTCGCCTATACCGATGTATTTGACTGGAATTTGAAACCCATCGGAAATACCGATCACTACACCACCTTTGGCCGTGCCATCTAACTTCGTGACGACCAAAGCGGTAACTTCCGCAGCTCGGATAAATTGCCTAGCTTGCTCAAAGGCGTTTTGGCCGGTAGTCCCATCCAGTACCAACAAAACTTCGTGGGGTGCATTGGGAATCACTTTTTGTACGACGCGTTTGATCTTGGAGAGCTCGCGCATCAAATTGACCTGGTTGTGTAGCCGACCGGCTGTATCGATGAGCACCACGTCGGCATTTTGTGCTATGGCACTTTGTACTGCATCGAAAGCGACCGATGCCGGGTCGCTTCCCATGGCTTGCTTGACGATGGGCACGCCTACGCGCTCACCCCATATCACCAGCTGATCGACGGCAGCTGCCCGAAAGGTATCTGCAGCACCCAAAACGACGCTTTTGCCTTCGGATTTGAACCGGTGTGCCAGCTTGCCAATAGTCGTGGTTTTGCCCACACCATTTACCCCGACTACCAAGACGACATGCGGCTTTTTACCTTCCAGACCGAGTCGGCTCACATCCGTTTCATCTTTTTGCTCGGAGAGCAAGCCCACAATTTCTTCTCTGAGAATGGGGTTGAGTGCCGCCACCCCCATATATTTGTCACGGGCTACGCGTTTTTCAATGCGTCCGATGATTTTAAGCACCGTACATACCCCGACATCAGCGGTGATAAGCGCTTCTTCCAGCCGATCGAGCACTTCTGCATCGACCTTTGTCCTTCCAGCTATAGCCCGAGCTAACCCACCGAATACGGAGCGCTTTGACCTAGCCAGGCCCTTATCAAGCGATTCCTTCTCTCGCTTGGAAAATACACGTGCAAGCCAACCCATAGTTTCCATCACAAAAAATTACGTATGTAATTTTCAGTAATTTAAGCCTTAAAGAAATCTTTTACGGCAGTCGCAGGCAGGATTTTTTCTTCAAAGACCCATGCACCGCTCTTTTTTGATTTTACCATTTTAACGGCTTTGGTCAGCTTTTTCGCCGTGGTTTGCAGTGTCGCTACTGTTTTCTTGGCCATACGCTTCCAGTCTATTTGATCTCTTTGTGCGGAGTTGCGCGCTTGAGGTGGGGATTATATTTTTTTAATTCCAAGCGATCGGGTGTGTTCTTTCTATTCTTAGTCGTGATGTAGCGAGAGATTCCGGGTATGCCGGTTTCCTTTTGCGCCGTACATTCCAAAATTACCTGCACCCGATTTCCTCTTTTCTTAGCCATCTCCTCTTTTCAGCTTATTTTATGTATCCGTTGGCACGTGCGCGTTTGACGGCTTCGGTAACGCCGATCTTGTCGGCCATTCGCAGTCCTTGAGCCGACACGAGAAGCCGTATCCACCGATCTTCTTCGGGAAGATAAAAACGCTTTTTGATCAGGTTTACGCCAAACCGTCTCTTGGTTTTATTGTGGGCATGGGAAACGCGGTTTCCCACCATGGCTCTCTTACCCGTAAGCGCACAGATTCTCGACATGACAGCTGTTTTTATCACTTGAACTCAAAGCGGTGCAAATATAGCAATTCTCTGCAAAATGGTACCCCGACGGCGCCGCACTTTTAGCTTCCCAACCGCAAAGCACAGATGAGCACTGCCAAGGCTTGTTCAACCGCGCGTTCAACAAATTTTTCCCGCGCCATTTTTCGCAGCTGAAAGGCATGAGCACTTACACAACCCGGTCCGCAAACCCCGATAAAAAGGGTGCCTACCGGATTTCCATCCACACCCCGGTCAGGGCCGGCTACCCCAGTAGTGGAAATCGCCCAATCCGCAGCGGTTAGCTGACGTACCCCTATTGCCATCGCTTTCGCCACTTCACCGCTCACCTCGGTATGGTGGTCTAAGAGTGCTTTTTTTACCTTTAAAAGTTTCTTTTTCAACGCAGTGCTGTAGCTGATCACACCACCCTTAAAATATGCGGAGCTGCCCGGTACCGAAGTAATGCGTGCAGCGACTCGGCCTGAAGTACAGCTCTCTGCCACCGCCAGCGTCTGATTGACCTCCAAGAGAATGCTACCGATCTCCTGGGGGAGATTTTCAGAACACTCGGGAAAACAATCCCCGCCTAAGGTGTTCAAACCCTGGATCGATTGGTTTATTTGACGCGTCATTTTTTTCGCTATTCAACTCAGTGAAAAGCGCATCCGGACCCAACCCTGTTGCAAAGCCTTTACAACTCCGCTTGTCTCAGATTTTGGATGTATGCCGCTTTTAATCTCTGTTTGCGCTTCTTGATGGAGGGCTTTGTAAACTCCTGGCGTTGACGAAATTTACGCAGTGTTCCCGTGCGGTCGAACTTTCGTTTAAAGCGTTTCAATACCCTGTCGATGGACTCGCCCTCCTTTATCGGTATAATCAACATATGCGTTTTACCTATTTCTATTTAAAATGGACTGCAAAGTTAAGGTCTTTTGTCCACTCGAGGTTTCATTCTTAAAATATTTCGTCCGATAACCACTTTTTGAATTTCACTGGTGCCCTCTCCGATGGTACACAGCTTGGCGTCGCGATAGAATTTCTCCACCGGAAAATCCTTGATATAGCCATATCCGCCGTGAATCTGTACCGCTTCGTTTGCGATTTTCACACAGGCTTCTGAAGCGTACAACTTACACATGGCACTCAGTGTGGTCATCTTTCGATTTTTATTCTTTTCATGTGCTGCTTTGTGCAGCAGCCATTCCGAGGCTTGGATTTCAGTTGCCATTTCCGCTAATTTAAACGAAATCCCCTGAAATTCGCCGATGGGTTTGCCGAATTGGCAGCGCGTGCCAGCGTATTGTAGGGATGCTTCATAGGCACCCTTTGCAATGCCCAGAGATAAAGCGCCGATTGAAATGCGCCCCCCATCCAAGACTTGTAAGGCTTGGGCGAGCCCTTCACCTGCTTTACCCAACATATTTTCATGCCGCACGCGGCAGTTGTCGAAGATGAGTTCTGCGGTTTCAGAAGCGCGCATACCCAATTTATCTTCTTTCTTACCCGACCGAAGTCCTGGGGTTCCCTTTTCAACCACAAAAGTCGAGGTAGCGTGTGAATCGTCCTTTTTACCCGTGCGGACAATCACTACAGCTATACTTCCGCTAATCCCATGTGTGATAAAATTTTTAGCGCCGTTAATCACCCAATAATCGCCTTCGCGAACGGCTGTAGTACGCATCCCAGCTGCATCAGATCCAGTATCGTGCTCGGTCAAGGCCCAGGCGCCAATCCATTGCCCAGTTGCGAGCCTGGGAATCCACCGTTTCTTTTGCGCCTCGTTTCCAAAGCGCAAAATGTGATTCGTACACAATGAATTGTGTGCGGCTACCGACAAACCGATGGCAGGATCTATTTTGGATATTTCTTCGATGATCGCAATGTATTCATGGTAACCCAAACCCGCGCCACCATAGGCTTCAGGAACCAGAATACCCATGAAACCCATATCGCCAAGGGCACTGAATAAGGGCAGTGGAAAAAGCTGTTTTTCATCCCATTCCTTAACGTTGGGCTCGATGTGTTGGTGGGCAAAATCGCGTGCGGATTGCGCGGCCATGACACAGGTGTCGGAATAATCAAAATCCATTTGTGCTTCTTATCAGTTCGTCAGTCGGACTTCAAATATAGTCTAATTTTATCGAAGTCCTTTCCTTGGAATGCCGGCAGCTTTTTCAACTGTTCGACATTTTGAAACCACCCACCACCGTTTCGCAATTGAAAAACTTGCGTTACCATATTGTAATCGAAATACGGATGTCGAAGCAGCGTTCTGAAATCGACTCGGTTGATATCGATTCGGCGGACTTCTTGCAGGCTGATTCTCGCGTGTTCTATAAGGAACACAAAGGCCGTACTATCCATATGATATACCTCGTCGAGCTGCGAAAACCGCACATAACCGCCGAGCATTTTCCGATAGGCAACCAGCGCAGCCGCTACCCGGCGAAGCGGTGGCAAACCCTTTAGATCGCTTGCAGATACGGTGTTTAAATCAAAGGTTTGATAAGCGATGTCCTTAGACCGAGTGCCTTTATTCAGCCTTTGGGCTCGGGGTTTCCCCTTGATTCGAACCGGTTTTGAAAATTGGATGAACGGCTCGATTTCGTCAAACTTCTCAGCGCTAATCACATACGATCGCCGAATTTGAGCTTTGTCCTCAAATCCGCCTAGGCTGCGTTTGTACTTTAGAATCGATCGCGCCTGTCGCTTGGAAAAACCCAAAGCCATCCAGCCTTTTTCGTCCAAACGATTGGGGTCAAAAGACCGAGACGAAGCCGGGTGGCCAGCGGCGGCAGCAACCGCCTTTGAATTGGAATCCCCTTGTTCGGCGTCCAAAAATCTCGCTTTAAAAGCATGCCACTCCGCCAGAGAAACCCTTTGATCTGGGGTGAAAATCGAGAAATCAAAGAAGCAGATCACGAGCTCTAGGCCAACTACTATTAGTGCTGCGATCAAAATCCCCAAGCGGATTTGCTTGGGAAACCCAGGTGGCGCATTAAAACGCATGCGGAATTTCTTTTATTTTTTGAACACCTTATAATTCACCCTTTGAAATAGCTCACCGTTTTTCAACTTCTTTAAATAGGCACTTAAATCGCTGCGAACCTCACCCGAGAGTATGTACAAGCCGATAAAGTTGGGAAATGCCATGCATAGAATCATCGCATCTGAAAAATTCAGTATGGCACCCAAGCTGACCGATGCACCTACTATGGCAAAGAGACAATACATAAGCTTGAAGATGTTTTCCGCTTGCCTGCTTCTGCCAAAGAGGTATGTCCAGCCCCGCATGCCGTAGTATCCCCAGCTCAGGATGGTGGAAAGTCCAAAAAAGAATACGCAGATGGTTAAAACTATGCCAGACCCAGGCAGGACGCTTGAAAAAGCAGCTGAGGTGAGCTCTACACCCGCTAAACCTTGAGCTTGATGGTGATCGGTGAGGATTAAAACCAAACCGGTTAAGGTACAGATGACAACCGTATCGATAAAGGGCCCTACCGAAGCGACAAATCCTTCCGAAATCGGGTAATTCGTCTTAGCCACACTGTGTGCTATAGGGGCCGAGCCCACTCCGGCTTCATTGGAAAAAGCCGCCCGCCGAAATCCTATGATCAAAGCCCCGATAATGCCACCTTTCAAGGCCCCTGGCGCAAAGGCATCATGGAGGATCACACCAAAAGCCGCACCGAGGTTTGAGAACTTCACAAAGATGACAATTAATGCCATCAATACATAAAGACCGGCCATAAAAGGGACTACTCTTTCCGTAACCTTCGCGATGCGTTTTATGCCACCGATGATAATCACACCGAGAAAAACAGCAAAAATCAATCCGATATAAAATCCCCTTCCGCTAAAAAGTGTAAACTGTTCTTGAAGCTGAATGGATATCTGATTGGACTGGTATAGGTTTGAAGTACCAAAGGCACCGAGAATGACAAAAACGGCGAATAAAGCGGCGAGAAACTTACCCAAACCCTTTACATTACGGTGCTGCAAACCGCGTTGCAAATACGCCATAGGGCCGCCAAAAACACGGCCGTCTCTTTCTATGTGACGGTATTTAACACTCAAACTGCACTCTACAAATTTAGAAGCCATGCCGAGAAATCCAGCGACGATCATCCAAAACATGGCCCCAGGGCCACCGATAGAAACGGCCGTAGCCACCCCTGCGATATTTCCCAAGCCAACAGTACCTGAAAGCGCCGTGCTCAAAGCCTGAAAGTGCGTCACTTGTCCCGGTGCGTCGGGTTCATCGTATCGGCCACGTGCCAATTGAAAGCCGTGCTTAAACTTCCTGATATTGATAAACCCCATCTTAATAGTGAGAAAGAGGGCACCTATGACCAACCATAAGACGATAAAAGGCACACTCTTTTTACGGACATCCCCGTTGGGGTATAACAAGGGTTGCTCGTTATCGGAGTACAACACCGGATTATAACACCCCAAGGCGGCAAAGGGATCGAAAAACAAAACTTTCCCTATCGCTTGCGTCGCTTGCGTAGCCACAGCGTTAAAATGCTCAGATATAGATCCGGCTGGAATTTTTAGGCTCTTTTTAACCGCATTCCCAGCGGCGTCTGTAACGACTACATCATAGGGAATCCCTTCGGTCAGTGCGGTCGCCTTATCGGCATCCAACGGTATATCGCGGTCGCTCCACTTGTATTGATAAGGGGGTATACCGCCGTTGACTCGCAGCTGGATCAACCCATCTTGTATCCCGTTGGAACCATTTTTAACTTCAGCGTGAACTTTTAATTGGGACTGGGCAAATACAGCGGTATGCAACAATAGGGTTAAAAACGTGAGATAAGCGCTATTCATATTTCCAAAATTTTAAATGACCTATCGGAATGATCAAATGTACTCTTTTTAATTTTCACCTTTGTGATTGCTATAATTCTCTATGAAAAACAGATTGTTTATCTGCGGTTCTCTCCACTAAAAGTGCTTATTAAAAAAGGTCTTGGCACGTACCTCTTATAACTTACTTCGATACGATATAGTACTTTTTGATTACCTACTTTAAAGGCGTCCCGGCCGCATGCAGTTTTTCAGCGTTTTCAGCCATCTTAAGGGCTTGGATTAACCCTTCTATATCGCCCTTCATAAAGGCGGGTAAGTCGTATATGGATTGGTTGATCCGATGGTCGGTCACTCGGCCTTGGGGATAGTTATACGTTCTGATTTTCGCCGAGCGATCCCCGGTAGAAACCAGCGATCGCCGTTGCTGCGCGCGTGCGCTTTGCGCTTTTTCCAGCTCGATTTGATACAAACGAGCGCGCAGTACCTGTAAGGCTTTATCGTAGTTTTTGTGCTGCGAACGCCCATCCTGGCATTCCACCACGATGCCCGTGGGTATGTGCGTCAGGCGAATGGCCGATTCGGTTTTGTTCACATGCTGCCCACCCGCACCGGAAGAGCGAAATGTATCCTTGCGTATATCGCTCGGGTTGATGGCTACATCGATTTCTTGGGCTTCGGGCAAAACCGCTACCGTAACCGCCGAAGTGTGTATGCGTCCTTGTGACTCGGTCTCGGGCACGCGCTGCACGCGGTGTACCCCACTCTCAAACTTGAGCGTCCCGTAAATGTCGTCTCCACTCACGCGCATCACCAGCTCCTTAAAGCCGCTACCCCCACCCTCAGTGGAGTTGAGCACTTCAAACTGCCAGCCCTTTTCTGCGAAGTACAGGGTGTACATGCGAAACATATCCGCTACAAAAATGGCCGACTCATCGCCGCCGGTACCGGCTCGAATCTCTACGATGGCGTCCTTATCGTCCTCGGGATTTTTGGGAATCAAGAAGCGTTTGATTTCTGCTTCCAAATTCGGCAAGCGCGCTTCAGCCGCTTCCTTCTCCGCTTGTGCCAACGCCCGCATCTCTAAATCCGTACTGTTTTCAACGATTTGATCCGCTTCCCGAATCAAATCAACCGCAGTCCGGTAGCGCTGGTAAACCGCTACCAATTCACCCAACTCTTTGTATTCCTTACTGAGTTTGATGTACTTCTTCTGATCCGATAACACATCGGGTTGGCTGAGCGCCAAGGCCAGGGTGTCGTATCGATCTCTTATGCCTTGCAGTTTTTCAAATAAGCCCGACATGTATTTTATGCCTTTGGGCTGACAAAGATACGGTTTTGTCCACCTTTAAAATCAAGAACGCCCGCAAGGGATACCGAGCACAAAAGCCACCTTCGAGCCCCATCCATTCCAATCTCCAGGCGGATCATTTTGCTACATCTCTTTTCTTTTCAATCGAATTTCGATATATTTGCGTCTCAAAATCAACCGGATGAAAAAGCTAAAACTATCTCTGATACTCTCGTGTACCAGTCTAACGCTGATCCACGCACAAGACCATTTGGTACAGACTCCAAACACGGCCGCCAAAGCGGGATTTCAATTTACCACAGTGGTGAATGTAGAAGCTACGCCGATTAAGAACCAAGCGAAGTCGGGTACCTGTTGGAGTTATTCGGGCGTTTCTTTTTTAGAATCGGAAATGGCCAAGGCCGGCAAAAAACCGATAGACTTATCGGAAATGTTTGTCGTTCGCAACGAATATATCGACAAGGCCAAAATGTATGTGCGCATGCATGGGGCATTGGATTACGGAGAGGGGGGTGAGCTACACGATGTGATCAACCTATACCGAAAGTACGGGGCAGTACCCCAATCGGTTTACACCGGCTTGCACTACGGTACAAAGACCAATCAGTTCGACGAATTCTCAACCATACTAAAGGGCATCTTAAAAAGCGTGATCAAAGATGAAAACGGTAGCCTTTCAACGGCATGGCTCCCCGCTTTCACAAAAGTGGTGGATAGCTACCTGGGGCCATTTCCCAAAACCTTCACCTACAACGGCAAAACCTATACACCCAAATCCTTTGCCAAAGAAGTCGTCGGCTTAGACCCCGATGATTACATCGAGTTTACCTCTTGGAAAAGCGAGCCCAAATGGAAGCCGGTCTTACTGGCTGTACCGGACAATTGGTCGTACGACAAGGCGTGGAACATTCCTTTCGAAGACATGACTCAAATCGTCGACCGAGCCTTGCGCAAGGGCTATACCGTCGCTTGGGCAACAGATGTCTCAGAACCGGGTTTTTCCAGAAAGGGCATTGCTTACATACCGAACGAGCCGGTGATCACCCTATCGAAGCCAGAGCGAGTCGCACTGTTTAACGGGCCGAAGGAAGAAGCAGAGATAACAGCAGCCATGCGTCAACAGGCTTTTGACAACTACGAGACGACCGATGACCACGGCATGCAAATCATCGGCCTAGCCAAAGATCAAAACGGCAAGGCGTATTATATGGTAAAAAATTCTTGGGGCGCCCAAAGGGGTCGCCAAGGGTACTGGTACGTGACCCAGAATTACTTCAGGTATAAAACCACCGCCTTTTTGTTGAACAAAAAGGCCTTGCCCAAGGATATGCGCAAGCGAATCGAGAATTACAAGCCTTACGGCGTCTAGCAAAAGTCCAAATTAAATACATGTCTATAGGTTTATAGATAGGGGTGGTGCCTTCGACTTGGCAGGCGAGCATTTCTCAATTTTGTGTCCACCCCATTCCTTTGGTCTCTGTGCTGGTGCATTCCCGTTTAACAGCCTGAAAGAACCTTATTTTTTAGTGTTTATCCGCTATGTCGGTTTGAAAACTGGCGGGGTGATTTTTTCCACCTATCCATGCGTAACGGTTTGAAAAGCGGGATTTTTGTTTCTGATCGGCGGTTTAAAAGGCTGCTTATCCTCCGTTTTTTGAAGGTTTAAAAAAGTGGTTTTATCCCCTCGTTCTTATCCGTGCTTGGCAGTTCGAAAAGGGGTTTGTTTCTTTGGTGTTTGTGCTGTGCGAGACGGTCTGCAATTCAATCTTTTTTTGGCGTTTGTTCCTCGCATGGTTATAGTAGCTCGATAAAAGTCCAGCCTTGTTTTTTTGATTTTATCTCTATGAGGACAGTCTGAGAAAGTAGCATTATCTTTTTGCTTTTGACCTTATTATGGCAATTTGGAAGGGGGGTTATTTCTCCAACCCCGTTTGGCAGTTTAAAAAGCGGGATTTATTTTTTCGTTTTTTTCCATGCGTGGTGATTTAAAAGGGGAGACTTGTTCTTTGTCCGGTATGAGTAGTTTGAAAAGTGATTCTTTTTCGCTCTTTTTCCCTTTGGGGTGATTTGAAAACTCGAACTTATTTTTTCGTCTTTTTATCTCGTAGTTTATGCCGGTGAATCAACTAAAAAGAGGGATGTTTTTTTGTGTTTGTATGCACGTGGCATTTTGAAAAGCGGGGGTATTTTCGGCTGGCGGTCTGGGGCGCGGCAATTTTTTGTTTTTCTCTTTTTGGGCGGATGTGAAAAGTGGGTCCTATCTCTTGTGTTTGTATGCACGTGGCAGTTTGAAAAGAATGGTCTTGTTTTTTTATCTCCATGGCGATGTGCTGAAGAAGTGTTCTAATCGCTGCTGGTTTTGTCCTTATGGGAGCTGTAGCCGCAGGGCTATTTACGCACATAAGATGTGACGTCTGCAGCCGATATTTCATCCCCACCCAAAATCAGCAAGCGTTCTACGACATTGCGCAACTCGCGAATGTTGCCCGTCCACGGGTATGCTTCTAAAAGCTGTAGAGCTTTCGGGGAAAAGCGCTTCTTTTTGGTTCCCTGTCGTTCGGTGATTTCGCGCAGAAAGTGCTCGGCCAAGAGGGGTATGTCTTCTCTGCGATCCTTAAGGGGGGGTACTTCAATCGGTATTACGGCCAAGCGGTGGTACAAATCTGCCCGGAAGCAGCCCTTTTGAATTTCTGCTCTGAGGTCTTTATTGGTAGCTGCGAGCACGCGCACATCCACCTGTATGGGCTTGTCTCCGCCTACACGGGTGATGTTACCCGCTTGCAAGGCGCGCAAAACTTTGGCTTGTGCAGCCAGACTCATATCGCCTACCTCATCTAAGAACAAGCTGCCTTTATCCGCTTTTTCAAACCGGCCTTTCTTTTGTTTAAACGCGCCGGTAAAGCTCCCCCTTTCGTGGCCAAATAGTTCACTTTCGATCAACTCGGAAGGGATGGCCGCACAATTGACCGCTACCAAAGGGGCTTGGTTCCGTCGGCTCTTTTGGTGAATCCAATGCGCGACGAGTTCTTTGCCAGTTCCGTTTTCTCCGGTGATCAAGATGCGCGCATCGGTATTGGCTACCCTTTCAATAAGCGATTTGATCGTCACCATCGCCTTGGATTCACCCACCATTTCATAGCTTTCGGATACCTTTTTGCGAAGTCTTTTGTTTTCCCGATGCAAGGTTTGGTTGGAATCCAACAGATTTTTTCGGTCGACAGCATGGCGTACCGAGGTGAGCAAGCGATTTAAGTCCGGGGGCTTGGCGATAAAGTCAAATGCCCCTTTTTTCAAGGATTGTACAGCGGTTTCTATATCGCCATGTCCCGAAATCATAATAAAGGTGCTATCGGGTTTAAGGGCAATCGCTCGTTCCAACACCTCCATGCCATCTATCTTCGGTATTTTAATATCGCAGAGGACGACGTCAAAATCGGTTTCCCTTATCTTTTCAATGCCCGCAACACCATCGGAAGCCTCCGAAACAGCGTAAGAATCATCTTCATCTACCAATATGTTTCGCAAGACATTTCGGATGTTCTGTTCGTCTTCAATGATGAGAATTTTTGCCACGGCTCAATATTTCAACCACTTGTACAACTCCTTCCAATTCGGTTTTTTACCGTACATCAAAATGCCGACCTTGTAAATACGCGCGGCGATCCACACCATAAAGAAAAAGAAACCGACCAACAGCAGCATCGACAAAGCCAATTGCCAAAGGGGCACGCCAAAGGGAATACGCGCCATCATCGCTATGGGTGAGGTCAGTGGAATCACAGACAGCCAAAATCCCACCGCACCGTCTGGATTTTGTGCGATGGAAAAGCTGCCGTACATGGCAATCGCTATCGGAATGGAAACCACCAATAAGAACTGTTGGGTATCCGTCTGATTATCGACCGCAGACCCGATGGCGGCAAATATCGAATTATAGGTTAAGACACCAAAGGCGAAGTAAAAGATAAAAGCAAAGAGCAAAAGGGGTATATTCATCTCGGCGAGTCCGGCTATCGGGTAGGCCTGCGACAAGCCGGTGGAAAAAACAGCTCCAAAGAGGAGGAAGGCGCCGCCGATGAGCAAAATCCAAATGGCAAACTGGGTGAGCCCGACCAGGACTGAAGCAAATATTTTACCCAACATCAACTGCACGGGCTTCACAGCAGAGATGACGACTTCTACGACGCGGTTTAGCTTTTCTTCCAACACGCTGCGCATGACGCGTACACCGTACACGAACACGAAAAAATACATCAAAAAAATAAAGGCGTACGAAATGGGAGCAGCCAGCGCCGAAATGCGCCGGGTATCTTGGTTTTTAAAGTTTTTCAACCTGATTTTCACCTGGGTTTTGGCGGCTTTAATCCGGCGCTGAGGCACGCCCAATCGCTGCAATTTGTAGTTTGTAAAAAAGTTATCAAAGGTGTTTTCCAGCTGATCGGTTACCCATGTACTCACGGGTTTCACCGAAAACAGTTCGATATGCGCTTGTGTATAATCGGCATCGAACGCACCCTTAGAAGGGATGTAGAGCAATCCCATGTATCGATCACCAGTTCGAATCCGGTCCTTAGCAACTGCCAAGCCATCGGTGGGCACAAAGACCACATGGTGGAAACCCGCTCGCTGGATTGCCTCTTGAAACATCCCGCTCTCATCGTAAACCGCCAGCGGCTTGGAGTCCGCTATATTGTATTGAAACATAAAATAGATAAGAGTCGCCATGCCGAGCAAGAGCAAAGGCATGACCAGGGTCATGATTAGAAAAGTCCGCTTGCGCACACGGGCCAAATAGTCTCTCCGCAAAACCAATCCTATTTTATTCATGGGCATTTTGCTTTACGGCTTCGATAAAAATTTCATTCATCGTCGGCATCGACTCTTCAAAAGCACGCACGGTTCCGATTGACATCAGAACATGTAGCAATTCGTTTGGGCTTTGTTCGGGTTTTAACTCAACCCATATGCGCTTGGCTCCGCTGTATTTTGGCGGGTTGTTTTTTTCGCGCCAGTCAAAGTGGGCCAAGGTGTGCCATGTCTTTCCTTCAAAGGGTACCAGATGTACATCGTAAACGTGCTTTTTAAACCGATTTTTGACCGCTTGCACGGAGCCGTCCAGAATTTTTCTCGACCGGCTGATCAGCGCGACGTGATCGCAGAGCGCTTCCACCGACTCCATACGGTGCGTGGAAAAGATCACCGTCGCACCCCGGTCGCGAAGCCCCAAAATCTCATCCTTGATCCGGTCGGCGTTGATCGGGTCAAAACCACTGAAAGGTTCATCGAAAATCAACAGGTCCGGATTGTGTAAGACGGTGATGACAAACTGTACTTTTTGCGCCATTCCCTTGGACAATTCCTGCACCTTTTTATGTCGCCAATCCTGAATTCCAAGCCGTTGAAACCAATGGGTAACCCGAGCGCTCGCCGCTGCCGTGTCCAAGCCCTTCAGCCGAGCGAAAAAAAGGGCTTGCTCGCCCACCTTCATATCGCGATATAAACCGCGCGCCTCGGGTAAATAGCCTATATTTTGAACGTGATGGGGTTTTAGCCTTTCACCGTTTATTCGCACTGAACCGGAGTCCGGTGCGCTAATCTGGTTTACGATGCGAATCAGAGAGGTCTTACCCGCACCGTTGGGGCCGAGCAAACCGAATATCTGTGCTTTTTCAACCGCCAGGCTCACATCGTGTAAGGCGGTGTGATTGCCGTAGTGCTTGCTCACGTGTTCTATACTCAGGAAGTGTCCCATTGAAAGCTCGGGCTTTACTCAAACATCTCTTTTACGCGATCAAAAAATGATCGATCGGTCGGACGCGCCTTAAAATTATCATCACTGCGCATGCTTTCAAAGAATTCCCGCTGTGCTCGGGTCAGTTTCTGGGGTGTAAACACATTGACATGCACCAAAATATCGCCCTTTCCATAACCGTTTAAATCGGGAACACCCTTACCGCGCAGTCGCAGTATTTTCCCGGATTGGGTGCCGGCCGGCAATTTAATTCTCGCTTTACCCGTCACGGTAGGAATTTCCAGTGAAGCGCCCAAAACCGCATCTGGGAAGGAAATATACAAATCGCAATGCAAATTGTTGCCTTCGCGTTTCAGCTGCGCATCTTCTTCCTCTTCGATTAGGACGATCAAGTCTCCCGGCGCACCGTTTCCCTTTCCGCTTACCCTGAGTTGCATGCCATCGCTCACACCGGGCGGAATTTCGATGGAGACGGTTTCCTCTTCGCGGATCATACCATTTCTATCCGCTCCTGGTGGTATCTCATCGACCACCTCGCCGGAGCCCCCACATATATGGCAGGTACTGGTCGCCTGCATTTGTCCCAGTAGGGTACGGGTTATACGGGTGACCTGGCCGCTTCCGTGGCAAACCGGGCAGGTCTTATAGGTCGTGCCAGGGGCTTGTTTGAGTCGGGATACCTTCACTTTTTTCGTCACACCTCGTACGATATCTCCCACGCTCAATTTTAATTTAATCCGCAGATTCGTACCGCTTTGCACACGGCTCCTCCCAGTGCCAAAACCGGTGAATCCCCCTTCGTTAAAGGCATCGCCAAAAATATCGCCAAAGCGGCTGAATATATCTTCCATATTCATGCCCCCTCCGCCCCCAAAGCCTTTAGAACCGCTTAGACCGGCGTGGCCAAATCGGTCGTATCGCTCGCGCTTTTCGTCGTTGCTCAAGACCTCGTAGGCTTCTGCTGCTTCCTTAAATCGCTCCTCTGCCTCTCGGTTACCCGGATTTTTATCGGGGTGGTACTTCAGCGCCAACTTTCGATAGGCTTTTTTTATCTCAGCTGCCGAAGCGCCTTTGCTGAGGCCTAAGATTTGGTAGTAATCTCGCTTTGCCATCGCCTTTATTATCTTCCTACAACCACCTTAGCGAAACGAATCACCTTGTCGTTCAAGAGGTAGCCCGTCTGAACTACCTCGATGACTTTTCCCTTTAATTTTTTATCGGAAGCCGGAACCTGTGTGATGGCCTCGTGGAAATCCGTATCAAAGCGATCACCGATCCCGACAATCATCGGCTCTAATCCTTTGGTTTGTAAGACTTCTTTTAACTTGTTGTAGATGAGTTCCACACCTTTTAATAGTTTGTCGTCGCCCGACCGTGCAATTTCTTTGTTCGCGCGTTGAAAGTCATCTAATATGGGTAGCAGCGCTGCGATGACCTCTTGTCCCACAGACTTGTATAAGTCACTGCGCTCTTTACGGATGCGTTTTTTATAATTTTCAAATTCTGCAAAAAGACGTAAGAATTTATCCTGCTCTTCGCGAACTTGGGCCTCCAATCGCGCTAATTTTTCGAGGTTTTCATCCAGCTTTTCTTCCCAAACCCCTTCTTCGCAATTCGAAGCTGCTGTTTCTCGATCGGGATTGTGCTGAATCTCTTCACGCTGTGTGCGCTTATCTCCTGCCATTTTCGCTTGTATTTTTTATCGGGTTACACCATTGCAAAAGCTTTGCCAGGACATAAAACGGCCAGATTGTCATTTGTCGTCGATTCCTGTGTTGGCAGTTTTAAGGAGTCCGCAGCTGTTCGATAAGGGTTTCCGAATCTCAGATGCGACCCATTCCTTTTTTTCACGATGCCACTTTAATCCAAGCGAACGATGTGGGCGCCGACTTTTCTCAACTTGTCATCGATACCTTCATAACCGCGATCGATTTGTTCTATATTGTGAATCGTACTCGTACCTGTGGCCGATAGCGCTGCGATCAGCAGGGAAATGCCCGCCCGAATGTCTGGCGAAGTCAGCGTTGTAGGGCTGAGTTCGGGTTTGTGGTTCAATCCGATTACCGAAGCGCGATGGGGATCGCACAGAACGACTTGGGCACCCATATCGATCAATTTGTCGACGAAAAACAGCCGGCTTTCAAACATCTTTTCGTGGATGAGCACACTGCCTTTGGCTTGGGTGGCCACCACCAATAAAACAGAGAGCAAATCGGGTGTAAATCCGGGCCAGGGGGCATCGGAAATCGTCATGATGGAATTGTCGATAAAGCTTTGAATCTCGTAGTGCGGCTGTGCTGGAATGCGCATATCAGCACCTGCTCTTTCGACCTGGATGCCGAGTTTGCCAAAAACCGATGGTATTTGGCCGAGATTCTCCCAGCTGACATCTCTAATCACGAGCTTTGAACCGGTCATGGCTGCCAAGCCGATCCAGCTGCCGATCTCTATCATGTCGGGCAGGATTCGATGTGTACAACCGCTTAGTTTTTTTACCCCTTGAACGCACAATCGATTGGAACCGATGCCGCTGATCTCAGCCCCCATAGCGAGCAGCATTTTAGAGAGCTGTTGGATATAGGGTTCACAAGCCGCGTTGTAGATCGTGGTCTTTCCTTCAGCCAAGGCGGCAGCCATCAATACATTGGCCGTACCGGTAACCGACGCTTCATCCAAAAGTATGTGGCTCCCCCTCAGTTCCTGACATGCGATGCGATAGAAGCCACTTCGGTTGTCGTAGTGAAATGCGCCACCGAGCGCCACCAAACCCTTCAAGTGTGTATCGAGACGACGGCGTCCGATCTTGTCGCCACCGGGGCGGGGAATACAAGCCAGCCCAAAGCGGGCCAGCATGGGACCTATGATCATAACCGAGCCGCGTATCGACGCACCAAGCGTGACAAAAGACTTGGATTTGAGGTAGTCCAGGTTAATCGAATCGGCCTGAAAAGTGTAATCTCCACGACCGTTCTTTTGAATGGTAACGCCCAAATTCTCGAGAATTTGGATGAGTAGATTTACGTCCACTACACTGGGAATATTGGTGATGTGCACCGGCTCATCAGTGAGCAGAACCGCGCAGAGCACTTGTAAGGCTTCATTCTTGGCCCCTTGTGGTGTCACCGCTCCGCTTAAAACACGTCCGCCCTCAACTCGAAAAGTTCCCATGGAATAAGGCTGTATGCATTTAATATTTCTTTCGCTTGTTGTTGTAATTCCTTCGCTTCTTTCTCGCATACGTATGGTTGTCCAACCGGTTTTCATCGGAATCGATCAAATCGATTTGACCGCCGGACAGCTGTTTTAAATGTCCAAAGATCACCCCATCCGCTACGATACCTCTATTCCAGGCTAGAAAACATTTTTTCATGTGGTTGGCGATGATCATGACCAATGCATCTCGCTTCGGACCGCTTTTCCAAGTAACCGCTTGGTCGATCATCAATTGAATGTTGCGGCCGTAAAAGCGATACCTTCTGTTTTTTTCCGGATAGGCCAGACGCTTGGGACGCGCCAGCATTTCTTCCCGCGTCAGTTTTGGATACGGTGAATCGACATCCAAATTGAAGTCCGCCATAATGAAGAGCTGATCCCACAGCTTGTGCTTGAGTTCGGGTATATCGCGCAGCTGTGTATTCAAATTTCCCATGACCTCGATGACGTAATGGGCGTCTGCATTTCTCTTTTTCCGAT
The DNA here is from genome assembly GCA_036881805.1 of Flavobacteriales bacterium. Classification (GTDB taxonomy): domain Bacteria; phylum Bacteroidota; class Bacteroidia; order Flavobacteriales; family JANQLC01; genus JANQLC01. The sequence goes on from JBAJNK010000012.1 coordinate 38,177, forward strand.
CTTCGACCGTCGTCAAATAATGGGCCATTTGCTGGACGTGGCGCCCATATTCAGGAATGATCAGCCTTTCACGCTGTGAATTGTATCGCATACGATTATGTAATAATGGAAAACTATATCCGCTTTTCTAAGCGCGCAAATTTCAAAAGGAGTTTTTTCTCACCGACATTATCAAATCGAATCGTGGCGCTGGCACTCGCACCTTTACCCGCCAGGCTTGTCACCAATCCGATTCCGAATCGTTTGTGTTCCACTTTGTCCCCGATCCGCAGTCGGGGGATTTCCGCAGTTCTACCCAAATGTCGACCGGAAGGCGACTCCAGGCTTTTTCCACCGACAAAAATAGGCTTTTTATGCGAAATCGCATCGCTTTGACGACTGAATATATGGCGCGGCCTGGCGGGGAAATCAAAAGTCGAGCTGCGCAGCTGACCCCTATCAGCTGCTTCGGCGAGTTGTGTAAGGGCGGGGGCTGTCAGGTATTTTTCATCGATATCGAATAAAAAACGACTGGGCTCGTTGTCCACGGGTCGCCCCCAACGAAAACGCGATAGCGCATAAGTTAAAAATACCTTGTTCTCGGCACGTGTAAGCGCCACGTAAAAGAGCCTTCGCTCCTCCTCCAATTCCGATCTCGAATTCGTGCTGCGCAAAGCGGGAAACAAATTTTCTTCTAAGCCCGCGATGAACACATAGGGGAATTCCAATCCCTTGGACAGGTGTATCGTCATCAAAGACACCGCATCCCCTTCGCCTGCACCGTCCTTATCCCAATCGGTGGCGAGTGCAATATTTTCTAAAAATCCGACCAATGTGGGATTCCCATCGGCCAACTCCCGCTGTTCATTCACAAAGCCTTTGACACCGTTGAGCAACTCCTGTATATTTTCGTAACGGCTCACCCCTTCAGGGGTTTTGTCCGCCGCTATCTCTCGCAGTAAACCGGAGCGCTCAGCTACCGCTTTGGCCACATCAAAGGCATCGCGGTCAGCCATTTGGGCTTGTAAGCTTTTAATCAGGGCGTAAAAATCGACGAGCTTGCGCTGCATGCCGGCGTGAATCGGTAAATCGTAACGCTGTAGGTTTGCTAAGATGGCGTAGATACCCACCCCATTTTGTCTCGCGGCCACGGTGAGTTTATCCACCGTAGTCCGACCAATGCCCCGTCTGGGAAAATTGACGATTCGGGCAAAGGCTTCTTCATCGGCGGGGTTTACCAAAAAGCGCAGGTAACTCACCAGGTCTTTGATCTCTTTGCGCTGGTAAAATGAGAGCCCGCCATATACGCGATAGGGTATGTCTTTTTTTCGCAAGGCGTCTTCCAGGGCCCTCGATTGGGCGTTGGTGCGATACAAAATGGCAAAATCGGAGTTCTTAAGCCGGTTGTGCGCCTTTTCTTCAAAGAGGGTACGCGCGATATATGCGCCTTCTTCCGCATCGGAATAGGCGCGATACAATTGAAGGGGGGTACCCGCTTGGTTTTTTGTCCAGAGATTTTTTTCGAGCTGTTCCCTGTTCTTTTTAATCACGCTATTGGCAGCGCCTATGATGCACTTCGTAGAACGGTAGTTTTGCTCCAGGCGCAAAATTTGCGCATCGGGATAGTCCTTTTGAAAATTGAATATGTTGCGAATGTTTGCACCGCGAAACGAATAGATACTTTGGGCGTCGTCCCCTACCACGCATACATTTTCGTATCGGGCGGCCAGGGCCTTTACGATTAAATACTGCGCGTGATTGGTATCCTGGTACTCATCGACCATCAGGTAGCGAAACCGATTCTGATACGCGGCCAAAACCGCAGGAAATCGAGTGAGTAAAGCGTTGGTCTGCAAGAGCAGATCATCAAAATCCATAGCGCCAGCCCGAAAGCAACGGTTTGCGTATTCGGCATAAATCTCACCTGTTTTGGGGCGTTTTGAGGCCGCATCATAGGCCTGCCACTCCGCATTGCGCTGATAGGCTTTGGCCGTGATCAGGTTATTTTTAAATTGGGATATGCGCGCCCGGATCAGCTTGGGTCGGTACACATCCTTATCGAGCCCTTTCTCCTTGATGACCTGGGTCAGTACACCGACTGAATCCTGGGTATCGTAAATGGTGAAATGGGAAGGGTACCCCAAGCGATGGCATTCGGAACGCAAAATACGTGCAAACACCGAGTGAAAAGTGCCCATCCACAGATTCCTGGCCTCGCTCACACCCACGATTTCGGCGATGCGCGCCCGCATTTCTCGGGCGGCCTTATTGGTAAAGGTTAGCGCCAGAATCTGAAAAGCGTCTGTACCCCCGTTCATCAGCTGTGCAATGCGATAAGTCAAAACCCGCGTCTTACCCGCACCGGCACCGGCTATAACCATCACCGGACCCTCGGTAGCTGCCACAGCGCTGCGTTGGGATTCGTTAAGCGCTTTGAAGTAGTCGATAAACGTTGAATTTTGCTTCAAATTTACAGAATAATTTTACCCCATATCCGATCGCGTATTCCCATACTTTAAATCGGTGATTTCAGCCCTTTATAACTCCAGTAACCCGCTAGTAAGCCGACGGCAATACTCAAAACTACATACGTAAAAAAATATGGGATTTGTCCCCTTCCCAACAGCTCGACCTGATCGATAACGAAGGCGGAAAAAGTGGTAAAGCCTCCGCAAAAGCCTATTGCCCATAGAAAATATGCATGGGTTCGGTAAAATTCAGGGTGCTGCGCAGCCTGCCCTACGAGTAAGCCCATGAGAAATGCACCCAGCACATTGACGGCAAAGGTGCCTGTGGGAAACTGCGGAATGGACTCCTTCAACCACAAACCGATGTAATAGCGCAGCACGCTACCCATGCCACCGCCCAGAAAAACCAATCCCGCATGCTTCATGGTACAAATTTTGCAAAGGTAATATGAAAGTCTTGAATTAAGCCGATATTTCCCACTTCGTATGGAGATTCGGACAATCAAATATATGGCCTTTTTATGAAAAGGGGTGCGTCAAAGCCAAAATCCGTTACTTTTAAACGCAAAATAGGGCGGAAAATATGAAGTCGGTACAGCTTTCAAAATACGAGACATATTTGCTTTTTATTCCGATCTTATTCTTCTCATTCGGCCTTTTTAACCGGCTTGAACGCGCTTTTGAAGCCTTGCAGAAATACGATTATTTCAAAGCAAAAAAGCTCTTTGAGAAATCTTTGAATCGAAATCCGGTACCCGCTTCATATGGTTTGAGCCTGATTTACGGCCGGCGTGACAACCCTTTTTACAACCTGAAAAAGAGTTATCGACTCATCGAGACCGCGCAGGCGGGTTATGCAAAACTCTCGGATAAGGCGCGAGAAGCGTTGGCCGAGTACGGTGTGAACCCGGTAACGCTTACCGCACAGGAAAACCATGTATACGAGGCTTTCTATGTAATAGCGAAGCAAAAAAACGATTTGAAAGCCATAGTGGATTATTTAGAGACGTACCCGGAATCGCATTGGATACCCGATGCGAAACGCTTTCGGGATAGCTTGGCCTTCGCCGCAGCCGAAAAGGCCAACACCTATCAAGCCTATCGCACATTTTACCAGACTTACCCCGAAGCAGAACGAGTCGACGAAGCCAAAAAACGCTATCGAGATCGGGTGTTTCAAGCCAAGGTTGGGGACGGCACGCTGCAGGGGTATTTGGATTTTGTAAAAGCGTTTCCAGGCAACCCCCATGCGCTGCAAGCCTGGGACAAAATCTACAATTTATGCGTCACCACGGGATCGGAGCAGCAGAACTACGCTTTTATTCAGCACTATCCCGATAGTCCGGTAGTAAACCGCGCCTGGGAAGCGATTCAATACATCAATTTACCGGAAAGAAACCATGTTGCATTTCTGGCGAAATACCCTGAGGTACCCAAAGCTGTCGCCAATCGCTACCGGTATTTGGTTCAAAGTCAACCTTACCAGTTTCTCAGTGGTGGGAAATTCGGTTTTGTAAATGCGAGCGGTCAGCCCGTGGCGCCGCCCCAATACGATTTTGTGAATGACTTTAGCGAAGGCTTGGCGCTGGTAGCTGATTCCGCACATGTGGGGTATATCGACCTCGAGGGAAGGACTGTTGTGCCTTTTATATACGATGAGGGAAGCGATTTTCATACGGGCTTGGCCATCGTGGAAAAGGAGGCGCGATTCGGGGTGGTGGACTACAGGGGCAGTTTGGTCGTCCCCGTCGCGTATGATGCCATCCAATGGGCGAATGAAGGATTTATTTTGGTGGAGAAAGATGGTGTTTTTACCTATCTCAACCGTCGGGGAAAGGATTGGCTTGGAAAAAACTTTACCGCCGCTGCGCCTTTTTTTAAAGGCTTGGCCATCGTTGGGGTGGGCGGTAAAAAGGGGGTTATCGATAGGGCGGGGAATTGGGTTATCAAACCTGAATTCCTCGATTTGCAAAGGCTTTCCAACGGAAATTATATCGCAAAACGCCGGGATGCGTACACCGTATTGGATGCGGGTGGTGCTGCCCGCAGCGCAAGCGAATACGATTTTATCGGCGGGGAAGGAGATGGCCGAATCATCACAGAAAACGGTGGTGTGTTTGGTTATGCCGATTTGAATGCTAAGGTGCGCATCGCACCTCGCTTTCCGGTTTACCCCGGCTATACCCGGCAAGCCGTTTTTGAGAGCGGCTATGCCAAGGTGCAACGGAACGGCAAATTCGGTTTGATCGATACAGCGGGCAAACGCATTTTCAATTACCTATACGATGCGATTGGCAGCTTGAAAAGCTTTCCGGTAGCCTGCCGGCGAAATGGCAAATGGGGCTACGTCCACAAAGATTTCACCCGATCCGTCCCATACCTATACGATGTGGCAAAACCCTTCTACAAACAGACGGCTGTGGTGGCCAAAAGCGGTAAATTCGGTCTGATCGATGAAACGGGTGCTTTTATCATACCCTTGCAATACACCCGTTTGGAACGGATTCCCCACGACCTGTTCATCGGCCAAGCGGGCGCTTACTACGGTGTGTGTAATGCAAAGGGTGAAACGCTTGTCCCCTTTGTCTTCAACCGTATCGAGCGGGTAAATGACGATTTGATCCGTTTGATCGCGCTGGGGCAATACAGCTATTACGATACGAAACGACAACGGCTCGCCTATGGTGCTATGCCTTCGGTGCAATAGGTCTCTTACCGCTCGGGCTGGGACAAGTCTTACAAATGAAGGGAGTTCGCCGATTCGATCCCCACACCGCTCTCACACAACCCGCGGGTAACCCCAGTGCCATAAATAGTCCAAAATGGGTGTATTCATAAAAGGGTTGAAAATCACAGGTCTCTCCTACCGCGCTGTCTATCCCAAAATCCTGGCCGTATCTATGGATTGAGTATACAATTTGCTTTAACCGAGGAGAGCTGGTGTCAGGGCTTTGATTGGTCTGTGGGGCGGTGGTCGTTCTGCTATAGGCTCGCCTTTATCCTGTGCGGGACATTTGAAAAGCAGGTCTTTTTTGTATTTTACCTTTTGTGACGCTTTCGATGAGGGCCTATTTTCTCAGTGTTTGCCACTATGGATCGGTTTGAAAGGCGGGTCTTATCTCTCATCCCTGTGGGGCATTTGAAAAGGGGGTGTTTTTGGGTGTTTGTCGCCCTGCATAGTAGTTTAAAAAGCAGTCTATTTTTGCTTTTGACCTTTTGTAATGTAAGAGTAACACCTCATTTTTCTTCCTCGGTCGATAGTCTGAGAGCCGGGTTTATCTCTCTGTTTTTGTAGGACTGGTTTAAAACGTGGAATTGCGCTTTTTGTCCTTTTTTGCTGTAGGGGTGGGGTTGGAAAGGGGCCTATTTTTCTATCCCGTATATCGGTTTGGAAGATCGGGGTGTGGTGGTTTTTTGGTTTTGTTCCAAGCGGGTAATTAAAAAAGGGATTTTTTGTATTTGTCCTTTTGAGCTGGTTTGGTAAGCGGGGCCTATTTTTATTCCTGTGTGGCAGTTTGGAAAGCGGGGACTTATTCGGGATTGCGACAGCTGCTATTCGTCACCCATTTATCCGTGCGTCAATTTGAAAAGGAACGCCCGACTTCTTTGGTCTCTATCTTTTGTGCGGGTTTAAAAATCTGGCATTACGCTTTTGTACTTTTTCTGTGGCATATCTGAAAGGGCTGGCCGCTATCTCTCGCTTTGCATCGAATTGCAAAATCCCAATCACGGCTCGGAGTGGCGCGCAGCTGAAAAGCCCATCTTATTTTTTTGTTCCCGCCACCCCACCAGTCGTTGAATCGCTTCTTTACTTCACCTCTTCAAAATCCACATCTTGTACCGAGTCATCTGCTGCTGCAGCCGAATCGGTTGAGCCAGCTGCGCCATCAGCGCCTGAATCTTGTGATCCAGCGTTTTTTTGCTGTGCGGCATACATCTCCTGAGACGCTTCGCTCCAAGCCTTATTGACTTTTTCCACGGCATGGTCGATAGCGCCTAAATCCTGGCTCTCATGTGCTTTCTTCAATTCTGCCAAAGCCGATTCAATCGGTTTTTTCTTGGCGTCGGAGAGTTTGTCACCAAACTCTTTCAATTGTTTTTCGGTTTGAAAAACCATGCTGTCCGCCTGGTTGAGCTTATCCACTTTCTCTTTGCGCTTCTTATCAGACGCTGCATTTTGCTCGGCTTCTCGCTTCATCTTTTGAATCTCCGACTCGCTCAAACCGGAAGAAGCTTCGATGCGAATCGATTGTTCCTTACCCGTACCTTTGTCTTTGGCTGAAACATTTAATATGCCGTTGGCATCGATATCAAAGGTCACTTCAATTTGCGGTACGCCACGGGGCGCTGCTGGAATATCGACCAAGTCAAAGCGGCCGATTTCCTTATTATCCTTAAACATAGGCCTTTCCCCTTGCCCGACGCGAATGGTCACCGCACTTTGGTCGTCTTGTGCCGTAGAGAACACTTCGGACTTTTTGGTCGGGATCGTCGTATTGGATTCGATCAACCGGGTAAACACACTGCCCAAGGTTTCGATACCGAGGGAGAGTGGCGTCACATCCAAGAGCAACACATCTTTTACATCCCCGGTCAACACACCACCCTGAATAGCTGCACCGACAGCTACCACCTCATCGGGGTTCACGCCCTTAGAAGGCTTTTTACCGAAGAATTTTTCTACCTCTCCCTGAATTTTGGGGATACGCGTAGAGCCGCCCACCAAAATTATCTCGCCGATATCGGCTGCCTTTAGGCTCGCGTCGTCCAATGCTTTTTTTACCGGTTGCATGGAGCGCTCGACCAGGTTTGCCGTCAATTGGTCGAATTTGGCGCGGGTTAAGGTTTTTACCAGGTGTTTCGGGCCTGAATCCGTAGCCGTGATATAGGGCAGATTGATCTCCGTTTGCGAACTGGATGAGAGTTCGATCTTTGCTTTTTCAGCTGCTTCTTTCAAACGCTGAAGCGCCATCGGATCTCGGGACAAGTCTACGCCTTCCTTCTCTTTAAATTCGCCCGTCAGCCAATCGATGAGCTTTTCATCGAAATCATCGCCGCCGAGATGGGTATCCCCATTGGTAGAGAGCACTTCGAATACACCGTCACCCAATTCTAAGATAGATATGTCAAAAGTACCCCCACCCAAATCGTAAACCGCTATCTTCTTGTCGCCCGCCTCTTTATCCAAACCATAGGCCAAGGCAGCAGCTGTAGGCTCATTGATGATGCGATCCACCTTCAAACCCGCAATCTCTCCGGCCTCTTTGGTCGCCTGGCGCTGTGCATCGTTAAAATATGCAGGTACCGTAATGACAGCCTGGCTCACATCTCGCCCTAGGTAATCCTCAGCGGTTTTCTTCATCTTCTGAAGGATCATCGCCGAGATCTCCTGCGGGGTGTACATGCGGCCATCGATGTCCACACGGGGGGTATTGTTGTCACCCTTTACCACTTTATAGGGCACCCGTTTGACTTCCTTAGTCACCTCGGAAAATTTATTGCCCATAAAACGCTTAATCGAAAAAATAGTCTTCGTCGGGTTGGTCACGGCCTGTCGTTTGGCCGGATCGCCAATCTTTCGCTCACCGCCCTCGACAAAAGCGACGATAGAAGGCGTCGTGCGCTTGCCCTCCGAATTGGGGATTACCATAGGCTCTTTACCCTCCATCACCGATACCACCGAATTGGTCGTACCCAAGTCTATTCCAATTATTTTACTCATGGTTAACCGTTTTCTCAAAAATTATTCTCGACTTAAACCCTGTCAAGCATTATGCCAGCCATATCGCACAGGGATTTCAAATCGCATCTCTGCCAAAAAGGCAGAAACCGACCGCTACCGGGTATCCCAGGCGATCCCATCACCAGGTGTTTACCGAAATGACGCCGCCCCAAACAGATGCAGCATGCCAGATGGCCTGCCGCAAACCCAAAGCACGACAGCTCGACTGCAATCACAGACCACAATAGAAATCGCCATAGGTGAAAGAAAGGGAGACCTGAAAAGCCAATTAAATGGATATCAGGCGTACTATGTCGAGGAGCAGCTCAGTGCTCTAAGTCAGAATCATGCTGCCGCTTCAAAGTTTCACACCTCTTTTTTAACCGCGCTAAACCTTCCGCATCAAAGTTTTTGTACTTGTTTTTGGTGATCCGTTCTTTATACTCCTTCGAGAAGGGATTGTATTTCTTCCATTTCGGAAGATTCCAGTTTGGAAGAAAAAATTGCAAAACCAGTGTAACAGGCACCAAAGAAAATACCCAAGTCCAGTTTTGAAGATCAAACAAAATCTCGATTAAGCGGACGACAAGAAAAAGCACTAAAATCG
>JBAJNK010000013.1:0-14302 GCA_036881805.1 Flavobacteriales bacterium
AAGTTTTGAAACATCTGAGATTCCTTTTTGCAAAAGTATGAAAAACAAAAACCGGCTGACCCACTTAGAAAAGGCGGAATTGTAAATAACCCATCCCCTGTGAATTCAGCGGGAATGGGGCAACAACAGGCATATTAAGCGCTTTTACTAAGCCAATGACAAACGGATTCCACTTAACCGGGATCGCGATATGGGTGTTTATCTCCTTTACAAAACCCTTGCCAAAGGGCTCACCTGTCACTCCGTGTGAATTCGGTGGGGGTAGTTTAGACGATTTGTAGCAAGCCTGCAATCCAAGTTGATTTCTCAAAATTGCCCCATCCGCTTCTCGACTTTACTTTCTAATTGGATCGCAATGAAAAGTATCTCATTTTGGTCTTGTCTGCTTTACCGGAATAATTGACCCTGAACATTGGGGTATACAGCGACTCAGCCATCAATTCCATGCCCATACTTTCGGTTGCTACATAAGCACTTTAATAAAATGGGTCTTATGGCGCTGTGATTAAGCCTGCCGCGTAATCTTCATTTTTCTGTTCTGACACCTTTAAATTTCCCGCCGGTAGTCTTTACATCAATAAATCGGCCTGTTTCTTTGTCTCGCTTGATGTACAACCCTGTTTTAGAGTTTCGCACTTGAGTTCTCTTTTTAACAGCACCCTTTCTACTGTTGTCTTTGGGTGGATTTGTAGCCATAATTTCATATTTTAATATTGCACAACATTACTATTCGCTAGCGGATTTAAGGTTATTTAGAGCTGATATATAAACTGCTTAGCTCGTGTTTCAAAGGCTTGGGTTTGTCAAACGCTGTACCCATATCCAAACTTTACAGGTACAAATACACAAAAATAAGTTACACAGAGCACATATTTTTCCTATTTTGAGGCAATTTTAGGTTATCATTCGTATAATACCACAGCTACATTCGCTCCGGTGCAACGATGCCGAGCAGGCGCAGGGCCGAGGCCAACACCACAGCGGTCTGTGCAGCCAATTGCAGACGAAACGCCCTCAGGGTCGCATTACCGACGTTTAAAATGCGGGTACTTTGGTAAAAGTGGTTGAACGATTTGACCAAGTCGTAGCTGTAATGGGCAATCCATGCTGGATTGAGCTGTTCAGCAGCGAGTTGTATCGCTTGGGGAAACCGTTCCAAGTGCTTCAGAATGTCGCGCTCTTGTGGCGCTAAGGTCACGCGCTCGCCCTGCCACTTTAGTTTGCCCGTACGGCGCAACAGGGATTGAATACGCGCATGGGTATATTGCAAAAAGGGACCGGTATGGCCGACAAAATCAATCGACTCCTCCGGGTTGAACAAAATGCGTTTTCGGGGGTCCACTTTTAAGAGGTGGTATTTCAGCGCCCCCATTCCAATCGCTTCGTACAATCGTTCTCTTTCCGCATCGGAACAGCCTTGCAATTTGCCCAAGGCCACGCCCTTCTCTCGAGCCGTTCGGTGCATCTCATCCATCAGCTCGTCGGCATCCACTACATTTCCCACCCGAGATTTCATCCGGCCCGAAGGCAAATCCACCATGCCGTAAGATAGGTGGCGGAGCTTAGCTGCCCAGGGATAGCCCAGCTTTTTTAAGATTAAAAACAACACTTTAAAATGGTAATCCTGTTCATCGCCGACGGTGTAGATCACCCGGTCGAGGTCGTGATTTTTGAAACGCTCGACAGCCGTTCCCAAATCCTGTGTAATATAGACCGATGTACCATCGCTTCGCAACACGACCTTTTCATCCAAGCCCGCATCGGTCAAATCGCAGCACACACTGCCGTCTGATTTTTTATAAAACACGCCTTTTTCCAGTCCCTGGGCGACCAAATCCTTGCCCAAGAGGTAGGTATCACTCTCGTATTGAGACTCGTCAAAATCGACGCCGAGGCGCGTGTATGTCTCTGAGAACCCCTGGTACACCGAGCTGTTTACCTCGCGCCACAAAGCGCGGGTTTCCGCATCTCCAGCTTCCCATTTGCGAAGCATTTCCCGTGCTTCCCGCAGCAGCGGGGCCTGGGATCGGGCTTCCGATTCACCGTATCCCCGAGCGATGAGATCGGCCACCTGGACGCGATACGCCGCATCGAAGCGCACGTAATACGCACCGACCCAATGATCCCCCTTCACACCGGCCTGGGCCGGCGTTTCGCCCCGACCCCACTTTTGCCAGGCCAATATAGGCTTGCAAATGTGAATGCCGCGATCGTTGATCACTTGTGTTTTAATGACGCGGTGGCCAGCCGCCTTGAGGATTTCAGCGACCGAGTAGCCGAGCAAATTATTTCGTATGTGGCCGAGGTGGAGGGGTTTGTTGGTATTCGGCGAGGAGTACTCCACTAAGGTTACCCCTGCGCTTTCACCGATGGCAGTGCGGCCAAAATCTTTGACTCCCTTTACTGCATGGAGCCAATCTAGATAATAATCGTCTGATATACAAAGGTTTAAAAAGCCACCGACCACATTGTAGTCCACCACTTCCGCAACTCGTTCCTTTAAAAACCCACCGATTTCACCGCCCAAGGCGAGGGGATTGGCTTGTAAGCGCTTACACAATGGAAATAGCACTAGGGTTATGTCGCCTGCAAACGCCTTTTGAGTGGGTTTAAATTCTAATTTTGGCAATTCGTCTTGGGTCTGAGTCCGCAGAAAGTGAATTACCGCTTTGCACAGCACATCGGATAGCGACATAAGCCATTTTTGGGGTAAAAATAAACATTCTCGCTTTGAGGCAGCGCTTAAAACCGTGATAAGGGCCCGGTTATCCAACTCAGGTCAACCCGATTTTATCCTATCTTTGCAAGCTATTATGGCCGATCAGATCGGGAGACACTTCATCGAGATTTACGGTGCGCGCGTACACAATCTCAAAGGCATAGACGTCGACATACCACGAGATAAATTGGTCGTCATCACCGGCTTGAGCGGCAGTGGAAAATCCTCTTTGGCTTTTGATACCCTTTATGCGGAGGGACAACGCCGCTACATCGAAACCTTTTCCGCTTATGCACGCCAATTCCTAGGCAGCCTCGATCGGCCTGACGTAGACAAAATAGACGGCTTATCCCCCGTCATTGCCATCGAACAGAAAACCACTTCCAGAAACCCGCGTTCTACGGTGGGTACCATCACCGAGATTTACGATTTTTTACGCTTGCTCTATGCGCGAATCGGCGAAGCCTACTCACCCGTAACGGGCGAAAAAATGGTATCTTACAGCGAAGCGCAGATTCAGAATCTAATCGCAGAATCTTATGACGGGCAGTCGATTCGCATTTTGGCACCCGTCGTTCGCGGGCGCCAAGGACACTACCGAGAACGCTTTGAATCCATCGTTAGACAAGGGTTTGTGAAAGTTCGCGTAGATGGGACAATCGCAGAAATCAAACGGGGGATGAAACTCAACCGATACCAAAGGCACGATATCGAAATTGTGATCGACCAAATCGCCGTAGATGCGCACGCGCAAAAACGCTTGAAGCGCGCCATAGGGAGCGCACTGCAACACGGCGAAGGCACGCTGATGATTTTGGAAAAAGACAGCGGTGAGCCGAGATATTTTAGCCGCCACCTGATGTGTCCCAGCTCTGGGCTTTCGTATCCGACACCCGAGCCAAATCACTTCTCATTTAACTCCCCCAAAGGGGCTTGCCCCACATGTAATGGATTGGGATTCATCCACCGAATCGACGAAAAAAAAATCATGCCCAACCCGAACCTCAGCATTAAAAGAGGGGGTATCGCACCCATCGGAGAAGAAAAAAATACTTGGATTTTTAGACAGTTATACGCCATCGGTTTGCGATATGGCTTCACTTTGCGTACACCGATAAAAGACATTCCTGAAAAAGGCATGGATGTGATTCTGAACGGCTCACGGGAAAAGTTTTCAGTACCCAGCCCCGCACTCGGCATGATAAAGTCATACACCATTGATTTTGAAGGGATCAAAAACTTCATACAAAAACAATACAGCGAGAACACCAGTACGGCACTCAAACGCTGGGCGAAAGCGTATATGGATCCCATCAGCTGTCCCGAATGCGGCGGCATGCGTTTAAAACCCGAATCCCTATCATGTCAGATCGACGGCAAAAATATCGGTGCGCTCGCTGACCTCTACATCGATGAGCTGTTGGACTGGCTTCAAAGCCTACCGGAGAAACTATCGGAAAGACGGCGTCAGATCGCTTCGGAAATCCGAAAGGAATTGATTACCCGAGCCCGTTTTCTATGCGACGTCGGTTTGGCTTATCTCACGCTAAACCGTCCTGTCAAAAGCCTTTCAGGCGGAGAGGCCCAACGCATTCGCCTGGCCACTCAAATCGGTTCACAGCTCACCCATGTGCTGTATATCTTAGACGAGCCCAGCATCGGTTTGCATCAAAGAGACAACGACAGGCTCGTCCAGTCTTTAAAACAATTGCGCGACATCGGCAACTCGGTAATCGTAGTGGAACACGATAAGGACATCATCCGGTCGGCAGACTACGTCATCGACATGGGACCTGGAGCGGGAAAACACGGGGGCGAAGTCGTGGCGATGGGTACACCGCAATCGATTGAAAAAGGCCAAGGCCTTACCGCTGCCTACCTCAGCGGAAAAAAGAAAATCGAAATCCCGAAAAAACGCCGAAAGGGAAATGGCCATTGCATTGAGATCACAGGCGCTCGGGGTCATAATTTAAGGGATGTAGACCTACGAATTCCCCTAGGCACCCTCACGGTTGTATCCGGTGTATCTGGAAGTGGAAAATCTTCGCTGATCGACGAGACGCTTTATCGGATCGCCAATCAACAGCTATACCGCGCGGTAACCCCGCCCCTGCCCTACCGATCTGCAAAAGGAATCGAACACATCGATAAAGTCATCGATATCGATCAAAGCCCCATCGGGCAAACACCCCGATCCAATCCGGCGACTTATACCGGCGTTTTTGATGCGATTCGCAGCCTCTTTGCCCAATTGCCCGAATCCAAAGTGCGGGGTTATCGACCGGGACGCTTTTCATTTAACGTGAAAGGCGGACGCTGCGAAACTTGTCAGGGGGCGGGTATCCGCGTAATTGAAATGAATTTTTTGCCCGATGTGCAGGTTCCCTGTGCGGCCTGTGGTGGCAAACGATTTAGCCGAGAAACCTTGGAGGTGCGCTACCGGGGCCACTCCATTTCAGACGTGCTGGACATGACGATAAGGGAAGCCGTCGATTTTTTTAAAACCATCCCAAAAATCCACCGCAAGATTAAGACGCTACAAGCGGTGGGACTGGGGTATCTCACCCTGGGCCAACAGCGCACTACGCTGAGCGGTGGCGAAGCCCAGCGCGTCAAATTGGCCGCCGAATTATCCAAAAAAAGCACGGGAAAAACGCTCTACATATTGGACGAGCCCACCACGGGTTTGCATTTTGAAGATGTAGACGCCCTGATTCGAGTATTGCAAAAATTGGTAGACTTGGGTAACACAGTCGTCGTTATCGAGCACAATTTAGATGTGCTAAAAGTAGCGGACTACCTCGTGGATATGGGGCCCGAAGGGGGAAAGGACGGTGGGCAAATCACCGCTACAGGCAAACCGGAAGAAGTGATGGCGGTTAAAAATTCCCATACCGCTCCATACTTGAAGAGAGAATTGTTATATTAGCCCACTTAAAGGTGAGATACCCAATGGCCGATTGCGAAGAAAAAAAGGGGCACGACACATTTAGGCCAAAGAGCTGGAACGAGATCAAGACCCATGATTCCTGGTCGATTTTCAAAATCATGTCCGAGTTCGTAGAAGGCTATGAAAAAATGGCGAAAATGGGCCCTTGTGTATCCCTATTTGGTTCTGCGCGCAAGAAGCGCGACCAACGCCACTACAAGTTGGCTGAAGAAATATCACATCGGCTGACACAACACGGATTTGGCGTGATTACCGGCGGGGGTCCGGGCATTATGGAAGCGGCCAATAAAGGGGCACAACGCGGGGGTGGAACCTCTGTGGGTTTGCACATCGACCTGCCGATCGAACAATTTGGCAACTCCTATGTCGATTCGGACAAGCGTTTAAAATTTGATTATTTCTTCGTTAGAAAAGTGATGTTCGTGAAATACGCCCAAGGGTTTATCGTGATGCCAGGTGGCTTTGGTACCTTGGATGAGCTGTTCGAAGCCATCACCCTCATTCAAACCAAAAAGGTCGATCGTTTTCCCATCGTATTGGTCGATTCGTCTTTTTGGAGTGGATTGGTCAACTGGATAAAAGAGACGCTGATAGCGGAAAAAAATATAGCGGATCGGGATTTGGAATTATTTCAGATCGTCGACACCGCAACAGAAGCGGTAGCCCACATCCAGAACTTCTACAATACCTATCGCTTGAGTCCAAACTTTTAAAGGCGATTCGATCTCGCCCATACCCTTTCCAATCGGACTGGTCTCATTACCGCCGATAAACGGGCTTTCAAAAAGGACTGCACCATCCCATGCTGTGACACAGGAAGACGACTAATCCACTATTAAAATCGGTATTTGACCTCAGCGAGAATGTATCCCGGTAAGGTGCTCGAAAGGGACTCTTGCTGATAAAAATCGGTGTTTTTGTAAGTGAGCCGTAGCGGATTACCGAGATGTAGCACATTTTTCATTTTAATACTGTATCTGAATTTACCCTTTGGCTTTTGATACCAGATTCTACCGCTCAATCGGTCGAGCGTTCTTCTCGAGTCATTCGACTTGCTTAAGTCGTAATTATAGCTCGACTTAATCCGTATATTTTTAAGGGTTTCACCTCGGATAAAACCGCCGATATCATACGATTCAAAACTGGAAATGCGACTAATCCCGAATCGTTCGTTTTTATTTTTACGGTAAGAAAATTCGGTTCCCAAGTTGATTTGTTTGCTTCGGTGCGTTTCAATTCCAAAATGCCCACCGTAATCGGTGTTTTGAATCTGAGAAATATGCCCTTCGATGTAAGTGTGGTTGTTTTGAGTTCCCAGGTTCAAGCCAGCGCGTATGCGTAACGGGATCTTAGTCCCTATGATTTTATGGGCGGAGAGATAGGCGCGATACGACTCCGAATCGGGGTTAATCCGTGCGGTGGTGACACTTGTTTTTGTGTCTGTATCAAATTCAGCGCTCACCGTGGGCGCATTCCTACGTCTATCGTAAGTTAAGAATCCAAAAATTTGGAGCTGAGAGACTTGATCTACCATGATATAGTGCAATTCAACTTCGTCATTTGTACTGTAATCCAAATCGAGTCCACCCATTTTATATTCCGATAAACCATCCGATAAATAACCGCTGTACAAATCTGGCAAGTCGTATACATCGTTCGTTCTCGTATAAGTCAAGCCGAGATAATGAAAATCACGAAACTGATAATCGAGCTCGAGTAAGGGTTCAAAGAAGTAACCGACCCGTCTGGATGAAGCACCCTGCCGATACGTCCATTCGCGATAGGTGATCGCAGGTAAAAATTGATATTGGATTTTTCCCTCGTCTTTTTCAGCCGCGAACTCGGTTGCGAGCGCCCGGGTTTGAAGAGCGGGCTTTAAAAATTGGGATTCATCTAAAATACTTTGGTTTCTCAATGCGCGATCGATATATGAGAGTCGGCTCCGCAGACTCCAGCTCGTCTTTCCGGTGCGATAGGTATAGCTCGGAATCATGGCATACTCGCTCGTATAGGTGTTGTTTTGCTGTCTGATCGAGGAAGATTTTTTACCTGTGGGAAAGGCGATCGCATCTTCAGACAAAAGCCGGTATTTTGAGAAATGATTCCCCACAGTGGCATAAAATAAAATATTTCCGAGCGATTTTTCACCAAACCGGTCGTTGATCTCCAAGTTTGTCACATAGTTGTAGGAGCGGATTTTGTTCAATTGATCCGATTGTATGCCTTCTTGTGTCTGTAACCGATGGTCAAATGAACCCACTCCGTTAAACTTGAAATTACAGTACAGTTCCAAATCATCCGATGGTGTATAAGTTGCGGTAAAACCCGTGTTGAGGAAGTTTTTATCGGCATCGATGTCTTTGCGGAAATGCTGTTCGGTAGCCCCTGCGAAACTTCGATCGAAATAACTCCTCCTTTCCCGTGTAAACGAATCGGAAATAGACCTGCCGAAAACGCCAGAAACGGCTAGTTTTAACTCCTCGTTCGGCTCGGTGGAAATATTCAAGGTTTGAACGAGCGATTCCCGCTTGTTTAAATCATTTGACTTAAGAGACACAATGTTATCTAAGGAAGCGGAATAAGCGCTGTTGTTCGGACTCAGCGTGGTAGATAAACTGGACCTGGAGCCGTTCGTACCCAAAGCGCGACGGTAATCTCCCATGCCCTCGACCGCCGAACCGACATTTTGAATCTCACCCACATAGAACACCTTGAATTTTTTATTCAAATTGTAGGTGTCCAACACGCCGAACCCTTTTAAATCCATTCCGACTCCTATCTTAGCTTCGCCTTTCCACTGATTTTTGTACGCGTCCTTCAACTTGATATTCAAGGCGGTTTTCTTAGAACCCAGGCCTCGGTTGGTTTTGGATTCCGTGTAGTTTTTAATGTAATCGACATCTTTTACCACATCTCCAGGTAGGGTCTCCAGCGCAATTTTAGTTTGATCATTCATAAAATCATCTCCGTCTAGGAGCACTTTATCCACTTTCTTTCCATGTACCGACACCTCGCCTTGCTCGCTGATTTCAAAACCCGGCAATTTTTCCAAAGCCTCTTTTAAATTGGTTTCGGTGGAATCGGTAAACATGCTGAGCCGGTAGCGAAGCGTATCACCCAATATCTCGACGGGCTGCAAGTTAACGACGACTTCGTCCAGCATATTTTTCGACGCTTCGAGTTTTACCACAACGTCTAAAATCGGTCGATCACCACCCGCATCGACAATTTGTTCAACCCTATCGTATCCGATGAAGGAGACTTTCAAAACATATTTTCCGGGTCGGGCTTCCATGCCGAAATTACCCGTCGAATCGGTCACGGCATAGCTGATCAATTTTTGATTTTCCGCATTCAATAATTGAACGTTCGCAAAAGACAGGGGGGCGCCTTTCTCGTCTTGAACCTTACCCCTTATCGCAACCGTTTGTCCACAAAGCGAAAAAACTGCGCAAAATAGGCTTATCAGCACATAGTATTTTTGCATTTCTCATATTCTTTGGCGGGAAACCGAACCGATGATCAATGTCTGCGATTGGTAAGGAGTGCTAGAAATTTGTTCCGGGTAATCATTCTAACGCCGCGTTTGTCTAACGGTTTGATCGAGGTCGACCTCTTTTCAAACCGGATTTCTTTGGCGATCAGATGGGCCCTTGGGCTTTGGAGTTCCAGAATTAAACCCGGCAGACCCCAATAATCGAGGGGGCCGTCAAAAGTTGGAATCGCAGCGGCAAACCAAGCCACTACCGTATCTTTTGGATTTCGATCGTCCGGCATGCGCGCTCGGGTGACTTCGTATCCACCGATGTGCTTCTTTTCTGCGGTTATGATCCAATCGGGCGCTTTCAGGGAATCTGTAACTATAGCCATCTGCAAACCCAAGTTGACACGGTATTCATAAGAATCCTTCACAAAATTTTTGTACACGGTTATATCTTCGATTTGTCTGCGCATCCGCTTTATCCAAGGGCTATCTGCTTTCGAATCGGCTTGTGCGGTATCTTTAATAAAGGTAAAACGCGATTGTCCCCGACTGTTTACGAGTTTAAACTCCAGGATTTTACTGCATTCCGCATAGACTTTTTCGGCTTGTTCGGTATCCCATTTCATCCATCTGTCACGTGTTTTTTTCGCAGTCGGATCTTTGAATTGATAAATGGTAGTCAGCGTTTGAGATTGAGCCGCAAAGGCAAAGGCAATCGCTATCGACAAAAACACAAATTTCTTCATCGCGTTAACGGGTTTAAGCACAGCGGGGTTCTTGGTCTGTAAGCCATTCACAAGTCGTCTGGTAAGGCAAATATAAGGATAAAAGGCACCTCGCAAAATAAAGCAGTATAGGTAAACTTTACGTCAATCGGTGAGCGCTGTGGCAAGTCGAGCCCCTGCGTCATCGGATTTTTTGATCTAACGGCAAATACTTCCTTTCCCCTATCAACAACCACGCCAGGGCTGTTTTTACCACCTACAGCCGGCGCTAAGAAAATCGCTACTTTTGTAGCCAAACCCGTATGATGCAAACGGAAACCAAGCGAGATGCCTCCTTTGAAGAATTCAAAAAAACCGTACTCGACGATTACAAACTGGCGCTGCTCAGCCGGCATGCCAGCTTGGCCGGACGCCGAGAGGTATTGAACGGAAAAGCCAAATTCGGTGTTTTTGGCGATGGCAAAGAAATCGCCCAAATCGCTATGGCCAAGGTATTTAAAAACGGCGATTTCAGATCGGGCTATTATCGAGATCAAACCTTTATGATGGCGATTGGGCAACTCACCGTGCATCAAATTTTTGCAGCCCTTTACGCCGATACCCACTTAGAGCGGGAGCCCAACTCTGGGGGGCGGCAAATGAACGGTCATTTTGCCACGCGTTCCCTGCATCCCGACGGCTCCTGGCGAAATTTGATGCAGCAAAAAAATGCGAGTGCCGACATCTCTTGTGTGGCTGGACAAATGCCCCGTTTGCTCGGACTGGCAGAAGCCTCTTCGGTATACAGAAATCTAAAAGAACTCGGCGATCGCCAAAAATTCTCCCACAATGGAAACGAGATCGCCTTTGGCACCATCGGAGAGGGCGGCACTTCTGAAGGGCTTTTCTGGGAAGCCGTCAATGCGGCTGGTATTCTACAGGTACCCCTGGTCCTATCGGTTTGGGACGATGGATACAGCATTTCCGTTCCCAAGGCATACCAGACCGTCAAAGCGAGCATTTCCGATGCGTTGCAAGGAATGCAAAAGCGAGCAGACACAAACGGTTGGGAAATCTTAGCGGTAAAGGGCTGGGATTACCCGGCGCTCATCGAAACCTATCGAAGGGCGGAAGAACTAGCCCGCAAAAAGCACGTGCCCGTATTGATACACGTACGAGAATTAACACAGCCACAAGGGCACACCACTTCCGGTTCGCACGAGCGTTACAAACCCAAAGAACGGCTGAAATGGGAATCGGAATACGACTGCATCGCCCAGATGCGCGCCTGGATCTTACACTTTGAAATCAATGCTGATGACACGACTTATCAAATCGCCGGAGAAGAAGCGCTCAGGGCGATCGAATCAGAAGCGGAGCGAGCGGTAAACCAAGCGCGAAAAGAAGCTTGGAAAACTTATATAACCCCACTCAAGCGAGAAAGAGACAAAGTCTATGTGCTTTTAAAAGCCCTGTGCGAGGAATCCGCACAAAGCGAATCGCTCAGCGGCTCAATCGCAAGGCTCAAGAATGACGAGGAACCGCACAAGAGAGACCTCTTATCCACTGCGCGACAAGTACTACACCGCGTAGCAGGAGAAAACCTATCGGCCAAAAAACCCTTACAGCGGTGGATATCGGATTATACCAAAGCGCAAGATAAAACGTATGGGGCCTGGCTGTACAGTGAATCCGCACAGCGCTACCCAAACATCCCGGCCGTTGCGGCTGAATACCGAGACGATGCCCAGGAAGTAGACGGCCGAATCGTGCTGAGAGACAACTTTGATCGGCTCTTTGCCAAGCACCCTGAGCTGCTCACTTTTGGTCAAGATAGCGGCTTGCTCGGCGATGTAAACCAAGGCTTGGAAGGCTTGCAAAAGAAATACGGCCGCATACGCGTAGCCGATGCGGGCATCCGGGAATCCGCTATCGTCGGGCGCGGCATAGGCTTAGCCATGCGCGGCCTGCGCCCCATTGCAGAAATCCAATATTTGGACTACATCCCATACGCCTACACCACCCTCAGCGATGACCTGGCCACCCTACACTACCGCAGCTGCGGCGGCCAAAAAGCACCCGTCATCATCCGCACACGGGGGCATAGGCTCGAGGGGATCTGGCATTCGGGCTCACCGATGGGCGCGCTGCTCAACGGTTTTCGAGGCATTTACCTCTTAACCCCCCGAAACATGACACAGGCAGCCGGCTTTTACAATACTTTACTGGAATGCGATAACCCTGCTATCGTAGTAGAAAGCCTGAGAAACTACCGCTTAAAAGAACGGCTACCGAGCAACCTCGGCGAATTCAAAACGCCTATCGGCCAGGTGGAATGCTTGAGAAGTGGACGTGACATAACCCTGGTCACCTACGGTTTTATGTGCGAAATTGCCATGCATGCCGCAGGAGCGCTGGCTGAATTCGATATCGATGTGGAAGTGATCGACGCGCGTTCATTGATACCCTTTGACGATGCCCGAGCCGTGGTCGACAGCCTGAAGAAAACCGGCCGCCTAATCCTAGCCGATGAAGATGTGCCGGGCGGTTGTTCCGCATACCTGTTACGAGAAATCCTCGAAAAGCAAAACGGCTACCGCTATTTGGACAGCAAACCGCTCACCATCACCGCCAAAGAACACCGTCCCGCTTACGGTAGCGACGGAGATTATTTCTCCAAACCCTCGGCAGATGACATCTTTGAAAAAGCATATACCTTGATGCACGAGACCAATCCCCAAAAATTCCCCCCCCTGTTCTAAGGGGTTATGCACCCGACCCCCATCAGATTTTGCAAGGCCCCACCCTTGGCGTTATACACAGCGTTCACACCGCTACATAAGACTCGATACAATACATTGTTTTATATATAGATTTGTCTTTAAAACCGTCCGCTATTTTCTACTCAGCAATATCCATTTGGGTTTTCTGCGGTTTCTATCCCATCTGATAACAATCGATTAGACCTTTTCAAAAATTGCGAATCTTTTTTTATAAACGATTTTTACACTAACTTGCGACAGTTTTAATATCGGTTACCGTGAATAGCGAAAGAGAATTCTCACCCCTATCGGGGTACCTGGCATTTCTCGCATTGTTGTTGGTAGTCTGCCTTTGTGCACTGGTGTTTCTACACCCGAGCGCGCGTGAGTCACCGATAACAGCGATTTTGCTCGCCTTGCTCGTCATCTTGGCATTCAAGGGTTTTTGTTTTGTAAACCCAAACGATTCCTGCGTTTTAACCCTTTTTGGAAAGTACAGTGGAACCATAAAGAAAAACGGGTTTTTCTGGGTCAATCCATTCTTTGTAAGGCAGCGCATTTCATTGCGGGCGCGCAATTTTGATTCCGAGCGCCTCAAGGTCAACGACCAGCTGGGCAACCCGATTTTAATCAGCGTTATACTGGTCTGGCGGGTGAAAGACACCTTTAAGGCGACCTTTGAAGTGGATTTTTACGAAAAGTTCGTCCAGGTTCAGACCGATGCGGCCGTGCGAAAACTGGCGAGCCAATATCCGTACGATAATTTTGAAGACGAGAAGAGCGAAATAACCCTTCGCTCGGGTGTGGATACCGTAAACGAAGCCCTGGAGAGAGAACTCTTGGAAAGGCTCCATATCGCGGGTATCGAGATTTTGGAAGCGCGCATCGGTTACCTGGCCTATGCAGAGGAAATCGCCAATGCCATGCTGAGAAGACAACAGGCTACCGCGATTATCGCCGCACGGCATAAAATCGTAGAAGGGGCGGTGAGCATGGTGGAGATGGCTTTGGCAGAGCTCAACAAAAAAGATATCGTAAAACTCGACGAGGAACGCAAAGCCAATATGGTGAGCAACTTGATGGTCGTGCTTTGCTCGGATAAGGAAACCACCCCCGTGGTAAATGCTGGAGGCTAAAGTGCAAACCGTAAACAAATACCTGCTCACCTTAGTCACAAGCCTGAGCAGCTACGGGCAGCTTGCAAAAACCCGAAAGCGCACAGTGCCTGGTCATTGTGATACCCGGTTCAGGCCCGACCGACCGCGATGGCAACTCAAAGCTGCTACCGGGTAAAAACGATGCGTTCAAATTGTTGGCCAATAGCCTAGCGCATTAGCGAAAATCAAAAAAACTGGGTGCCATTCGCTTTGACGACTTCGTCTCAGACGCCATTAAAGTGGTACACTATTTCAAAGCGAAAAGGGAATTTAAAAAGATATTTCTGTTGGGGCACAGCCAGGGTGCACTGGTCGCCATGTCAGCTGCAGCCCAGACAACTGTCAATGGACTCATCTCGATTTCGGGCACTTCAGAAACCGTCGACAAAACGATCGGCAAACAAATCGGCGCCCAAAATCCAGCCCTGGGCAAGCAAGTCGACTCGCTATTTACCGTCTTAATCCAAAACGGAAAAATCGAAAACCCGCCCTTTCAAAACACCCCGCCATACAAATCCAAAAAAAC
>JBAJNK010000014.1:0-8795 GCA_036881805.1 Flavobacteriales bacterium
GGGCTAGTTTTAGGGAGCAGTTATTTTTTCATTCCCGTTTGGCGGTTAAAAGAGGGCTTATTTCTTGTGTTTGGCGGTTAAAAGAGGGCTTATTTCTTGTGTTTGGTGGTTTGAAAGGTGGGGTTTATCTCTTGTCCTGTGGTCAGCGCAGCTGATTTTATCGTCTATTGAAACCGGACAGCCCGAAAAAGGGAGCTTGTTTTTTGCTGGGGTATTTTTTGGATCTCGCCGCTGAGGGAGGCAGTTTGAAAAGCCCAGTCCTAATCTTTTTGGCCTTATGTGGTGGCTTGAAAAAGGTGCGCATTTCTTATTTCGCTGCTGTGTGCTGGCTGCAAGGGGGTCTAACGGTGTTAATCACGTGAAAAGCGTTTAAAAAAAGGGATTATTTTTTTTGTTTTTCTCTGGTGTGGTGGTTTGCAAAGCGGCTTACTTTTTGGTTTGGCGTAGGCATGACAGCGGCTGGTGCGCATCAACGGTACGCGACAATTCACCTAGAACGCCTTATCCATTCGCAGAGAGACGAGACAGCGCTAGCCCATCCTCACCCGATATGCAAAAATGCTTTGGCCAAACGAATCATATCCGGATCCCCGGTATGCTTGCTCGACTCATCTGAAATTTTCACCACAGGCGTCCATTGCTCCCCTGCCGGCATGGCTTCCACCATTTTGATTACGATGTTCAATTGCGCTACACCCACATCATTGGTGAAATCCGTTCCAATCCCAAATGAAATCTTAATTCTCCCTCGGCAATATTCGGCGATTTTAGCTACTTTTTCTGGGTTTAGTCCGTCTGAAAAAATAATCGTCTTCTCCCTGGCATCTATGCCGAGTCGGTTGTAATGTGCGATGGTTTTATCGGCAAAACCCAAGGGGTCTCCGCTGTCGTGCCGGACGCCGTCAAAGAGTTTGGCAAACATTTTATCGAAGCGCTCAAAAAAGAACTTCGTGGTAAAGGTATCGGAAAGCGCGATACCCAAATCCCCGCGATACACGTTGACCCAATGCTGCAACGCCATCGCATTGGCTACCTTAAAACCGTATTTGGCGCCGTGAAACATGAACCACTCATGGGCATGTGTACCGATGGGCTTCAGTTGGAATCGATTCGCCAGGTGTACGTTGCTCGTTCCGGTATAGGCTTCGCCCCCATATTTTTTGAGGGTTGCTGTAACGAGGCTGTGTACGCGTGCCGAATGCCTTCTACGCGTACCGAATTCGGCTATCTTTACCCGGATTCGATTGTAGTATTCAATTTTGTCTCGTGCGATTTGCTTTACTGCGACATCATTTAACCGTTCTATACAGAGTGTATTGTAATAGCATTCGCAAATGGCTGCCATGATGGGCACCTCCCACAAGATCGTCCGGTACCAAAGCCCTTCTATCGCTACGCTTAGTTCGGTTCCCTTCTGTGCAATGAAAACCTCCTTGGGATCGTATCGATATCCTTGCAAAAAATCCAGATAGGACGGATCGAGATAGGGACAAGTCGTGCGTAGGTATTGTTTTTCAGCATTGCTCAGTTGCAAGTCCTTCATCTCGTCTACCACCGCGCGCAGCACTTTGTCAAAGCCTTTGGGGAATTTGTGCTCGCCCCGGTTTATAAAACCATAGCGCGCATGGGCATTGGGAAATAGCTTGACCACACAGTTTTGCATGGTAAACTTGTAAAAGTCATTATCGAGAATAGAGTGAAAAATCGGATCGTTCATGGCCGCATTTAAACCTTAAAAGTAGAAAAACCGCAGTATACCCGGGCGCTTGACGGAAATTTTATATCCGATTCCGGTTTTTATATCCCTTTGGGCATCTGGGATGAGATAGTGGGAGTCGCAGCGGGCGACGGATCGGGATTGGATGCTTCGATTTCTGACTAGTCTTTTTCTCTCTTGAGAATTTTAATATCCCCGATCAGTCGATCGACATCTTTGGAGTCCGTGCCGTCATAAAAGCCGCGGATTCTCCTTTCTTTATCCACCAGTATAAAATTTTGGGTGTGGATAAAATCATTCACGCCACCATCTCCCTTAGTGGTGACAGCGAAATAGGATTTTCGAGCCAGGTCGTAAATCTGCTTTTTAGCCCCGGTTACCAGGTGCCATTTCGCATCGTTTACCCCTTTTTTCAGGGCATAGCGTTTGAGCTGTGCAACGGTATCGATCGCTGGCGTTACCGTATGGGAGAGCAGCATCACTTCCGGGTCATCCGCAAAAGCGGTTTGTATGCGTTTCATCTGCTGGGCCATCGGGATGCAGATATTGGTACAAGTGGTAAAAAAGAAGTCGGCCACGTAAATTTTACCGCTGTAATCGGCCTGTGTAATAGTCTGACCATTTTGGTCGGTGAGCGAGAAGTCGGCGATGTGGTGATCCTTTTCGCCGCGGACGGATCGGTCGACCAAATCCGGGTTTACCTGAGCGGGGTTGTAGATGGGCAGCGCAGTGGGCTTTATGAAATGAGCACCGATGGCGATACCCGTGATTGCAATGACAGCGGTGATACCGATTCGAAAGTATAACGCTTTGGTGAACAGAGCCATAGTACATCGATTTGAGATGTGCAAAAATACGGATAAAAAAGGTATTTTTGTGGGCACCTTATCCAGCGTAAAGGTATGGATAAACGCTACAGGTAGAAGGGGATTGGCATGGAAGGATTTTGGATTAAGGCGCTTCAACTCATACTCAGCCTGTCGATACTCGTGATTTTACACGAACTCGGTCATTTTATACCAGCCCGGCTCTTTAAAACCCGGGTGGAAAAGTTTTTTTTGTTTTTTGACTGGCCTCGTGCAATGGTAAAGCGGAAGTACGGGGATACGGTGTATGGAATTGGTGTGCTGCCTTTGGGCGGTTATGTAAAAATAGCCGGTATGGTTGACGAGCGCATGGATAAGGCGCAGATAAAGGTACCTCCAAAACCCTGGGAGTTTCGATCCAAACCAGCCTGGCAACGACTCATCATCATGATCGGTGGGGTGGCGGTCAATGTCTTATTGGCCTTTTTTATCTACGCCATGCTGCTGTATGCAAATGGGGAGCAGTACCTGCTGGTAAGGAACATGAAATACGGCGTTGTAACCGACTCCATTGGACACCAAATCGGCTTTGAAAATGGGGATAAAATTCTCGAAATCGATGGCAGCCTACCGCAGCGAAGTGCGTCTCTCGTCCCGGATATACTCCTGAGCGATTCCGTCTTGGTGGCGCGCAATGGAAAGCAAAAGACCATTTACTTAGGCGATGCTGATAAAAAGCGCATCATCGAGGAAAGCGGACGGTTTTATATCCGTCCCCGCGTGCCCTATGCGGTTGCGCGCGTGGTGGGGAATTCAGAAGCAGAGCGGGCAGGCCTACGACCGGGAGACCGCATTTTGGCCATTGCCGGCAAGCCGATTTCGTTTGCAGACGAAGTGGTGACCGAAATACCGACACACAAAGGTGATACGATAAACCTGATGGTACAGCGCGGGGACCGACGGGTAAGCCTTGCGGTTTTTGTCCCTGAAAAGGGGAAAATAGGTATCCTGGGTTATGGTGCCGCACATTTCCTCAAAATGGAGACCAAAGCCTACGGCTTCTTTGCATCTTTCCCAGCAGGCGTGCGGCGAACCCATGCGGTTTTAAACAGCTATATCGAGCAGTTTAAGCTAATCTTCAACCCCGACACGGGCGCCTATAAGTCCCTGGGCGGGGTGGGCACCTTAGGCAAACTCTTTCCAGATACCTGGAACTGGTCGGCATTTTGGGGTGTAACTGCATTTCTCTCGATCGCCTTGGCCTTCTTAAATATCTTGCCCATACCGGCGCTGGATGGGGGCCATGTCGTATTTGTACTCTGGGAGCTCATCACCGGTAAAAAGCCGCATCAAAAGGTGCTGGAATACGCACAGATCGCCGGGTTTTGTATCTTGATGACCTTGATCTTATACGCCAATGGAAACGACCTCATACACCTTATTTTCAACAGGTAAAACGGAGGCTAGCCCTGCAGGGCGCTTTGGGTAAGAAAGGGAAATTGATTTATATTTGCAACCGTTGGGAGTCTTCCTCCTTAGCTCAGTGGGTTAGAGCATCTGACTGTTAATCAGAGGGTCGCTGGTTCGAGCCCAGCAGGGGGAGCCATTTAAACGCGCGTCGACAACACCAAATGCCCCTAGACGTGTACTCGGCTCTTTCTGCATTTCACCTAGCGATCTCATATTAGATACAGCGGCGATTTTCAAGCGTTTGCTCTCGGTTTGTAATCGACTTTGATTCTGCGTTTATACCTTTGTCTCCTCGCGATTTCCGCCTCGGCTTCATGGGTATGGTCGGCATGGATTCCATCTACCTGTACGTATTGGATCGGCTTGTATTCCAAGCGATTGGGCAGCGGTTTTACCCTTTTGTTTTTGTCGTGGTCTAAAAAGGGCTTATTTTTTGTTCCCGTTTGGCAGCTTAAAAAGTCGGTTTTATTTTTTTGTTTTTATCGCAGGGCTGCGACAGCTTTGTGGTGGTGTATTTAGCTCGGTGGGTATTTTTGCACTATCATGGATGATATAGCTGCAGGAGTAGTGTATCGATTTGAAAAGAGACTTATCTCTTTGTTGTTTATCCCTGCATGTCGGCTTAAAAAGGGACTATTTTTCTGTGCTTATCCAGCTCGGCGGTTTGAAAAGGGAACTTAATTTTTGGTGCTTGATACCGGGTGAACAAAGGAGATGTATTTTTTCCTGGTGGGCTGGTTAAAAGGGCGGTCTTATTCTTTTTGTTTTGGTCTTTTCTACGGGTTCAAATGGAGGCGTTTTCTCGGTCTTGTATCTAATGGGTGCGCGCTGTTACCTATTGATCCCTGTGCGGGCAGTTTGAAAGACGGGTTTTATTTTTTTGTCTTCCATAGTTATGCGGTGATCGGTTTGTATGGCATATGCTCGTACCCGGTTGATGGGTGGGCTAACGGCTCAGCGGCGCTGCATTTTGGAGAATAGGTCCCAGAGCACGATGCCTACTGCCACAGCGATATTCAGCGAGTGCTTGGTGCCGAATTGTGGAATTTCAATCCCGGCTTCGCACCGGTCTGCGAGCTTTTGGGATACCCCTTTTACCTCGTGGCCAAAGATCAGGGCAGTCGATCTGTTCGAGTCGGGCTGATAGGCTGGCAAGGGGGTCGCATTTTCCAGCTGTTCGACGGCTACCAAGCGCACCCCATCGGCTTTTAGCGCTGCTATCAGCGCGGTTGCACTCGGGGCGAATGCCCAATCCACGCTTTCGGTAGCGCCCAAGGCTGTTTTTTGGATGTCGCGGTGGGGGGGCGTAGCGGTGATGCCGCAGAGGTATATCTTTTGAATCAAAAAGGCGTCTGCTGTGCGAAAGATCGATCCCACATTGTGCATGCTGCGCACATCTGCCAAGACGATGATCAAAGGCGTTTTCACCGCCTTTTTATAACTTTGTATATCGATGCGATGGAGTTCGGCGTTTTTTAGTTTTCGCATGACTGACTCCCTAGATTTTGAATCATCAAATGTAAAGAAACACCACAACAACTTGAGCAGCGCAAAGCAAGCGGGCAAGCAGACGCCCTTAATGAAGCAGTATCAGGCCATCAAGGCCAAGTATCCCGACGCACTCCTCCTCTTTCGCGTAGGCGATTTTTATGAAACCTTTGGCCGGGATGCCGTTAAGGCCGCTCGGATATTGGATATCGTATTGACCAAACGCGCCAATGGGGCAGCTTCGGAGATGGAGTTGGCCGGCTTTCCCCACCACGCTTTGAACACCTATTTGCAAAAGCTCGTACGCGCGGGGGAGCGCGTGGCGATTTGCGACCAGCTCGAAGACCCGAAAACAGCCAAAAGCGTCGTGAAGCGCGGGGTTACCGAACTGGTTACACCCGGTGTAGCGCTCAACGATGCGGTGCTGCCCGCCCGCAGCAATAATTTTTTGGCTGCCCTGCACTTCGCCAAACACGCTTTGGGCATTGCTTTTCTAGACCTCTCCACCGGCGAGTTTTTGGTGAGTGAAGGCCGTTCGGATTACATTTTAAAACTATTGCAGAGCTTGCAACCCGTCGAGCTGATTTACCAGCGACAATGTAAAGCACAAACCGAGGCGCTGGTCGGTGAGCGGTTTTATACCTATCGATTTGAGGACTGGGCCTTTCAGCCCGAAATGGCGCGTGAAAAGTTGTTGCAACACTTCCAGACGAGTAGCCTAAAAGGGTTTGGGGTAGCCGATTTGGAAGCCGGCATCACAGCGGCCGGTGCCATCTTGAGCTACCTCGGCGAGACCCGACACGCCGACTTAAAACACATTATAGCCCCCGCGCGCATCGAACAGTCGGATTTCGTCTGGATGGATGATTTTACCATCCAAAATCTAGAGCTGTACACTTCTCCCAATCCCAATGCGGTAACGCTTTTGGATGTGATCGATCAGACGGTTTCCCCCATGGGTGCCCGTATGCTCAAGCGCTGGCTGGCCTTGCCACTCAAAACTGTCGAGGCGATTCAGCGCCGCTGCGATGCGGTTGGCGAATTGCGCCAGGATGAAAAGCGCTTGGCGGCACTGCAGGATGAACTCCGGTCGGTCGCCGACTTGGAACGCCTGGCATCCAAGATCGCTACCCGGCGCATCACCCCCCGTGAGATCAACCAACTCAAGGCGAGTTTGCGCCTCGTTCCAGGCATTCAAAACAAACTCGTAAGCAACACCACCGAAGCCCTGTGCGATATTTCAACACAACTGTTGCCGCTGGAATCGCTCACCGATCTCATCGCACAGACGCTGCAGCGAGATGCCCCCGTGGCCTTGGGCAAGGGGGGCGCCATTGCAAAAGGGGTATCCGAAGAATTGGATGAATTGCGAAAAATAGCTTTTTCCACCGCAGAATACCTCGAAGAATTGGTGGCGCGCGAACGCCGAAAAACCGGAATACCCTCTTTAAAAATAGCTTTCAACAATGTGTTTGGCTACTATTTGGAAGTCCGGAATACCTACCGAGGTAAGGTTCCGGAAAGCTGGATTCGCAAGCAAACCCTGGTGAGTGCCGAGCGCTACATCACCGATGAATTAAAAGCATATGAGACGAAGATCTTGGGGGCACAGGAAAAAATCGAAGCCTTAGAAGCCGAGCTGTATGCAAACCTGATCGTCCAATTGCAGGAATACCTGACGCCCATCCAGCAAAATGCCAAACAGCTGGCACAATTGGATGTGTTGCTGTCGTTTGCCGAAAGCGCGCGGTTAAACCGGTATACCAGACCCCAGCTCACAGCGGACTCGCGCATTCGGATTACCCAAGGACGGCACCCGGTGGTCGAAAAGCAATTGCCCCCTGGGGAAGCCTTTATTGCCAATGACGTGTACTTAGACCCAGATGAACAGCAGATCATCGTGATTACCGGGCCCAATATGTCGGGTAAATCGGCGGTCTTGCGCCAAACTGCATTGATCGTGCTGCTCGCACAAATCGGGAGTTATGTCCCTGCTGAGCAGGCGCAAATCGGGGTGGTGGACAAGATCTTTACCCGCGTGGGCGCTTCGGACAACATTTCGCTCGGGGAATCGACTTTTATGGTGGAGATGAACGAAACGGCGAGCATCCTGAACAACCTATCCGAGCGCAGTCTGATCCTCTTGGACGAAATCGGGCGGGGCACCAGTACCTACGACGGCATTTCCATCGCCTGGGCAATTGCAGCGTTCTTGCACGAGAGTCCCAAACGCCCCAAAACGCTCTTCGCTACCCATTACCACGAACTCAATGAGATGACCAAACGCTTTCCCCGCATTAAAAATTACAATGTATCCGTGAAGGAATACGGGGATCAGATCGTTTTTATGCGAAAATTGGTCGCCGGCGGCAGCAACCACAGCTTTGGTATCCACGTGGCGCAAATGGCGGGCATGCCCATAGCAGTGACCCGTCGTGCCGCTGAGATTTTGAAAACTCTCGAAGGGTCCAATCGCCGTGAATCGCGCGTTGGAAGGCTCAAAGCAGCCGCCTTAGATCGGGATATGCAGCTCGGTTTTTTCCAGTTGGATGACCCGGTTTTACAAAGCGTTCGGGCGGAAATCCAAAAGACCGACATCGATGCGCTCACGCCTGTGGCGGCTTTGATGAAGCTCCACGAGCTCAAAAAGATGATCGAAAAGTGATTTTTGGCCGGTTTAACTTGTGGAGCGCAGATTTTACAATATCTTTGCCCTGCTGTCATAAATCGTTGTTTACAGGCGAGAATAGCTCAGCGGTAGAGCACGACCTTGCCAAGGTCGGGGTCGCGGGTTCGAACCCCGTTTCTCGCTCAAATCTGCCCGGATGGTGGAATGGGTAGACACGCAGGACTTAAAATCCTGTGGCCAACTGCGGCCGTGTGGGTTCAAGTCCCACTCCGGGTACTCTTTCCTTTGGGACATCTTTCTCATCACCCCCGATAAGCGGGCCTAAAAATGCATTTATAATCGCAATGGCAGTCGGTCATTTTTATCCCTTGGGGGTATCCCGATTGAAAAGTGAAAGAAAAATGTATGGTGGTTTTTAATAAATATCACAATTGTGTTTATTATATTTGTACCGATTGCAACCAAATGATAAACACATGGAATGCGAGAAGCATTAAAGAATTGACTCAAAACAAAATTCACCTATCATCATGAAGTATAACTTGTTGATCTTTTTACTGATTCCCGCAATGTCCCTAGCTCAAAACAGGCGGACGATTACCGGGCGGGTGCTATCCGAAAGCGATCACTCACCCCTGCCGGGCGCATCCGTCTATGTGGACTCCAAGATGATCGGTGTGGAGAC
>JBAJNK010000015.1:0-14120 GCA_036881805.1 Flavobacteriales bacterium
CTTTTTTTCGGCGCCAGATGTGATTTCGAATCCCATGCTTGAAGGGGTAATCGCATGGAGATTTTTGGGGTTCGATAAAAAATTCCATGCTGTATCTATATCTATCGGCAGTTTTTGCATCGCTTGCAATCGGTATAGCTTCATGGAGACCATGATATTTGGACAAAGGTAGCACAAGCATCCATTGTAAAAAAGCCCGCTTGACAGAAACCGCTCAAAGCGCAACCCACTCGAAACTAAGCCAACCCAAAACTCGCCTACACCAATTACCAGAAAGCCAAATGCAAAAACCCGACAGGAGACAACCCACTCGAAGACAACTCAATCCAAAATCCGCTCACCCCAATTTTATAGGAAAGACAAGCGCGAAAAAACCAACAGGTAAAAAGGGCGAGAAAATCCGCTTGCGCCAATTATAGAAAAGACGATTGCAAAAAACCCGATGGGGATGACGAGACTAAGGAATGGGAGAACTTAAAACCCCGCTATGCCATTGAGAATCAACCGTAGGTTTTTTGATCGTAAATCATATATTTGTTCATATGTTTCCCGTGTTTAATTTATAAAATTAATGTTATGCTAGATTCAGATATTTCTGCAGGTGTTGTTTTTGTTTTAATCGCTACTCTCATTTTAAACATCATTGTCTTGGTCTATTTTTTTGGGCTTTGTGGCAACGTGAAAGCCATCAGAAAAAACCTTTGTGAGCCTAAAACCGACCGGGATTTTTATAATATATTTTTAAAATTTATCAGTCAAGGCGAACATGAGAAAGCTGTCGAAGTGATTCGGGAATATTTTTGGGCCCATACTTCTGGTTATCAAACTTCTCTATCACGGACACGGAGAATGAAAATGAAAGATCCGGATAGGGAGAAAAAAGTATGGGAGGAGTACATTGCACCCTATAAAAATTTGTTTGAATTGGTGGGAGAAAAGCCCCCTGCGCTTCTTTCTGCTTCCATTGTTCAAAAAGTAGCTGATAATATAAGAAAAGTAGCGGAGAGGGGGATTAGGGAATACTTCGACTTTTAACGCTGCTTATTAAACAGGACCTAATAATTGTTGATTACTAATGATCGAGCCACGCAGTACAACGGCTGAACGAACGATCAGGGTCCTTTTGTTTAATGAAATGTGGCAGGGATTGAAGCACCCGATAAGAGAAAAATCTCATAGCTTACGAGAATTTCTATGTGACCTGGCTGGGTCTCGAACCCAGGACCCTCTCCTTAAAAGGGAGATGCTCTACCTACTGAGCTACCAGGTCTGTGCCTTTACGCCTGCAAATATATGACCTATTTCTATAAGTGGGGGTTATCCATTCCCTTGTTGGGGGTGCGCGATTCTTATGTGAAAATCACGCCAAACGATGACCGGTTTCCGCACAGCGGCTTTAAATTCCTTATCTTTGCGTTTCCACTCGACCGATAGGGTTACAGTATGGCATTTGATATGGAAGTGATTCGGGCTGTGTATGCGCAAATGGATAAGCGCATCGGTCGGCTGCGCAAAGCAGTCGGTAGGCCGCTGACCTTGTCCGAAAAAATACTGTACGCGCATTTGTACGCGGATATGCCCCAGGCGCCCTATGTGCGCGGTAAGTCCTATGTGAATTTTGCCCCCGACCGCGTCGCCATGCAGGATGCCACAGCGCAAATGGCTTTGTTGCAGTTTATGCAGGCCGGTAAGCAGCGGACTGCCGTTCCGGCTACCGTGCATTGCGACCATTTGATTCAGGCGCGCGTGGGCGCCGATGCAGATTTGCGCGAAGCCATTCACCAGAACGATGAGGTATATCGCTTTTTGGAATCGACTTCAGATAAGTACGGCATTGGATTTTGGAAGCCGGGGGCGGGGATCATCCATCAGGTGGTATTGGAAAACTACGCCTTTCCCGGCGGCTTGCTGATCGGTACCGACTCCCATACGCCCAATGCGGGTGGATTGGGCATGCTCGCCATCGGGGTGGGCGGTGCCGATGCGGTCGATGTCATGGCGGGTATGCCCTGGGAGTTGAAGTTTCCCAAATTGATCGGCGTACGGTTAACCGGTCGCTTAAATGGTTGGACGGCGCCCAAGGACATCATTTTAAAAGTGGCGGGTATCTTGACGGTAAAAGGAGGTACGGGATCTATCTTAGAGTATTTCGGCGAAGGTACACATTCTATTTCCTGTACCGGTAAGGGCACGATTTGCAATATGGGCGCTGAGATCGGCGCCACTACCTCTCTATTTGCGATTGACGATTCTATGGTGCGGTATCTAAAAGCCACCGATAGGGGGACAGTGGCGGAGTTGGCTGTGCAAAACCGGGAACACTTATGCGCCGATGGAGAAGTGTATAAAAATCCGGAGCGGTATTACGATCGATTGATCCACATCGATCTAAACGAATTGGAACCCCATTTGAACGGTCCTTTTTCTCCCGATATAGCCACGCCCATATCCGAGATGAATGAAACGGCCAAAGAGAACGATTGGCCGGTACGGGTTTCGGTGGGACTCATCGGCTCTTGCACCAATTCTTCCTACGAGGATATCTCTCGGGCGGCTTCTATCGCCCGGCAAGCGCACGATAAGAAGTTGCGGGTGAAATCGAAATATACGATTACACCGGGCTCTGAACAGGTGCGTTATACCATTGAACGCGATGGGTATATAGACACCTTTGAGCAGATTGGCGGTACGGTACTCGCCAATGCCTGCGGCCCTTGCATCGGCCAGTGGCATCGGGAGGAGACTGAATCACAGGCGGTCAACACCATCGTACACTCCTTTAACCGAAATTTTGCCAAGCGCGCCGATGGAAACCCCAATACGCATGCCTTTGTGGGTTCGCCCGAATTGGTTACAGCCATCGCCATTGCGGGCGATTTGGGGTTTAATCCCCTCACGGATAAATTGCAAAATGAAGACGGGGAATGGGTTGCGCTCGACGAACCGGAGGGGCGTGAATTACCACCGAATGGTTTTGATGTGCGGGATAATGGGTATCGAGTCCCGGCCGAAGATGGCGCTCATATTGCGGTTGTGGTGGATCCGAACTCCGAACGCATCCAGTTGTTGGAACCCTTTCCCCCCTGGAATGGAAAAAATATCACCGGTGCCAAGCTGTTGATCAAAGCCTATGGAAAGTGTACGACCGATCATATTTCGATGGCCGGCCCCTGGTTGCGCTATCGCGGACATTTGGATAAGATTTCCGACAATACCCTAACCGCTGCGGTAAACGCTTTTACCATGAAGACCAATGCGGTGAAAAACCAGCTGACCGGCACCTACGGCCCCGTTCCGGATACGCAACGCGCGTACCGAGGCAAAGGCATTCCCACCCTCGTAGTGGGCGACCACAATTATGGAGAGGGCTCTTCGCGCGAGCACGCGGCGATGCAACCCCGCCACTTGGGCGTGCGGGCTGTACTGGTAAAATCCTTTGCCCGCATTCACGAGACCAATTTGAAAAAGCAGGGTATGTTGGCGCTCACCTTTGCCGATGAATCGGATTACGATAAGATTCGAGAAGACGACACCTTTGACTTCTTGGATTTGGATGGATTTGCGCCGGGCAAGCCCATTCGCCTGGCAGCGGTACACAGCGATGGCACCGAGGATATAATCCAGGCGAAGCACACCTGCAATGCCGCTCAGATCGAGTGGTTCAAAGCGGGTAGTGCCTTAAATGTGATCCGGATGAAAGCGCAGCGGTAGGCGCATCTCGACTGGGTTTAGATGCAGTTGTTCGCTTTAAAAAAATGTATCTTTGGCGCAGAGCTGGATACTATTGAGAAACACCCAAAAAATTTTATCGACCGCGCATATCTTAAAATATCATCGCGACGGGGTGCCGATTGAATTGCATAAAATCGAAGAATTCGGCGAAAGAATTGGTGGGAAGAGACATAAAGCCCAAGAGGATTAGTTGTGAGATCGAGAATGGTGAGCGGTGAAATTATTGGCGGGTAAAACAGCCCTTATAACGGGTGCTACGCGGGGGATCGGCAGGGGAATTGCCGAGTTGTTTTTGCAGCAAGGGGCCGATGTGGCCTTTAGCTTTGCCCATTCGGTGAACCGGGCCCGAGCACTGGAAAGCGAATTAAAGGCGTACGGTAAAATAAAAGGATATCGATCCGACGCGGCGGATTATAAAGCGGCGCAAACCCTCGTCGATGGGGTTTTAAAAGACTTTACTCGCTTAGATATCTTGGTCAATAATGCGGGGATCACCATCGATAAGCTCCTGATGCGCATGAGCGAATCGGATTGGGATGCTGTCATGGCGGTCAACCTGAAGTCCGTTTTTAATATGACTAAGGCGGTGCAGCGAACCCTGTTGAAGCAGCGGGCGGGCTCCATTATCAATATGAGTTCGGTGATCGGTATAAAGGGAAATGCCGGGCAAGCCAATTACGCCGCTTCCAAGGCGGGTATTATCGGCTTTACCAAATCCATAGCCTTAGAACTCGGTGCCCGCCAGATTCGGTGCAATGCCCTAGCGCCCGGCTTTATCGAGACGGAAATGACCGCTGACTTGAATCAAAAGGTCGGGGAAACGTGGCGAGATGCCATTCCGCTAAAGCGGGGTGGAACCCCGAGAGATGTGGCCAATGCTTGCTTGTTTTTGGCCTCCGATCTCTCCGCCTACATCACAGGCCAGGTGCTCAGCGTAGATGGGGGGATGCATACTTAGATGGCGGTATAATTTGGATTAAAGATGGGCTTATGAATGTGCAAATAGAGGCTTCCTGGAACGAAAGACTAACGGCCGAATTTGAGAAGCTATACTTTGTGGAGTTAGCCTCCTTCGTCAAGCGCGAATATGAAAACCACAGGGTATATCCCAGAGGATCCCAGATTTTCAATGCCTTTTCTCAAACCCCTTTCTCAGCTGTGAAAGCGGTTATACTGGGCCAGGACCCCTACCATGGCATAGGTCAGGCACACGGTTTGAGCTTCTCCGTGCCAGTCGGAATAAGCCTGCCGCCTTCCCTACAGAATATATATAAGGAGCTGTGCGATGATTTGGGCGGTACTGCACCCCGGAGCGGTGATTTGACCCCTTGGGCGCGCCAGGGCGTACTCTTGTTGAACGCGACGCTTACCGTTCGGGCACAGCAGGCGGGCTCCCATCAGAATAAGGGTTGGGAAGCGTTTACCGATGCCGTTATCCACAGCTTGGCTGCGGAGCGGGATCACATCGCATTTATCCTTTGGGGCGCCTATGCGCAAAAGAAAGGCGCCTTTATCGATAAGCAAAGACACTTGGTGCTGACCTCCGCCCACCCTTCGCCCTTTGCTGCCCATCGCGGTTTTTTTGGTTCTAAGCCCTTTAGCCAGACCAATGCATACCTGGTCCAACACGGCAAAACACCCATCGATTGGTTTGCCTCGAATTGATCTCCGGTTCTGATGAAAAGCGGGGTGAGCACGGCACTGCAGAGTGGCGCATTCACTGTATTTTTCCCCATCATTTGATGGCGTATCGTTTGGTCTTACAATGTTTGCAAGGGAGGCGCAGATATAAAAAAACTAAAAATACTGAAGGTGAGAACAGCCCAAAAAATACTTATCGAGCTATTCAAAAAATCGGGATAAAGCATAGAGAATACATTTGCGCTCGGATTCAAAATTGTGGGCTTTGAGGTGGTTAAAAAGGCAGATAGCAGTGGAGGAGGTAGGTAACGAGTATTTTAATCCAAGCATTCGAGTTGTGACAGCGTATAGACCGGGCTTGCATTTGAAATGAGTAGCTGCTGGGTAGAGCCGGCGCCATGGCGATATATGGATTAAATTATTCTGGGGTCGTCCCTTTTTGGGGTTGCCCGATTTGGTGTGTGAGACCCAAATACACAAAGAAACTGGAGCTGAAATAAGGCCATTTGGATTGGATGGGTGTTTTGCGCATGCCGGTATCGCCCCTATACTATCGGGGCTTATTTGTCTTGGCCTTTTGTGGCGGTCTGAAAGGCGGGGCCTATTTTTCGTCCCTGTGGGATATTTGATAAGGTGGATTTTATTTTTTTGTGCGCCTATTGGGCGGTTTAGTTTGAAAAGAGCAATTGTTTTTTCATTTCCGTCTGGCAGTGTAAAAAGGCGGACTTATTTTTTGTTTTGTCCTGTTTGGGGTAATTTGAAAGCGGCATATCATCTCTTTGCTTTTGTTCGAGCTCGAAAATCGGGGCTTATTTTTTTCTTTTTATCTCAGCGGGCTCGATCTGAAAGGAGTGGCTTTGTTTTTGATTCTTTGGGCTGGTTTGAAGGGGGCTTTTCCGTATTATTCACCGTTCCTTTCTAAGTGGCTGTAAGCATCCCTTTGTTAACTTCTGAATTCCGTTCAGACCAAAGTATATAATTTGCACTTTTAGCCTTGAGCGCCTCCAGAAATTCGAATTGCACATCCTTCTCTTCATCATTGATTACCGCAATTGCATTTAGATTTTTTTTCGCTATCCTTTGTCGTGTGGGCTTGATGTCCGCCCAGGAAAACAAAAATGCGGGTAGGTTGGATCGGTTAATGGTACGGAATGATTTTACTACGATTTCCCTGTCTTTTTTTGCGATTTGAAAATCGAAGTTGAACGCTAAGCCCGTAGAACCTGTACAGGTAAAATCGGGCGTATAAATTATATTTTGGGCGTCTAGATAATTCCTGACGTCTTCCTTAAATATCGAAGCGATATGGGGTTCTGATAAAACGTACATATCATTGATCTCGATAATTGCCGACAGCAAATTGTGTTTGGATTGGGCGAACCCTTCTATATCGGTTTCAATCGTCAATTCATTATTTTCTATCCCGATCCCATAATTGAGCAATAGGGTATCCAATAAATCCCTTCTTTTTTTTGAACCTTGAATGGGTAAACCTTGTAGCGCTAAATTGGAAAGCGTTTCCCCGTCATCGCTCAATTTTAAACGGGCTCCGCTTTTTTTGACATAAATTTCAATCGCATCGTTAAATGCACCCGTAAAAGGCGTATGGATTACAAACCAGTCCGTAGTTTCCCCTTTTTGGATCGCGGTTTTCTCTCTCAACCAATCGCAATAGCGATCTATGTATGTATGGATAGCATTCAAAGTATAGCCCCTTGTATCGTTATATCAGATATGAGATTAATCTCTTTTGCAAACTTAAAAATTAAATCGCTCAAGTCGTATTGGGTCTTCATTTCTTTAATTGGGAAAGGCGTATCCGATAATGGAATCGCCCATGCCAATGGCCTATAGGATTCAACATATACGTGCATATGGGGTTCCTTGGGAGAAAACCACTTACCTGCATATTTATTCAAATATTCAGGACATGTGCCTTTAATCTCTACCGGGTTGCGGTGTACACCGTTAAAATCAATTCGCAACAAGCCGATAAATGAGCGGCTTTCCCAGTGGTGAATAGCGGTCTTTAAAATAAATTTTTTATTGGATGTGATTTCTAACCCAAAAGTATAGTTGGAATCTCCCTGAGCGATCAGCGTCAATCTATTTTTTTTATTCCTCAAATCAACCTGCTGATTTGGGTTGGACAGCACTTTTTTTAATTCCAATAAGTATCTCGCCGCTTCATTGGTCAGACTCACTTTAAAATGCTTTTTTATTTAAATAATCGATGCGTTCCGATTTCGTTTGGTGATCCCACTACTTTTTTATATACTAAGTCGCAATATAGAAAATCAATGACAAATTATCGTAAGGGATGTACAGGCGCTGTGGATCTGATTGGCGAGCTGAAAAAGGGTGTTGTACGACTGAAGATGGCTATATACAAGGGATAAAAGGCGTGGATCCGAATTTGGGGTTAAGGGAAAGATGGGTTTCTGAGCAGGAAGAATAGATTTATAAGGTTATAATTTACGCTGAGACGCTTGTGTATTTTCAGCTTTATTCGTAGATTTGAAAAATACCTTATCGCTATCTATAAAAAATAGCATATGAACCGACTCGGCCTGCTATTATTTGTCGCTGTATTAACTGCGTGTGGGAGCAGTAACAATACCGCGGAACGCGATCGGTTGGCTGCCGTGGATCGGGTGAATCCATTGATGGGGACCGACTCGGAGCACGACCTGTCAACCGGGAATACCTATCCCGCTGTGGCGCTGCCTTGGGGCATGAATTTTTGGACCCCTCAAACGGGTGAGATGGGAGATGGTTGGACCTATACCTATGATGCCAAAAAGATTAGGGGCATCAAACAAACCCATCAACCCAGCCCCTGGATTAACGATTATGCCGCATTTTCTCTGATGGCTGTAACCGGCGACCTAAAATTCGACGAAACGGAGCGGGCCTCTTGGTTTTCTCACAAGGCGGAAGAATCCAAACCCTATAGTTACAGCGTTTATCTCGCGGATTACGATGTGACCGCAGCCGTGGTACCCACCGAACGCGCGGCGGTATTTCGATTTACCTTTCCTGAAAATGCGCACTCATACATCCTTTTGGATGCGTTCGACCAGGGCTCAAAAGTGGTGATCATTCCGGCGGAGCGAAAGATCGTCGGGTATTGCCGAAACAATCATGGCGGTGTGCCGGAGAACTTTTACAATTATTTCGTCGCCGAGTTCGATGCGGATTTCGATTTTACGCATACGTGGAAGGATGGCAAATTGACAAAGGGATCCCATGAAGCAATGGGCGATCACGTGGGTGCCATAGTCGGCTTTCGGACTAAAAAGGGAG
This sequence comes from Flavobacteriales bacterium, assembly GCA_036881805.1. GTDB lineage: Bacteria > Bacteroidota > Bacteroidia > Flavobacteriales > JANQLC01 > JANQLC01. Next base: position 8,680 of record JBAJNK010000015.1, read on the forward strand.
CAGTCGTTCATGTGAAGGTGGCTTCTTCTTTTGTCAGCCCTGCGCAAGCTGAGCTCAATTTGGATCGGGAGGTGGGGAATCAGTCATTCGATCAGGTAAAAGTAGCGGCTAAAAACGCTTGGGAAAGGGAATTGGAAAGAGTCGAAGTAACCGGAGGTACCGCCGACCAGCTGAAAACTTTTTATTCCTGCTTGTATCGGGTTTTGCTGTTTCCGAGAAAATTCTACGAGGTAAACGCTCAGGGTGCGGTGATCCACTACAGCCCGTATAATGGCCAAGTGCTGCCCGGCTATATGTTTACCGATAATGGCTTTTGGGATACGTTCCGGGCGGTCTTCCCCTTTTTCACTTTGATGTATCCCGATTGGAATGCGCGGATCATGCAAGGGTTGGTCAATACGTATCAGGAGAGCGGTTGGTTGCCGGAGTGGGCCAGCCCGGGTCATAGGGACTGCATGATCGGGTCTAATTCCGCTTCTATAATAGCCGATTCTTATCTCAAGGGAATCCGCGGTTACGATATTCAAACCCTGTACGAGGCCATGGTAAAAAACACGACCGGGCATAAGCGGGGCATCAGCTCGGTCGGTCGCTATGGGGCAAGCTATTACAATGCGTTGGGATATGTGCCCTGTGATGTCAAAATCAATGAGAGTGCCGCGCGGACCTTGGAATATGCGTATGCCGATTTCTGCATTTGGAAATTGGCACGAAAACTGGGTCGTCCGCAAGCGGAAATCGATTTGTTTGCCAAAAGAGCGCGAAATTTTAGGAATGTATTCGATAGGGAATCGGGATGGATGCGTGGCAGAAATCGGGACGGTACATTTCAGACCCCCTTTAATCCCTTGAAATGGGGGGATGCATTTACGGAGGGAAATACGCTGCATTACACCTGGTCGGTGTTTCACGATGTCGGTGGACTGATCGATTTGATGGGTGGCAGGGATAAGTTTATCGCTGCGCTCGATACGGTCTTTGAAATGCCTCCCAAATTCGATGCTTCTTATTACGGAACCGTCATCCATGAAATTCGCGAGATGCAAACTGCCCATATGGGGAATTACGCCCATGGCAATCAACCGTCTCAACATGTGATTTACCTGTACGATTATGCGGGACAGCCCTGGAAAACCCAATCTAGGGTTCGGATGGCCATGGATAAACTCTATAACCCCCAAGCGGATGGATATTGCGGCGATGAGGATAATGGACAGACCTCCGCCTGGTATGTGTTTAGCGCCATGGGCTTTTATCCCGTATGCCCGGGGACGGGTCAGTATGCACTCGGCGCGCCGCTGTTCGATAAAGTGACGTTGAAGTTGGAAAATGGCAAGAAATTTGTCATTTCAAGCGCTGATAATGCCGAGAAAAATGTATTTGTCAAAGCGGTTAAATTAAATGGAAAACCGTATCCGTTTAATTATATCGAGCATGCAGATATATTAAAAGGCGGCAGCCTGGTTTTTAAAATGTCGGATAAGCCCAATGCGCATAGGGGGGTCGATAAAAAGTATTTTCCTTATTCCATGCGCGATGGGGAGAAGTAAAAATCCATGCCCTTATAAAAAATAGCGGTGCGTTTTAACCCATATGCAGCGTAAAATTTTAAAGGGGTATGGCTCGTTCTTTCGATGGTATTCCATTGATTTTGAAGCCGCCAGGCTGTTCATCGAGTACTTTATGGGTTGGGCCGATAACCCCGATTTCAAAGTAAACTCTGGTTTTATAATAAAGTGTTGCATAGTCCATCCCCGACTACGCTATATATGCTTTAGTGCAAAGGCATAAGCGCCCACACCAATCGCCTTGCTCGCCCCCAATTTACTCGAACACACAGCCAATACGGGCTCGGGGTCGTATCTCACCGTCCTATCGGTTCCGGGAATGGGGATCGCTTTCGAGCGATCTGTGACGAACTCGCGAAATTGATCGGTATCGTCAATGTCGTAAACGCGCTGTACCAAACGAGGTAGCGCTTTCCCATCAGCCGCATAACACTGGGCGTGTAACTCGCGCATCAGGGCGGGCATATACCATTCACGCGCCCCGGTTAAGCCGCCACCCATGACGGCAATTCCATCGGCGATGGTCAATAGATTGGCCAAGCTATCGCCCAAACACCTACCGAATTGTGCAAATGCCAATCGGGCTGCATCTCGATCCGGATTATCCGAATCTGCGGCTATGTCGTATATGGCTTTGGGACTTATATCCTTTGCGTAATCCTTTGATGCGCGTTCCAAAAACACGCGTTGGATGGCGCGTGCGCTGATCCCCTCCTCGGCAAATCGATCGGGAAACAGACGAGTACTCATCAACCAAACTTCTGTAGCGATGGAATTGTCCCCAACAAACAAGGTACCATCGTGCACCCATCCGCCGCCAAACCCGGTTCCCAGGGTAAGTCCGATTAGGTTTTTGTATCGCTTGGGATTCTGCGCTTCTTCGAGTCGTCTGTTGATAGCGGGCAGTACACCCCCCAAGGCTTCACCATAGGCGAACAGATCGCCATCATTATTGATAAAGACCGGAATTTGAAAGTGTGCCTCGAGCATGGGGCCCAGGGCAACCCCGCCCCGAAAGGCGGGGAAATGGGCCAAATCCCCGATGATGCCGTGCTTGTAATCGGCTGGTCCAGGAAAGGCAAAACTAATGGCGGCCGGTTTTTCCTTTACGGATTTCAAAATGCGCTCAAACCCATCTATAATACCGGGTAGGCACAAATCCCGCTTATCGGCATTCGATGGTGTAGTAATGGGTTTAACGATCTCTTTACCACCCTTTACCGCTGAAAAGACAAAATTCGTTCGACCCGCATCGAGGGTTAACACAAGCCTTTTATCACGCCAAATATCCATTTGCATTGCGCTTTTATTGCGATTGGGGAACCGGTGAATTTTTTATCGATTTCACAAATGATATGCCAAATATATATATCATACAAATCAGGGTTACGGCAAAGCCAGCCATCAGAGAAAAGATGTCTGCAACCGCGCCAAATATCACGGGTATGATGGCACCACCGATGATCGCGGTGATCATCAATCCAGAAATTTCATTAGTCCGCTCGGGCATGGCATCTACGGCGATGGAAAAAATCAGTGGAAATACGTTTGCAAACCCCAATCCGATGGTAAAAATGCTGATAAAACCGAGTAAAGCGCTGTTTGCGATGTAGAGTCCTGCAATACCGATAAGAGATAGGGCTGTGGTTAGTTTTAGAAACCGGGAAGCAGACATCCAGTTCAAGATGACGCTACCGAGGAATCGACCGATCGTCAATGCGATAAAGAAGAATAGCGTCCCCCACAACCCCAATGTTTTAATGTCGAATTGAAATCTCTCGGCCAAGTAATTGGGCAGTTTGGCGCTCATGCTCACCTCTATGCCCACATATAGGAATATGGCGAGCACCATGAAAAATACATATCGGTTTTTCAACAGCCTCAAAACCGACCCAAAAGAGGCTGGCGAACTCGAATCAAGGCGCTTCTCTTCAATTTTAACCATACACAGATAAATGACTGTCAACAGGACGACTGCTGAATAAATGGGAAAGACCACCTTCCAATCCATCCCCCATTGGGCAGCCAATAGCGGTAATAATGGGCCAGACAAGGATCCGATGGCTTTTAAGAACTGACCGAAAGAGAGGTTTCTGGCGTATTTGCCCGCGGGTGAAACATCGCGCATAATCGGATTTCCCGCCACTTGTAGAGTGGTAGCCCCGGTTCCGAGCAATAGCAAAGACCCCAATAACAACCCAAATGATGAGAAATGGCCGAGAATGGGTAAAATCAATCCCAGTAATGCGGCGATCAGCCCGATGATCAGCACGAATTTCTTTCCTTTTCTGTCCTGATACAGACCCATGGGAACGGATAAAAGGCCAAAGGCGATAAAACCCATAAAGGTGACCAATCCGGCCAGTAGATTGCTGAGTTGGTATTCCGTCTGCAGTTGACTGGTAAGCGGGTCTACGACATCTCCAAACCCCATACACAAAAAAGCCAGGAATATCGGGGTCGATTGTAAAAAGTTGTTTTTCACGTGCTTGTCGTTTCCATCGATTTGGTTTTGAGCGCTATGCTTTTGGGCATTCTCTTTTTGCATGGGATGAGATGCTGCAATATAGGAATTTAAATGCTTTAATAGTGAACAACCCTTTTAAAAGCGCCATCCCTTTAATTCGATACGAACTCGGATCGCTTTGTGAATCCATTGGGAAAAGGATTAGATCCGGCAAAGCGTTTTTGGAAAAAATCGCCCCAACTAGTTCTTGTTTTCACCCGATTCCGCATAAATTTTTGGGATTCCAGCGCAGGCTTTTGGTGCCGGTGGAAGGGTAGCAGAGACCCATCGAGGCAGGCGTGTCCCAATGTGATTGAACGGGATTCTGTATCCACTAAGAATCGTTTTCTCTATGAGTCCTATGGGGTGGAAAGCCAATGATGCGCTTTTAGATAGCAGTAAAAAATCAAAGACACAGATCGAAACAGTGGCATTTCCTCAGGGTTCATTTTTAGTGTCAAAAAAACTGTATATTTATGCTGTCAATTGAAGCGCCTGGCCGAAACGCGACGTGTAAACCCTATAGATGTGATGACTGAAAACCTAAGCTATATCGAAAGCCATTTCCTCGAGTGGGCGGAAGTCTGTAAACGAGCCGGTATTTCATCTCAGGCGCTCGCTCAGCTGATCGCCGATCAGGCGATTCCAAAACCTTCTTATACGGTTGCCATACACGTTGAGATATCATCGCCTTTACCCGATTCCGCCCTTGAAAAAAGGACTAAAAAATACTTTCCCAAAAGCATCGTTGAGCTGATCGAAGAAGCCCGAGCGGATGCGCGCTCGGCTAGGGAAAAATTTAAGAGTACACTCTATGAAAAACTGAATAACAACGCGGATAAATCATACGCTTATACCGATCTTTTGGATTCAAACGGGGCGATTGACCCCTTGCGATTCGAGGCCTATTTTGAGGAAAAGTGGGCGTACTACATCGACGGGGTTTACGGCATTTGCACCCGACATATGAGACCGGATGAAATCGTCAGAAAAGGGATTGCCGTCAATAAATTGACCGAATTCGATGCGGCGCATCAGGGCAGACCCGTAGATGCTGTGCAGCGGGCGCGACTCCAGGCGATCGACGCAGCCTATAATGAAGTGGCGACCGATTTTGCACCTTACCAAAGGCATAAGAGTAGTAGGGGAAAGTTGGATGAAACTTTGAAAAAGTACGGTCTAGTGGATCTCATAAAGACGGGTACCGAGTAAAAAAGGCGATTGGTCTGGAGTTTACACGTGGCGAGAATCCTATTGCAGCGGCTTGGGCGCGGGATTGATTTCAAGACCTCAGCTTTGTGATTCGTGACAGTTTGAAAGGGTGAAATTATCCCTTTTGTTTTGCCCCTGTGTGTCGATTTGTTCTC
>JBAJNK010000016.1:0-5101 GCA_036881805.1 Flavobacteriales bacterium
GAATTAATCATGTCAGTCGTTTTTTTTTTGTTTTGTTTTGTTTTTTTTCATTTATTCCCGATATCTTTTCCAAGTCTTGTGAGTATTTTGTATATCGGTCGCCTACGGCTTCCTTTTTTTAGCATAGGGCGATCTATTTTTGTTTTTATTTCCGTTTGAGTTTATTATTTTCTTTGGTTGTTGTTTTGTTTATGTTTTTACTTGAAAAGACTCAAAAAGCTGCTGCCTAGACCCGTGAAAAATTCTTCAAAACCACTTCCCGTTTGACTTGCGAGCTTGTTCATAAGCATTTTGGTAGCCTTTTTCGATCCCATTTTTGCGGCTTTGTCGACGAGAGAAGGTGTGAGTATTTTTGAAAGATGCTTTTGTTTCATGGCCAGTCCGCCGATTTTATGTATACCTTTCGATATTCCCTTTTCTAACAGATTGGCGGTAACGGCTTTCACTCTGGGATCTCGAAAAGCGGTCTTGACTTTACCAAACATGCTCTTTGTTAACTTGGAAACTTTTCCACCGCCTCGCTGACCATTGCCTCGCTGGGTTATAGCAGTCAACAGAACTGGAGCCAATTCTAAAGCGGTTCTTGCAGCAGCTCCCCAAAAACCACCTGTCTGCTTTCTCGTACTAGGCCGTGCGTACTCTTGACGTAGTTGACCTGCATTCTTTCCGTGTAAGATGTATCGAGAATACTTTTGGTGAATATTTTCTCTTTTGCGTCTTCGAACTGTTCCGGCCAACTCGGAAGTCGTTTTCTTGCGTTTTCTAGTGCTCCAATTGGTTTTTCGTCGCCTTTTCGCACCCCCTTCTTGATAAGGATCTTTCCCGCTAGAATAAGCACCGTATCCGAGTTGTGAAGGTATTGTGCCTATAGGCCTTGATAAATATCCACCGGTTTTAGGAACAGGCATAGTTTTTTGGTGGCTTAATTTCTACTTTTTTTCTATCAACCAATATGCTTTCTACGAATGCTCACATGTACTTGTGCCTTTACTCCGATCAAAGGCCTTCCAGAAGAAGTAGCGAATCTGATAAAACACTCCTTAAAATCAGTTTTTGCTACTCGTCTCCAATCTAATTTTGGCGGAATATAAACCACCGCGTCTTGATCAGAATACGGATCAAAAGGTACGATTGCCACGGTTTCGGTCAATTCTCGACCTACGAATTCCGATCTGGCGAGATCTGTGTCAATGTGAAAACATGCAAACGAATTCGGAGAAATCTGTTGCCAAATGATCCTCTGTCGTGGGGCCGGTAATTGAACGATTTCGTTCCCGTCTTCGCACTTGATCAACACGTGAGTGTTCTCTGTGCTACTACTAGGTAAGGGCGTCATCTCGAAAGTGTAACCGGAACTGTTCACTTGCAAAAAGAAGCTACTCAGTTGATTACGTTTGTCTAGAATGCCTAGCGAAGAAGCGACTCTTTGAGGAATTGTAATATTTTTGCCGGCCTTTCCACGCAAGACTCCTATGTTCCATCCTTCTCTCAATTCTACATTCCAGTCCGTTTCTCTTAACATGATGTTCATGTTCGATAAAAGATCGAATACAGTTCTCACCAAACACGGAGGAAGAAATCTGTGGACGCCGTCTACTAAAAAATCCAACTCGTTTTCGTAAATGTTCAACAAGGTGGATAGGTCCACGTTACAATTGGTCACGGCCAATTCGTAATGGTGATTCAATTTCATCGGCCTTGCTCTCTTCACGTGAATTTTTCCAGCATCGTCGGTAACGTCGTTGAAAAGAAAGTGATCTGGTCTGTCGAAAGCATTGGACATTTTGAATCGTTCAATCTCTATACAATTGCCAGTCTTGATTACCCTTGGTGAACTTGAATACCGGTATGACTACTCCCGTCCAAAAAATGGGTTCTCTGTCGTTTTCCAAATCACGAAGCTTCACTTCTAAAGTCTTCGTCTTCATGGGCGCAATTCGTTTTATATGCCTGTTCTGCTCGGGAAAAAATTCCACGATCTTCTTGTCTTCTCCTAAATGAATCATTGGGTGAATGAGTCCTTCCAAGACTGACGAAACTCGCGTTTCTCTTTCGTTTTCTCCAAACTTACGTTTCTTCGGTACACTCTGGTAAGTGTAGTCTTCGAGATTAAGGTTAGGTAAGAACAGCGATAAATTTCTACTTTCGCTTCTGTCGACGTAATCGCTTCCGTCGTAGAAAAGAGACTTGCTTAAAGTGTTCAAACCCGAAAAACTCCACACGACAAAGTCGTCCTTGTTAACTAAATTGATTACGTGATCGTCTGCCACGACAAAAGTAAGATATTCTGCTTCTGGAACGAATTGCACGAGAGTGCTCTTTCCCACGGACAGCAGTGAATCGTAATAATCGTTGTCGTAATATTCCTGTCTCAACACTGCGTATGTATTGGAGTTAGCGAAGTGAATCTCGTATCTGTCCTCGTAATCGGTAAGTGTCAAATTGGCATCTTGAACGTAGATTTTGTCGAATTCGTGTAAACCTAACAACTTTCCCAAATCTTTGGAAAATATGAAAGTCCTATCTGTGGCAAAATCTCCATCGTCCATCGTCTGCATCCTTCTCACCCCCTCTCCGCTATAATCCGGTAAAGTTCCCTGAAAAGACCCTCTGCGAAAGGTAGAAGTCTTTTCAAAATAGGGTGTCAGAGGAGAAACTTCAAATCCCTCTTTCACTGGAATATGAAAAAAAATCGAATATTCCCTAGATTCGCGAGAAAAGAGATCGAAAATTTCTTTCAAAGTCAGTCTCGTAGATCTCAAAATTCTGCAAACGGGGTCGCTTCCTTGATCGTTCTCGTCCATGAAACTGAACACCGTGTGGTGCTTATTGTAATGCGTATATCTCGCTCTAAAGCGAAAATTTCCTGTACGCGTCTCGGTTTCCAGTGGATGCTTTTCCAAGAGATCGAAAAATTCTTTGAAAACTTCGCATCGGTCTCTATAGTGATACGGTGGTATCGATAATTCCAATCTTTTCTGCCCGGTGGATACGGTCTCCACCCTGACGGTACACGAATTTTGCTGAAAATTGTTTATTATTATTTTGTACAAAGATACGTTCCAAGCCTCTCCGCCTTCCGCAGTATCTCTTTCAAAATTCATCCAACCGGGAAGATTACACCTGTAGTGAGAGCGTATGCTTTTTCCAAGTCGCTCGTTATCACGATCGTTAGAAGGGGCAGTAAAGGTAAAATCGTCATCCAAGGCGTGATGTTTAAAATCTAGTCCGAATTTTTGGTCCGACATTGTATTTTTCTCTGATCTCTTTCCTGGTTAACCACTTTGTGAATTCTTTCGGATAGTTCTGCAATGTCACCAAGTAACCCAACTTTGGATTTCGGCGTACGATTTTTTCAATGACTTCTTTTTCCGGTTTGAGCACTTTTTGCAATTGATTCTCGTAAAATATTCCTTTTATTTCTTCTCCCAACAAGTCGCGCAGTTTGTAAAGAGGCACGTCTGGGACAGAAGGCTTGACAAATGCCTTGTCCACAACAAATACTTCCTCTGTAAAAGTTCCTTTGTAACTCTTGAAAAAAACGCCGCGTTCTCTTGTGATCCGTACGCGATCGCCCTGTTTCAAGGCAAACGCAATCCTTTTTACTCTATTCTGCTTTCTTCCGGCTACCGAATTCGCAGCAAATGCATCTCTGACTCTTTCTCTGGCATCTAACTGCACTTTGACCAATGCATTGGCAACATCCACGTCAACTTCCGAAGGTGCGAGATTTCCTATGGCGGAATGCGGTTGGGCGTTGTAATTTCTCACTACCCAATCCAACAATTCTTGCCTTTTCACGTTAGGATACCTCTGTTTGTATTTGTAGTACATCTTTTGCCACGTGGAATTATATCGTTCGACAACGGTAGATTTGAGTTCAGAAAAACTGTGGAAATGATTGACTTCGTTATCTTTGAAATATTTTTGAACGGTGGCGTTGAAAAATTCTTTTCCTTCATCTGTTTGAACTTTATTAGGAAACACACCTCCGTTTCTAAAGATCAACTGTTTTATGCCTTGCAGTACGGCAGAAGCACTCTTGTTTGGCAGGGCTATGCAATCTCCCTTTTTACTCAATACGTCTATCTTAGACAAGACAAATTTTCCGTCGTGCATGTCAACGAGGTCCAACTGAAAGAGATCGTCCAGCCCGTAAGCTATTGTGGGCAATCTTTTTTTTACCTTATCCGTTCGTTTTCTTAATAATTGATTTTCTCGAACTCTATTCTTCTCAAATGCTTTAACTTCGGCTAGAGTGAAATTCTTAATTCCAAGACTCTTTATGTATTCGTATACCTTTTGTGGCGAAGAAAAGGCAACAACACTGCTTTTTGGATCGGTAAATAACTTTTCCAAAAACGCATCTTTCTTCTTCTTTGGTACGAATAAATCACCTTTAACACCACTCATATTTTTTTTGTGATAAAATCTTTACTGACACAGAATTACGCTATTTATAAACAACGTTCAAAGCAACGCAACAATTCCTCCTTTTATTTTCTCCTGCAAACGGTCATGCATCTTGGTCGGAACAACGGCTAGTTCTAGATATGGTGTTATTATTACACAGGAATCGACGAAGAAAAACACAGTCTTTTCGATCCATACTCTCTTGTCTCTTGTCCTTTTGTTTTTGTTTAGAGATTTTGCTATTTGTCGTTAAAGATAGTTTTTCTCTTACAAGAAAGTCAAACTAAAACACGCGCAAAGGAGTGAATTGATTTTTGTTGACACTTGGTCATTCAAGCATGACGTGCCCACTCCGGTCCTTCACAGAAATGTCGTCCTCTCGTACGCCAACTCTTGCGTATCTCGTCCGTAATGATCCAATCCGGAATTCAAAATGTCGGTCATTTTTACGAGATGCGATTCTCCCGTGTAGCTTTTAGGTTCTTGCACGTTAACGGTCTTGCCTCCACAACAAGTCACATTTACTTCGTTTCCACTCAAATTTCCAGTATTTACTTTGTCATCTCTCTCGTCCTTGGGACCCCTTTTGCAGCAAACACAGAGGTATTTGCTTAAAACCCTTTTAAACACGGCACAAGAAACACACGTAGAAGTAGTACTCGCTGCCATCATCTTTATTTTCACACAC
>JBAJNK010000017.1:0-11352 GCA_036881805.1 Flavobacteriales bacterium
CTCTTTTATTAATCGGTTATTGTCCCATAACTCAACCTTGACTAGCTTGGACGCTTTTAGCCCGGTAGCATCTGCATTTTTAAGAGCGTCAAGCGCATTTTTCTCGATAATAACAGGCATGGTTTAAAATGTTTTCCTTGAAAATTTGGCGACTTGTGTAAAGGATTTTAAAAATAGATCGCTTTTAAATTCTGCTTTAAGGTTTAAATGATAATAAAACGCCTTGCTTGAAACTTTAGCAGACTGTGTAAAGGATTTTAAAAATAGATCGCCCTTAAAGTCTGCTTTAAGGTTTAAAGGATAACAAAACGCCTTGCTTGAAAATTTAGCAGACTGCGCAAAGGATTTTAAAAAAAGATCGCTGTTAAAGTCTGTACCAATGTCTAATATATAACGGCTTCTTAACGGGGTAACGATGTCTAGCAACTTTTGTATTACTTTCTGGCGCTGGATATCGGTACCGGCTTTTGCGCTAGATGCTACTGTTATTCTAAATGTATACGGCTCTTCCGGCGGGCTTTGTTCCCACCATTCTTTTATAGCCGCATGGCCGCCAATTGGTTCGGCAACTTGCTCCAATGATTTACGGCTGCCTTTTATGGCGTGTTGATTAGGTGAAAAGGCGCACACACTGCGCTTCTGCCGCTCTGTCCAGGCCTCGTCCCATATGTCAGTCTTTAACGACCAAGCTAGAACAGATAAAAACGACGCCGGGCACTCTTTAATATTCCACAGCTTTTTTATATCAACAGGTAGACTTTTAAATCGCTCGGCGATTGTATTAGACAATGCGTTTTCTTGTGGCGTTGCCGACGGCGGCATAAGTTTATCTTTTTTAGCTGTCATGACTTGCCAACTTCAAAGCAATGGCCGAACAATATCCGGCTTCATTTTTTTTGGGTTTTATATCTGCTGTCGGGCTTTCCAGATCAACACGTACAACGCCTTCTTGTTGTAAAATACGGTAAATTCCAGAGACTGGAATAATTTGCCCTATTAGTCGCCTTTCTTCAACGTATAGCCCCAGCTCTTTTTCTGCCGTCTTCTTTATAATGTTAGCACCAGGTCCGGGCAATACATGTAGCGTAGCGTTTATTTTATAGTTGATAATTTTAGCGCTTTCTATCGTTACCAGGTCAGTGACTTGTCTTATTTCCGGCTTTTGCATGTATGCGTTAACAGTCGCTAATTGTTCTGCGCTGACGGTTCCTGGCGCTGTTCTTGATAATACAGTTATAAGTACTTTGCCCTTTTCAGGACTGCTGGCGGTTGCATCCTGAATACTGGACAAGGATTTTAACGCATGATAGGTATAACTGTCTCTCGTGCCTGCATTGCTTAGCCCCTCCCAGGCTAAATACAAGCGTCGTCTATAATCTTTATCGCTTTCAAACACAGCGGGTACCGGTGGCGTTTTGGTATTGTCTGCCGGTTTTATTGTATGGCGTGTTGTGCGATATAATGCCCCCAGATTATCAAGATCAGCCCCCCGAGCATACGGTAACATGACAGCCCTGGCGGCCTGATTAATACGAGAACGGAGCAACACTTCACGATAGGCGGCAACCTCTAACAGCTTGTAGGCCGGATCACTTTCAACTAGTGCGTTAAACTCTGGCGCCCGCTTTCGTACGTCTTTAAGCATGGCGTCAAGTATGTTTTCATAGTCAAGAGTTTCTACAATATCCGGCGCTGGTAATTGCGATAAATCAATATTGCTTACACTCATATGGCCAGGCCCTCTAGCTTTATGTGTTCTCTGCTTGGTATGTATATGCCGTAAATATTTATAATAGGCCGACCAGCTGTAACGGCCACAACGCTAATACGAGTCAGTTTTAGCCGCTTTTCCCACTTGTCAAGCGCTTCAGCGACAGCAGCGTAACACTCTATAAACCACGATTTATTGACAGGTGTGTCTACTAATTCAAACAATTTTGAACCATACTCAGGCCGCATGACACGAGAACCCAACGGGGTTATAAGAATATCAATAACACTTTGTCGTAAATGTTTAATACCTGATAATTGCTTGCCTGTTGTCGCATTAATACCATTCATAAAAAAAATATTTTGTTATTGCTGGGTTGCAGGTGGTGCGCCGTTTGCCGGATGCGTATGAGTATTAAAGATAAGGCGGTCGGCGCTCATTGAGCGAGTACTGTCTGTTATATCGCCGGACGCTTTAATACTCCCTTGCGTGCCAATATCGCCGGACGCTTTGACGCTGCCTTTTGTTTCTATATCGCCGGTTGTTTTAACGTTGCCTTGTGTTTTTATATTCCCCTTAACGGTTAAATCTTTTTTTATAATCACGCCCGCCGGGCTGTCAATTGTAAAAGCTCCATCAGCAGGCAGAATAATGTCAAGCTTATGCGCCTTCGTGTCGTAACGAATGCTTGCGCCGTCTTTAAATTGCATGACAGTGCACTCCGGCTTCGTTTCCGGCGCTGCGTGATCTTGTGTAAATCCTGCGGGCAGTATCCAGGCCTGCGCCGGATTGCCATCCGGGCATAATAGTAGCACTTGCTCGCCCACCTCTGGCGCCCACCATGTTTTATTGTTTCCTGCTCTAGTCGTCAACCAGGGTAGCCAGGCTGTTAAAAGCTCGCCAGCCTTTACTTTTAATCTGGCTTTTTTATAATCGGCTTCTTGCACCGTACCCGGCTTTATAATATTGGACAGTTTGCGAGCCAGCTCTACTAGATTATATTCGTACATAGTTGTCTTTATGCTTTTTGCCCCTTTCCGGGCTAGCGTTGTATTTAACAATGTCCGGCAAAAAATTAACGCCTTTGTCATATTGGCCTAAATAAACAGACTGCCCCCAGGTTATCCGCCAGGACTCGTACCCCGTGTGTCCTGGTTCAAATAAAGCAGGCTGTGCACTTATACTTTCCGGCAAGCCGATATCTTTACCTAATCCCCATTTATTATTATAAATAAACTGGAGCAACGCTGCCGCATAATTGGACGCCGCTACGCTTACCTGCTCAAGCGAGTACCCGGTAACCGGTAGTAACGCACTGATCGAAAAGTCACACAAAGCGCACACACGACCATCCCCGGCGCTTTGCTCTATAGCCATGTTTTCCAATGCCAGCAACATCGCCACAACTTCAGGCGTCGGACTCAGTGGGCTATAGACTTCTATAAGGTCAACTTTGTTATTAAACTTTTCACGCAAGCGGCCAACGATCGCCGCATACACTTCAGTCAACGTGTTTATCATTTAGCGGTCTCAACGTTTAGTGCATAATTTATCTCTTCATTTAAACGTCTATTGAAGTATTGTTTTACTTGATTCTCAAGGCGATGCAATACTAGACGCCCTGGTACGTCAATATCTATCATTTCTCGCTTAATGGGTAGACGCTCTCTTCCTACTCTTTTGAAAACATTGGCCGGGCCGTTCTTAATACGTACGACAAAGGCACCGGGAAAAAAATACTTACCAGCCTTCGCTCCTAGGCTTGTCTGTCTTGGTTCCCCTGCTCTTCTGGCTGATATAGGGTTCAAACCTACCCAAACTTTCCCAGTCAGTGTTTTATTGTCAAAATCTGAATAAATACGGGGCTTGACGTGTTTTTGTCCGACTAGTATCTCTTTGGCTATCCCTGTTATTATTTGGCGTTGTAGCCATTTATGTGTCTTACGTACGGCACGCTGCAAGGCTTTCGCAAGCTGGCCGGGCTTATGCTTTATCTCATCTAGTGCCGCACTGTCTTCTATTTCAAGTTTTAAGTCATAACTCATAGCCAATCCTTAGCTTTTGCTGACGTTTTTGTCGTCAAGTAAACAACAGTAAGCCCGCCACCGTCTGGCAATTTTTTGAGCGCTTTGAATGGTGTGTTATTAATAATTAACACGTCATTTACAACAATTTTACGAGCGTCACTGTCAAAAACAGTAACAACCGGCTGAGCTGCGTCAAGCTGAAGCCGCTGTAGGTGTCCTTCCTCCGTTGGTATAAAAAACTCCCCACGAATGGTAATATTGTTGGGTAGTCGTACTTCTGTGCCGACTGTGTCCATTATAATATTGTCCATTTCTGCGGAAAGTTTCTCGAACTCATTCATGAATAACGACTGCTAGGCCATTTTCTACAAGTTCGGCTGCCTCTTTGGCTGACATATTGAAGCCTTCATCCCGTTCAATAAGAAACACTTTGTTATCAATAATAACTTGAAGCGTTGCTAAGGCTTTTACTACAGCAATCTTTTCAGGCTTTTCAGGCTTTTCAGGCTTTTCAAGCTTTTTAGGCTTTTTAGGCTTTTTAGGCTTGCTGTTGTCGTCTTCTTGTTTTTTTTCTTCCGTCATAACATTACCTAGGCTAACGTTTACGCATTGTCTACTACTTGAGAATAAACAAAAGCATCAGGGTCGGGAATAATGGGCAGCGGTGCCGACTGTGTCATTAAATACTCGACACCGGGATCTCTATTGAACCAGTTCTTCGGATAGCGGCTAGCCTCTACCACACCTTGTGCGGCCGCTTCTGCGTCCAAGATAGCGCCGTAAGCTCGAATACCATTATAAGAACTGTTACCCAAAAGAACACCACCGGCTGGCATGTAGTCTTGATCTTGTCGTAGTTCGTCCTTGTATTTGCCGTTATAAACGTAAATTTTTAAGCTACCGACGACGCCTTTAAACTGAGCTGTGCGTACTTGTGATGGACCTGTTTCCGCATTGGATAGAGAGCCGCGTCGTGTATCTAGTAGTGTTTGCACAGAATCAAAAGCGACAAAGGCTCGCCACGCTTTGCGCCCCATAATGACTGTGTCACAGACACCCGTACAAAGTTCTGACCAGTCTTCTAAGTCGTCGATAGGTTTTCTTGATTCCTTGTCTAGTGCATCCCACTTGGCCTTTCCGGCGACAGTAATAGTATTTTTTACATGTCGGCCGTAGTCTACTTCCTGTTTTTCGTATTGATCGCCCTCTACAACAACTTTCCCCGTCGTTAGTATTTTGGCGGCCATCCATTCCTCACGGTGAACAATTTGCTTGTTCTGCTCGTCCAGTAACTGAGCCACAACAGCTAGACGGCGTTGTTCTGGTGAAAGATTGCCACCCAAAGGTTCGCCCGGACGACGTTGTAGTAACATTTCAGGCAGTACAATATCTTTGGGTTTAACGTAAGCGGGCTTAAAGTGCGCCAGCTTGCCGCCCTCTTTTTTCCTTACCTTTCCTTCAATAACAGGCGAGACAAACGGCGCTAGCGTTACATCCCTTACAATTTTGTCAAACATAATTTCTTCGGTCGAAAATGTGTACATTCTCGGAAAAAACATATCCAGAAAAAACGAGCTAAAAGGCTGTAACTGTCGCATAATGCCAAGCATGGCATAAGTAGATAATGGTTCCATTGTCTTTTTTCCTTAGTCGTTAATAGGCGTCTGGTGACTGATAGGGGTACCGGTAAATGCGGTAGCCTTTTGTGCTGCGGTTGTACTTTTTGGCCAGTTAATCATATGCGAGTTAAAAGTACCGCACTTGTAAACGGCTACGACTTCAGCTCCGTTAGTGGCGTCTATGTCATAGGCAGACATAAAAACGGCTTTGTTTGTTCCGTCGGTAGCTGTAGGGTTATACGCCTTTAATTCTCCCGTCGTCTCCACCTGCCCAAGCGGTGTCAACTTTTCAAACTTCTCACCCGCTGCAACAGTAGCGCTAGTTGTGTAGGCGACATCTGAACCGGTAAACGGCGTCGTATATTTATACTCATCAAAAGCCATTTTTTTTACTCTCCGTGCTTGATTCCTGTAATCGTGCTATATGCGCTTAACGCTTGCTCTATAACAGCGTCATCGCCGCTTACTTGCTCGTAGTCGGCGTCTGAGCTTACTACCGGCTTATGCGTTGCATTCATAGCAGCGTCAAGCAATGGGTTGCTATCTTGTTGTTGTTTTTCTTGTGGTGCTGTATTTAGTAGGCTCTTAGCACTGTCAACGCTTAAGTCAGTATTGAAAGCAAGGTGTTCAGCCATAGCCCTACGCCCTTCTGCCTCCTTGCATGTAGTAATACTTTTAATTCGCTCACGCTCTGCTGTGACCAGTTCTGCTGCGACCTTTTCCGCCTGCTCTTTTGTGAGCGTCTCTTGATCTTCGTATTGTTCTTTCCTGCCCATTTCAGCCCCCATAGCTGTGTTTTTATGTTGTGTTGTTACATATTCTCGGAAAACGTTAACCGCCTCAAAACCGTTTACCAGTTCGTCGGCCAGGCCGATTTTAATAGCGTCTTGTCCAGTATAGGTCGCAGCCTCTGTATTTAGTATATCTTGTACGCCCATTCTCATGTACTTGGCCACCTTTTCCGCAAACATTAAGCGAGTTTTGTCCACCTGCTCTTGAAACTCCTTAACGACATCAGCCTTTAAATTAAAGTATGGATTGCCGTCTACTTTATGCGCGCCTGAATGAATTAAAGTAACCTTGAGCCCCTCTTCTTCTAGTGCTTTCTCGTGACTACAATGCGCCAGCAGTACACCAACACTCCCGGCTACTCCTGTCTGTGTTATATACCTTCTACCCGTAGCGGATGCTATAGCCATAGCTGCGCTACAGTTCATGTCATAACAAAGCGCTGCGACTGGTTTTATTTGGCCAAGTGCGTGTATTATATCTGTACAATCAAAACAGCCCAGCACTTCTCCGCCAGGGCTATCAATATCCAGGAGTACACCGTCTACCGCATGATCTGCAACAGCTTCATTAAGCCTTTGAATTATGCCGTTATAGCCTGTCATACCTGAATGTGGCTGCATATAGCTGTATTTGTGCACCAGCGTTCCAGATACGGGTAAAATGGCAATGCCGTTTATTACCTGATAAGAGCGCACGCTCTCTCTGCTGTTTTCGTATTCTTCGGCCTCTGTACGCATATTCTGGCTACAAAGCAGACGGCCATTGACGTCTTGTAACTGCTTAATGCCTAAACGGTCAGACAATGAAGAAAAGAATACACGAGCGTACCCCGGTTCCATTAGTAGCGGCTGATTAAATGCTCGTGCCGCTAGGTTGGGGTAGTTGTTGCAGGTCTTATAACTCATCTTTGTTGCTGCCCTCTTGCTCGTCTAACTGTAAAGTTCTTACCCAACTAGGTGGAGGTAGGCCAGCCTCTTGTCGTTCTTTCGTTTCCCTAACCTGCTGCATAAAAATTTCTTGATAGTCTTCGCCCATGTTGGCAAGTTCCTTTTCATAAGTTGATAGGCCGTGCTCGATTTTTAATACAGCCTCCTTGACTTCCTTCAATCCGTCAATCTGTGAGCGGCCCGAGCCTATCCAGTTAGCGTTACACCATGCGGCGCTAGCCTCATAAAAACTAAAGCGGCTTTTTTTGGGCAGTGTAACTATTTTTTTGTCTAACAATTCTTCTAAAACTAGCGAGTAAATCATTGTAGCCAGTCGGCTGGCGATCACTTTTCGGCGCCCTAGCATATAGCGCCAAGTTTCAAGCATAGAGGCCCGTGCGCTACTGTAATTTGTCTTACTGTAATCTCTGGCTAGTTGTTCGTAGCTAACGTTCAAGCCCGCAGCAATGTACCGCAGTATCGCCGACTCAAATTCGGCGAAACCTTGCGCCGAATTGCCAGGAGTTAGTAGGTCCAAATCTTCGCCCGGCATTAAGTGCGGGATTTTTACGCCGTTAAAACTTATTTTAGCGGCCTCATGATATTTTTGTATGGTATTTAGATAGCACTTTAAACGCTGGTCGCCGTTGTCGCCGCCGCTTATGATGTCGAAGGCCTGGTCGCCGCCTAGATCGGTTTTAATTATTGCAGCGTACATAGCGTTAACAATGGCGTTTTGCAATTGTGCCGTCTGAAACCTGTCTAGCATTTTCAACCGACTCATAACACTGAAAAATTGATTGGTGCCCCGTGTGTTACCGTCTCCGGTCGGTTCAAAAACGTGTAAAAACTGCAATCGCCCCCACTGTGTCTTCTTTTTTACGTACTGCCAGTTGCCCGAGATGCCGTTAAGAATCAGGGGGTTGTATAACATGCCGCCTATATATTCGGGTTCCCGTATATAGTAACCAATAGAGGCGCCGTGCTTGTCTAATTTAACGCCACCCCTAAGACCTCGGCTAGCTTGCAGGCCTCCGGGGTTGCTTACTCGGTTGGGGTTAATCATTTTTACACAAGTTTTTAAAGGCGTGCCTTGTCGTGTTACATACTCTGCTACCGCCATAGCCTCGCCGGACCTGGTGTGCGTGGCGACTGCTTCTCTTATAATCATTGTAAATGTACGACGCTGTTCTGCATCAATCCAGCAGTTGACAGTGTCCTCGGCGTACTCGTAAAAAGCCGCTTCAACGTCCGCCGACCATAAACGAGCGTCAGCTTCTGAAATACCCAGACGACGCCACAGCGGCTTGGCGCTTAATCTAAAATAATGGCCTACAATGTTATCGACGTGCAACTGTACACCGCCGGACGCTATACCATGATTGCGGGTTAAGTCGTCGGCCCTTGCGTTGCCTGCCTGCATATGTGGCAACAGTGCGGCGTCGTCCATCTGCAAAGGAGGCGTCCAGCGTGCTAACTCACCGCCAAAACCTTCAGTACCCCCAGTAAAGGTAGCTTTTGGAATAGGTCGCCCACGTGCGTCTAGTATATTTATATTGGCCATTAAAATTGAACTCTTGTCGCATGGCGGGTAAATTTTTTGTTGCCTGCCTCGCTTTCAAGCTTGGCAATATAGCGATCGAGGCTTGGTAAGCTTGCCGGGGTATACTGCACTCGCCTGCCATCTCTTTGTACGACAAGAGCTGATTTTCCTAGCACTAACTTATGCCTAGCGTCTCTTGCCTCTTTTATGAATTCGTCCATATTAGCCCCCGCTTTATCTGCCCAGCATCCTTCCGAAGTCTTCTATACCTGGCAACGCCTTGTCTTTTTTATTGTCAATATTATGCTTTTGCTCTTCTGCTAGCCTGTCCAGGTTGATGCCCATATATTGCCGTGCTATACGCATAGCTACAAACGCACCTACACGACAATCAAGCGCTTCATTCCGCTTTCCTTTTGGACAGATATAAGTATAAACACGTCTGCCGCCAATAAATTTTAGCGTTTTTCGCTCGGCGGTCAGTTGATTGAAATAGCTTTCGCCGTGCGTCTCGTCGTTGATAGGCCAGTGACAGCAGCCGGACGCCGCTACCCCTTGACGCTCCGGCATAATTGAAAGACGCTGGTATATTATTTCTTTAGCGTTATCTGTACCTATAAACGATAAATACACGCCTTTTTTATTGCGTTGGCGGGGAAATTCCACAACCGGCTTACCGGCTTGGCTGGCACCCTTGGTAGGTATAAACCACCGTACGCCCATTTTTTTAGATAATGCGTAAACTTCGTCAGTAAAATGCCCGCCAGAATCCCAACAAACAAGCCCGGCGTTCATTACTGCGCCGTCTTCTCTGGTGTATGTTTTCTGCAAGGCTTCAGCCAGCGCTTTCCATATTTCCGGCTGTGTCAGATTGCCGTACAAGCTCTTATAATCCAATGACCAGCTTTCTTCATTCGCTCCCCAGCCGACAACCTCCCACTCGAACCTGTCGTCTTGGGTATCGCCTCCTATGGTAATATAAACGACTCCGTTAGGAACGACAACTTTACCATCGTAAACCGGGAAATATTCCCGCCGACTGTATAGCATGTTCTGATCGATTTTTGTACCCGTGTTCTCCTCCCACGTCTCGCCCAGCGTCGTATTGACAAAGCTTTTAAGCTTTCCTGTGTCGCTTTTTGCGTTTAAAAAATCCTTAACAATTCGAGACCAGGTGGTAAAAGGGCTATAGGCTGTCCATATATGCCAAGTAACAGACTCTGGGGTTTCTACGGTTTTATTATTCTTATCTAGATATTCCAAGCCGTCTGTCGTTTGTATTCCGGTTTTTTTACAACGCCAGGTTCCTGTATCAAAACTAGCTTGTATTTCATGTTGTTTTATTTTGCATCCGCTGCGCTCACACAAGTAGTAAACAGTGTCCGGTTTTCCGGTTTCCCATTTAAAGCCGAATTTGTCACACTTTCCGCCCCATTTTAGTGTCTGTTTTTTCTTGCAATGCGGGCAGGGTACATAAAAATATAACTCTACTTCAGATTCATTAGCGGCCCGTTCTATCTGACACAGGTCTTTTATCTTTGGCGTACTGCCTCGTATAGATTTCGGGTAAGCTGCACCTTCTAGCCGCTTGTCGCCTAGAAAAGTGGGTGCGCCTTCTTTTTCAATATCGTCCGGAAATGCCGACAGCTCGTCGTATATAATAAAGTCAAGCGATTTTTCTCGGTAATTCTTTGCCGATGTTCCGCCCAGGCACCACAAGTTGCGGCAATTGCTGAATAATTTGCCCTCAAGCGTGTTATTTCTGTGTTTTTTACCCAGCCAAGGTGAGAGCGCTTTTAATACTGGAACATCTCTTAAAGCCGTTTCTATATGGGCTTTCATGAAGCTGTTGGCGGCTGCGTCTGTTGGTTGCAGTATCATGCCGTTTCGCTTTTTATGCTCAATAAGATAACCGGCCGCCGCCTTCAGCATCTGCGAGTAACCTATACGGGCAGATTTAACTAAGTTTACAACCCTTATTTCATCATTACCGAAGCTGTTAAGAATAGCCCGCTGAACTGGCAATGTCTGCCACCGCCCTTCAATGTATGCCGACTCGGCGGAAAGGTAATAATTCTCATCGGCCCATTCAGTACACGTCATTGGCGTAGGTCGATGCATGACAGACAAGCCTAGACGGACCTGTTTTTCTATTGTTTTACGTTGCCTTCTCGATATATTCATCTAAAAATTGCGTTATAAGTTTATGGCCGTTTGCTATTGCGTTCTGTGCTTTTACTACTTCTCTTTTGATGTTTTCCTTCTGCATGGTAGATAACTCTGGATGCTTTCGGGCTATCGTTAGAATTAAAGTGTCCAATATTCCACCGGCTTCAGCCATACACTTGCTTAAAACACGGCTTTGTAGCTCAACAGGAGCTACTTCACCTCGTGCAAGCTCGTTTTTCAGCTCTTGGCCGTCTGCTTGTGCACGTGTTAAGCGATATTTTTCGTAGTCTATCCCTTCCTCCTTGTTTGTAATGGCGTTGGCCTTGGTTTGAGCGTGTGTCAACCTGTTTTCAACTACTGAACGCACGTCGTACCAGGTTGTCCGGCCTTTTTTTGCTAAAGGGACAACGCCCCAGCGGTCAAAGGTTTGCCGAGTGATGCCGAGGCTTACGGCCATCTCGTTTTTGTCTAGCCAGCCTAGCTGTTTTTTACCGGTTTCTATTTTCATTTTTTTTTAAAAAACTTCTTGACTTTTGTTTAAAATAATGCTTTTAAAATCGTGTCA
>JBAJNK010000018.1:0-21619 GCA_036881805.1 Flavobacteriales bacterium
TGGAAAGAGCTATGCCAAAGGTGCGCCCATAGACGTTGGCGGCAAAACCGATTTTGAAGTGGCGTTCGTACCTGAAGAAGCCGGCACGGCCAATCTCACCCTTACCTTTACCGACGAATTCAACCAAACCCAATCCGTTAAAATACCCCCCATTGCAGTTAAACATCCTGATTTTAGCCTGGAGATCCGTCGGGGTCAAAACGGCGGCCTGCTAAATGTAGGAGAAACACCTTATATTTGGATTAAAATTGTATCGCCCCAAGACGATCCGGTCGATCGAACCTATACCTGGTCGTACAAAGTAGGGCGGAAATCGGATCGAATTGTGGACATTGAGCCGGAAACGCCTACTGAAATCAAGGGTGGATCGCAAATGCCCTATGTCTACCGGCCCAGCAATGCAAAGGGATCGCACCGGCTGATTATTACCGCAGCCGATCAGTATGGAAAAGAGAAAACCGAAACCCGGACTTTTGATGTCAAACGCCGGTTTAAAGTGGAAAGCACCACAGCATTTTACAGGGAAGAGGGCCCTATTCTAAAAACCGGGCCGAAGTTTCCGATGAGTTTTTGGGCTAGGGCTGTATTTAAAACAGGTGAATCGCCTCCTGAACAGGTTCTGTTTTCAATATATTGCGGTGATAATGAGGACTTTTTTTCCCGCACTCCATCCTTCCCAGTAGAGGATAGCCCGAATGACTTGAATGATTTGTTGCGAAATCCAAATAAGGAAATACACCTAATGCAGGGGACTCAGGGTTATTTTACCGAAAGTGAGTTGCGATCGAATAAAGATATTAAGGGGTGTATAGACGGCGCCGGTGAATTCAATAACCTTATCCTTGTAGTAGAAACAGAGGATGACGATAAATACAAGAGTGTACTGAAAGTACCCATACAAAAGGAAAAGCGATAGTTGAGAAATGACTATGTGGTAGTCCGATAAGCTGTACGCGTTGTCGATGAGTTAATGCCTGTTTTCCTTTTAAAAAGCACTTCTCGTTGTTTCACACTGTATAGATTGCATCGATGTTGTCATATAAGACTTTTTAAAAGCCGGTTGGTGGTTGCTTTTATTTTAGAAATTCCATTCCTGAAAATGTCGCCAGTGCTTGGGGCAGTGCAATGCCCTGTTCGGTTTGGTTGTTTTCGAGTAAAGCGGCATAAATCCGTGCCAAGGCTAAGGCGCTTCCGTTTAGCGCATGGCACAGGGCGGTTTGGCCTGCGCTGTTTCGATAGCGCAAACGCAGGCGGTTGGTTTGAAAATCTGTGGTATTGGAGACGGAACTCACTTCGAGCCAGCGTTTTTGAGCGGCTGCATACACCTCGAAATCGTAGGTCATGCTCGTGGTAAAGCCCATATCTCTGCCGCAGAGCCGTAAGATGCGGTAAGGCAGTTCCAAGTCTTCGATCAAGCGCTGCACCTGTGCGACCATTTCATCTAAGGCCTGATCGGAATATTCGGGTTTGGTAATTTGAACGATCTCTACTTTTTCAAATTGGTGCAAGCGATTCAGGCCGCGCACCCCTTTGCCATAAGAGCCGGCCTCACGCCGAAAACAGGGCGTATGCGCCGTGGCTTTGATCGGTAGTTCTCCTTCGTCTAAGATCACCTCCCGGAAGCAGTTCATCATCGATACCTCGCCTGTGGGTATGGCGTATAGTCCATCTCTTTCGATTTGGTACATCTGCCCTTCTTTGTCGGGTAGCTGTCCCGTGCCGTAGCCGGATGTCTCATTGACGAAGTAGGGTAAAAAGTACTCGGTGTAACCGGCTGCTATATTTTTCTGCAAGCAGTATTCGATCAGGATTCGCTGTAGACGTGCGCCCTGATTTCGATAGACCGGGAACCCGGAACCGGCCACTTTGACGCCCATTTTCAAATCGAAGAGTCCATACCGCGGAGCCAACTCCCAGTGTGGCAAGGCGCCTTCACCCAATTCCGGGATGCTGCCGTGGCGTGATAGCTCCTCGTTGTCGGCATCGCTTTGGCCCGCTTTGACCGAGGGATGGGGTATATTGGGTATTTGCAGTAAAATGTGGTGAATCGCTTGCTGTACATCGTTTAATTTTGCCTGTAGCGCTTTGATATCGGCCTTTAGGTCGGCGGATTTCCGCCGAATCGACTCGACCGCCCCCTGTTTCCCCGATTGAATCAACCGACCTAACTCGCGCGAGTACGCATTGGATTTGGCTGCCATGCGGTCCAATTCACTTTGCGTCTTTCTGCGCAGTGCATCGCCTTCGAGTACTCGATCGATTAGTTCCAAATGCCTGAAATGACGCTTCTGCAAGCCTGCGATCACCGCTGCTTTGTGTGCCCGTATGTAGGGAACTCGTAACATATTTGGATATAGACCATTTTTTCAAAGGTAAAAAAAGGATTCAACTGTGGTTCAGCCGGATGATATGAAATAGGACTGTGGGGTTTTGTCGATTGTGTGGCTTTTGCGCATCTGATTCGAGGTATTTATATATGGCTTTTGGTGTTTTAGAACGATGGGTGTCATTTTCGATACTTGGGATAAGGATACTGTCATTCCGTAATAAAACTGCTATCTTCGCACTGAATCGAAAGGATTTCTATGTCTGAAAGCGTTACACCCTACCCGAGTGAGGCGAGCAAAAAACAACAGATAGCGCATATGTTTGACCGCATTTCGCCGAGATACGATTTCCTCAATCACTTGATGAGCGCTGGCATCGATATTGGGTGGCGGAAGAAGCTGATCGAGCGCTTGCTGAAAAACCAGCCGAACCGCATATTGGACGTGGCCACTGGAACGGCGGATTTGGCCATTATGGCTGCCAAAAAGTCCCATGCACAGCTCACGGGTCTAGACCTCTCGGCCGGCATGTTGGCCAGGGGTCAAAAAAAGATCGAAGCCCAAAAACTACAGCACCGAATACGGTTGATACAGGGCGATGCTGAGAACATGCCTTTTTGCGATGGGCGGTTTGATGCCCTAAGCATAGCCTTTGGCGTGCGCAATTTTGAAAATCTGCAAGTGGGCCTACAGGAGATGAGCCGTGTGACCCGCAGCGGGGGACAAAATTTTATCTTGGAGTTTTCAAAGCCGAAGGGCTTTCCAATTGCGCAGCTGTACCACTTTTATTTTCATCATATTGTGCCGGCTATCGGCCGGTATGCCTCCAAAGACAGCCGTGCATACCGCTATTTACCGAGGTCGGTAGCGGCGTTTCCAGATGGAGAAGCGATGAGATCGATCATCTCGTCTTGTGGTTTTTCCGCTTGCGAGCTGAAACCATTCCATTTTGGAATGGCGACACTTTATATCGCTACCAAATAATGGATTGAGATGCGCTGTCTGTCGAGTGCTGCGAAAGCGCCTATAACACCCCCTGTTTAAATCGACCCACACAGGAGAAAAACCAAAAAACACCCGTCTTTTGAACCGGCATACAAACACAAAGCGTAAGGTTGGCTTTTTAAAACCCGCTCACGAGACAAGAACAAAAAAGTATGCCCCGCCTTTCAAAATATCGAATAGGAACAAAAAATCTCGACTTTTTAAACCGCAACCCAGACGCAGATACCAAAAAATAAGGTCGCTTTTTCAGGACGAATCACAGCAGACAAACACCAAAAAATACCCGCTTTTCAAACCGGCGCACAGGGAAAAAATAAGGCCGATTTTTCCAATAGCGGATAAAACATCTGGATGCGACCGAGGTTTGGTGTTTGATGGTTCCCCTGAGCCGGTGTAGCGGTATTCCTCGCTGTGGACCGGCGCGATTGATTTGGATTGCGCGCGGGTTGGCATATATTTGTAGCGGATTTGCAATATGTTTTTCTGGATTGTTATCGCACGTGCAAAGGTACCCTTCTTCTTCCTTTTTCTAACTTTTTTTTGGTCTTGTAGCCCGGTGAAGAAGGTGAAAAAAGGGGACTATCTATTGGTCAAAAATACCGTTTACGTCAACGGTAAAAGGAAATTGCACACCGATTTAGAAGACCTTTTGAGTCAAAAGCCCAATAAAAAATTGTTCGGTTTGCTAAGGCTTAAACTACAGCTATACAATTTGATAAACCCTGCTTATGACTCGATTCTCCCCATTTGGGATAAGGCGATACCCAAGACAAAGGCACAGCGGGATACCCTTGTCGATCGCAATCGGTTGCAGAGGGGAAAGTTTAATTGGAATTACTGGTTGTACCGCATAGGTGAACCCCCTGTTATCTATGACTCGATTCAGACAAAACGCGCCGAAGAACGGTTGAGACGATATATATTTGCGCAAGGCTATTTTGATGCTACAGTCAGCAGTGAGGTGTTATTCAGCGCAAAAAGGGTTCGGGTAAAATACCACGTAGACAAATACAGTGGCTATGTAGTCGATACGCTGAGCCGAGATATTCAAACGCCGGCCCTAGATAGTCTATATCTAGCCGCCGAGTCGAGTAGTCATATTCTCGCACACAAACGATACAGCCGTGAGAATCTAGTCGATGAACGCGAGCGTTTAACCGACATATACCGCAATGCGGGTTATTACGACTTTAATAAGTCGCATATTGCGTTTTTAGTCGATACCAATAATTTGAACCACAGGGCTAAATTGACGCTCACCATTAAAAATCCGCTGGTCGGAGAGATGGACTCCCTGAGTCGTAAGCCTTTTCAGCCCTATACATTTGATCGAGTAAACGCCTTTGTGAGTGGCCATTCTTTCGATAGGGACGCGGTATCCAAAGACACCCGCTACCACAAAGGCTATTATTTATACACCTTTGATTCGACTTTTTATTACCGTCCGAGGGCTATCACCGATGCGATTGATTTTTCTCCTGGCGATTTATATCGGAAAAGCGTTGTAAATGATGCGTATTCGCACCTGAATTCCCTACAGAACTTTACTACCCGTATCGACATTCGAAAAGATTCGGCAAAACCCCAAAGCCTGATTGCCGATATATACCTCGCCCGATATCCCAAATATCGAATAACCGCTGGCGTAGAGGGTAGTTTTTCCAATTATTTCGGTTTGAGCTCTAGTGTTAATTTGAGCCTGCTCTCCCGAAATGTGTTCGGCGGTGCGGAGAATCTGCAGCTCTCCGGCAGTATTAAATTGGGTCGGGTTAAGACCGGAAATAAGGATAAGAACCGCTTTTTAAACGCTGTTGAAGGGGTCGTTCAGGCTCATCTATCCTTCCCGCGTTTCTGGATACCCTTCTTGAATTCTGAAGGACGGTTCCAAAAGAAGATCAATCCGCAAACCCATATGCGCCTGAGCTTGAGCCGGCAAAACAACATCGGTTTGGGCAAGAGGCGGCTTACCGGCATTTTGGATTACCAGTGGCAACACAAGCCGCTGGTAACCCATAAATTTGAGCTCTTCAATGTTCAGTACGTCTACAACAGCGCTAAGGATCAATATTACAAACTGTTTCCAGATGACGCGCTAGTTGTGCAACGCCTCGCTGATGCTTATGTGAGATATAAGCCCGATGTGAGCGGACAACCCGATCGAATCGCTGAGAAAGCGAGTGGGGATACAGATTTTGTTTCAGGTTCTACCGGGCTGGTGACGGATTATCTCGATATGAAATTTAGGCGATCTCGTATCACCGATGATTTTCTCTTCGGCTCGATGATTTATTCCTTTACATACGACCAACAGCTGAATAAAAAGGCGAAAAATCCCTGGTACTGCAAAGGAAAGGTAGAATCTTCAGGCAATCTGTTGAATGGACTGCAAGCCATTTTAAACGCGAAGCGGGACTCAAGAGGCGCGTATCGGGTTTTAAACGCGCCCATTGCGCAATACCTTAAGCTGGACTTGGATTTTCGAAAGTTTGTCAAGCTGAACTACCGATCGAATCTCGCCATGCGCCTGCTGATGGGTGTTGCCTATCCATATGGAAATTCCCAATTCATCCCTTTTGACAAGAGTTACTTGGCCGGCGGCAGCAACGATGTGCGCGCTTGGCGTGCGTATGAGTTGGGCCCAGCGGCGGTGCGCAATCGGGGTACATATGCTTTGGGAAACGTCAAGCTGACCACCAGTCTGGAATATCGTTTCGATATATGGGACCCTTGGAAAGGCGCTTTGTTTATCGATGCGGGAAACATTTGGGATACGCACAGACATAGAGAATCGGTCGGGGCAGATCGCGCTGATTCGGCTTTTCGCCTTGATTCGTTTTACCGACAACTCGGCATTGGAGGTGGCTTAGGCTTGCGCTATGATTTTGGATTCTTTTTGATCCGCCTAGATGGTGCCTGGAAATTTTACGATCCATCGTTTCCTCTCGCTGATCGATGGTGCATGGATAAATTAAAACTCTCAGATATCACCATTCATTTTGGTGTGGGTTATCCGTTTTAATCAGCTAAAAGTAGTATTTTTGTCTGCTGTGTGGTGGGGCTAAAGGAAATGGTATAAGATGGCAGATATGAGCCGATTTAAACCCGGTGTCGCAACACGAGATACGGTTCAAGAGATTTTTCACTGTGCGAAAGCGGGCGAATTTGCGCTTCCTGCCGCCAATGTAATCGGTTCGGATTCGATTCACGCCTGCCTCGAAACCGCGGCTCGCGTCAATTCACCTATGATCATTCAATTTTCCAATGGTGGAGCCGCTTTTAATGCGGGTCGGGGACTCGCTAACGACAACCAACGCGCTGCGGTTCTGGGCGCAATAGCGGGTGCCCACTGCGTTCGCGATTTGGCTGAAGCCTATGGTGCCGTGATCATCCTGCATACCGACCATTGCGCTAAAAAATTGCTGCCTTGGATAGATGGCTTGTTGGATGCCGGTGCGCGCCATTGTAAAAAATATGGCGAGCCGCTCTTCAGTTCCCATATGCTCGATTTATCCCAAGAGCCCATCGGAGAAAATATTGAAATTTGCAAACGCTACCTAGCGCGCATGAGCAAAATGGGCATGACCTTGGAGATCGAGTTGGGCGTTACCGGTGGGGAGGAAGACGGTGTAGCCCATTCCCGTTCCGATGAATCCAAGCTCTACACCCGGCCTGAAGATGTCGCTTTTGCTTACGGCGCCCTGCGTGAGGTGAGCGACCGATTCACCATTGCAGCTGCTTTTGGAAATGTGCACGGTGTGTACAGGCCCGGCCATGTCGAGCTGCGTCCGGATATATTGAACGCTTCACAGAATCGGGTTCAGGAGCGATTTAAAATCGGTCCAAAGCCCGTTCATTTCGTCTTTCACGGGGGATCGGGTTCCACGGTAGATGAGATTCACGAAGCCATCCGCTATGGGGTTGTAAAGATGAATATCGATACCGACTTGCAGTATGCATTCATGTCGGGTGTGCGCGACTACTTCCATGAAAATGCAGCCTATTTGAAATCGCAAATCGGTAACCCAACAGGTCCTGATCGACCGAACAAGAAGAAATACGATCCACGTGTGTGGTTGCGCAGCGGTATGCAGCGTTTTGGTGAACGCTTGGAACAGTGCTTTACCGATTTAAAGAACGTCAATACCCTGGGTTGACGGGCGGTTTTTGCTGCGCCTTTGTAACGAAACGGTGAGATATGGCTTGGTTTAGGAGAAAGCGGAAGGGGATTCAGACGCCGACCGAAGATAAGATGGATACCCCCAAAGGGTTGTGGTACAAAACGCCGAGCGGAAAAATTGTGGATACCCCAGAGCTCAAGGAGAATTTTTACGTCAGCCCCGAGGACGGCTACCACGTGCGTATCGGCAGCGAAGAATACTTTGAAATCCTCTTTGACCGAGGTAAATACGAGACGCTTTTTACGGAGATCAAGTCCAAAGACATCTTGCACTTTAAGGATGCGAAACGCTATGCGGAACGCCTGCGGGCATCGCAAAAGAAGACTGGCTTACGGGACGCCTTGCGCGTGGCTACCGGTCTAATCAATGGCAAACCACTGGTGGTTTCCGCTATGGACTTCAGCTTTATCGGCGGCAGCATGGGGTCGGTCGTCGGTGAAAAAATTGCACGGTCTATAGATTATGCCATCATGCGCCGGATTCCACTGCTGATCATTTCAAAATCGGGGGGCGCACGCATGATGGAGGGCGCCTTTTCGCTGATGCAGATGGCCAAGACCGCGGCCAAGTTGGCGGAGCTGGCCGAATCGAAAATTCCCTACATATCCTTGCTCACCGATCCGACCACAGGCGGCGTTACGGCTTCTTTTGCCATGCTGGGCGATATCAATATCGCTGAGCCGGGTGCGCTCATCGGATTTGCTGGGCCTCGTGTGATCAAGGAGACCATCGGCCGCGACCTACCCGAAGGGTTTCAGACTTCAGGGTTTTTGCTCGAGCACGGTTTCATCGATTTTATCGTGCATCGCAGAGACTTAAAGCGCAAGATAAGCGATTTTTTAGCACTCGTTTATACCTATCCCAAAAAATAGCCCTTTGGGCGCTTGGAAATTCCTTACCTTTGCCGCCGATCATAGCGTACATCCCTAACATTAAATAATTTAGAAATGTATCTAACCCCGGAAAAAAAGAGAGAAATCTTCGAGGAGTACGGCGCTTCAGCACAGGATACGGGCGCTCCGGAAGGCCAGGTTGCGCTGTTTACCCATCGGATTGCGCATTTGACCGAACATTTGAAGCGAAACCGCAACGATTACAATACCGAAAAAGCACTTATTCGCTTGGTGGGAAAGCGCAGGCGCTTGCTCGATTACCTGCGAAATAAGGATATTGAAAAGTACCGTACCTTGATTGAGAAATTGGGTATCAGAAAATAAGCACTTCGCGAACTTCTTTTAACCGCATAGTATTAATATGATCTCAAATATATTTACAGCAGAAATCACGCTGGAAGACGGAAGAAAACTGAGTTTGGAAACGGGAAAGCTGGCCAAACAGGCCGATGGGGCAGTCGTCGTCCGTCTCGCGGGTACGATGCTGCTCGCCACTGTGGTTTCTGCTACGAAAGTTAGTGAAGGGGTGGGGTTTTTACCCCTTACGGTTGACTACCGCGAAAAGTATGCGGCTGCCGGTCGTTTTCCCGGTGGGTTTTTTAAACGAGAAGGACGCCCGTCCACGGAGGAGATACTCACCATGCGTTTGGTGGATCGCGTATTGAGGCCCTTGTTTCCAAAGGATTATCACCATGAAACACAGCTGATGATTCAGTTGCTCTCCTACGATCCGGCTGCCCAGCCCGAAGCTTTGGCCGGCCTAGCTGCCTCTGCAGCCATCGCCCTTTCAGACATTCCTTTTGACGGACCGGTTTCCGAGGTTCGCATCGTTCGCAAAAATGCCGTGTATACCATCAATCCCAAGCTCAGCGATACCGAAGGCGCAGATGTAGACTTGGTGGTGGGCGCTTCGATGGATAGCGTGATCATGGTAGAAGGAGAGATGAAAGAGATTTCTGAATCGGAAATGCTCGAAGCCATTCAGCTGGCGCATCGAGCCATTAAAGAACAGATTGAGATGCAGATTCGCCTGGTGGAAAAAGTCGGAAAAAAGCAAGTCCGGGCATACGAAAAAGCACCTTTGGATGGTGAATTTAAGAAACGAATTTTCGATTTTTCTCGCGATAAATTCTATGAGATTGCCAAGGGAAAATTTGACAAGCGGGTGCGCAACGATAGATTTGATGCCGTAGTCGAGGCCTTTACAGAAACCCTGTCCGATGCAGAACGGGAAGAAAAGAAATTTTTGATCGGCACCTATTTTGAGGCATCCAAAAAGACGGCGATTCGCAGTTTGATCCTCGATGAAAGAATTCGTTTGGACGGCCGCCGGCCCCAGGATATTCGACCCATTTGGTGCGAGACAGATGTCCTCCCGCAAGCGCATGGCTCATCGCTGTTCACACGGGGTGAAACCCAATCGTTGACAACGGTGACCCTGGGCACTTCCTTAGATGCCAACCGCATCGATGGGATTGCGATCCAGGATGACGAGCGGTTTTACCTGCACTACAACTTTCCGCCCTTTTCGACAGGGGAGGTGCGCCCCATCCGTGGGACCTCTCGAAGGGAGATCGGTCATGGCAACCTGGCACAACGCGCTTTGCGCCCTGTGATACCAGCGGATTCTCCTTATACGATTCGGGTCGTATCCGATATTTTGGAGTCCAATGGTTCGAGCTCTATGGCGACGGTTTGCGCTGGGACGATGGCGCTGATGGATGCCGGTGTACAGCTGAAAAAACACGTCTCCGGTATCGCTATGGGTTTGATCACCGATCCGGAATCAGGCCATTGGGCCGTGTTGAGCGATATTCTGGGCGATGAAGACTATTTGGGTGATATGGACTTTAAGATCGCCGGTACCACAGCGGGTATTACCGCTTGTCAGATGGACGTTAAGGTCAAAGGCTTGTCTTATGAAATGATCGAAAAAGCCCTAGCACAAGCCCAAACGGGTCGACTGCACATCCTTGAAAAATTGGTCGAAGCCATTGCGCATCCGAGACCGGATTATAAGGAAATCGTTCCCAAAATGGCGCGTATGGAAATCGATTCCGAGTTTATCGGTGCGGTGATCGGGCCGGGTGGAAAGACCATACAGGGCATTCAATCCGATACGGGTACTGCGGTTTCTCTCGAAGAAATCGAGGGTAAAGGGGTGGTTGAAATTTCCGGCTTTGACCGGGATCAAATCAACCGAGCCTTAGAAATCGTAAAGGGAATTGCATTTAAGCCTGTAGTCGGCCAAGTGTATAGGGGTACGGTAAAAAGCGTTATGCCTTATGGTGCCTTTGTAGAAATCGGTAGAAAGACCGAAGGCTTGTTGCACGTTTCTGAATTGGATTGGAAACGTGTGGATAAGGTGGCAGATGTGCTCGAAGAAGGGGATAAAATCGATGTCAAACTGACCGGATTCGATGAAAAACGCGGCGGAAAACTGCGGTTGTCGAGAAAGGTATTGCTCCCCAAGCCCGAGTGTTAGTACAAATGCGAAACGGCTGTAACCACCCCAAAATGCATAGTGTAACAATCCCAAACCCTATGATATAAACTGAATGAGACAGCTAAAAATTACCAAGCAGGTAACCAATCGAGAGACCGCTTCACTCGATAAATACTTGCAAGAAATTGGAAAGGTTGAACTGATTACCGCCGAACAAGAGGTCGAACTCGCCCAACGGATTAAGGCGGGCGACCACATAGCCCTTGAAAAATTGACCAAGGCAAACCTGCGCTTTGTCGTATCCGTAGCCAAGCAGTATCAAAATCAAGGCTTGGCGCTACCCGATTTGATCAACGAAGGCAATTTGGGCTTGATCAAGGCCGCCCAACGCTTTGATGAAACGCGCGGCTTTAAATTTATATCGTATGCCGTTTGGTGGATTCGCCAGTCCATTTTGCAAGCCTTGGCAGAGCAATCTCGCATCGTGCGTCTGCCCCTGAACAAAATCGGTTCGATTAATAAGATCAACAAGGCTTATGCGACGCTGGAACAGGCGCACGAACGCGCACCTTCTGCCAAGGAGATCAGCGAAAAACTGGAGATGACTGAGACTGAAGTAAAGGAATCGATGAAGAATAGCGGTCGCCACCTCTCTATGGATGCGCCATTGGTAGAGGGGGAGGATTCTAATTTGTACGATGTCTTGTGTTCAGGCGATTCCCCAAACCCAGATGAGGTTTTAATTTTGGAGTCCTTGCGTACAGAAATCCAGCGTGCACTGAAAACCCTGACGAAACGGGAGGCAGATGTGGTTCGCTTGTACTTTGGTTTGAATGAAGCGCATCCGATGACATTGGAGGAGATCGGCGAAACCTTTGACTTGACCCGCGAACGGGTGCGCCAAATTAAGGAAAAGGCGATCCGACGCTTGAAACAGACCTCGAGAAGTAAAATTTTAATGTCTTATCTCGGGTGATAAGCGACAAAATTTGGGAACTGCTATCGTTGAGATGGGGTGCTTGCGATTGAAACAAATGTGAAATGCCTAGAATGATCGCTACCTCCATGCTCGCTGCTGATTTTGCCGAATTGAAAACAGCAGTCGAGTTGGTAAACCGAAGTGAGGCGGATTGGTTTCATTTGGATGTGATGGATGGCGTTTTTGTCCCGAATATTTCTTATGGCATCCCGGTTGTGCAAGCCATAAAAAAACACGCTGAGAAACCTTTGGATACGCATTTGATGATCGTGCAACCCGAACGGTATTTCGATGCGTTTAAAAAAGCCGGTGCGGCTATTTTAACCATTCATTACGAGGCTTCGATACATTTGAACCGCAGTTTGCAACGCATCGCCCAATTGGGTATGCGTGCCGGCGTGGCGCTCAATCCCCACACACCGGTAAGCCTTTTGGCGGATAGTATTGCCGATGTGGATGTATTGCTTCTTATGAGTGTAAACCCCGGTTTTGGCGGACAGCGGTTTATCGAAAACACATACGCTAAAATTGAAAAGGCCAAGGATTTGATCCGCCGAAAAAATGCGAAGACTTTGATAGAAGTCGATGGGGGCGTCCATGCGCAGCACGCGGCGGCACTCTTTGCTGCGGGTGCAGATATTTTGGTAGCGGGGACCGCGGTGTTTCGATCTGCTGATCCGACCCGATCGATTGCTGAGCTGAAAAACGCCTCAATTGATCCGTCGACGACATACGACATATAGCGTGCTTAATCAGTCTGAAGACCCCTGTGATGAATCGCATGGGAAAACTGAGATGGCACTGGGCCACTGAGGGATTTGACCCGATTGAAAGACCCCCCCCTTGGCATGCAGACCCAAATCGGTAAATCGGAATCGGGTAATTTGATGACGGTTTGTAACCATGCGCATATCGATGCGCGTCCGATGGCAGGCTTTGCACCGGACCGAGTCGACGACTCTTTGAATTTAAATTCCATACAAATAATTTGTATAGTATAAATAATATTTGTAAACTCGTACCAAAAATTAGACACAATATGAGTAAAGGAGTCTTACTTCCGTTACTTGCTTAGTCGGTAGCCGTTTAATGGAAACACCGCGCAGAAAATCACGGATCCAAAAGAAAATAAGGGTTTAATTAAAAACGAGAAAAATCACTCGCTTAAATAGAAGATTGAATCGGGAGGAGTGGATGAGCTGTAGAAGCTGAAAGGCTATCGTGGAGAGTGGCTCCCAACCCGTTGCGGGATAGCGATAGAATTTAAATATTTATAATTATGCTATATGTTAAATCAAGCCAAAAGAAAAACATACTTTTTTCATTGCTTTTACTCGTATTCGTTCTATTAGCCGGAATTAAAACTTCGACTATAGCGCAAAAAGCCTCTAATGAAAATTTTACACTCAATTATGAATTGAAAAGTAAAAGTGCTGCTTCACCAGGCATAACAATAATACGGGTAGAAGGGGTCTTAGATGGGAAAAAAGGCAATACTAAAATTACTATTTTTGGAATTTGTATAGTTGGCTGTCGATAAACAATGGATTTGTGAATTATGAGAATTTATATAAAGCAATTCCATTATTTCTTCTAGTTTTTAAAGTTAATGCCCAAATTCAAGTTGTAGATTCTCATTCTAAAGAAGGTATTGCTTTTGTGGAAATCTATTCTTCAAAGGGAGATTTAGTAGCGTTAACCGACATCAACGGCATTATAAATAAAGAAAAAATATCTCAAATACAAGGATTGGATGAAAGCGAAGTATCTTTTGACCATTTTGCGTATGATGAGTTGATCATTTCAAAAGAGGCGTTTAAATCTTCAAAAGAGATAGAATTAGCGCCTCGTACCTATCATCTAAGAGAAGTTATCGTAAAAGCGAAAAAACCAAATTATAAATTCATCGAGCTACACGGTTTTTATAGAAGTTATCAAATCGACAATGATGCCCTTACATACTATACCGATGGCGTGATTACTTATTGCTTGCCCCTGAAGTCTAAAAATAAAATTCAAAACAAAAAGATCGCTTATCGCTTACTCGTGAATAAAAAAAGTGAGCGCAATGAAAGGGCTAGACCAGTTACGGTATCAATCCTAATGGCTGGCCCTCCGCGTCCAGACAAACGCTTGACGACAAATTATCTCAAAAAAAATGGCTGTGTTTTTAAACCGGATAAAAATGGTTTTAAAAACTACATAGTTAAAGAGGGAGATACTGTAGGGGTTGTATCTTCACAGCCTGGTGAAAATCTAAGTCGTTTAGAAATTTCATTTATAAGTGAAAAAAATCCTGAGGAACGCAAGTTATTTGGATATTACTCCAGCATAGATAGTCACTATGCCACAGCCTGTTTCAAAACCAAAAATGTAGATGGTTTGAATCTTAAAAGTTTACTTTACCACAAGGAAATAGTGAAATTGAGATTTAAGCATAAAAAAGATAAGAACTATCAACAAATTGAAGCAATCCATGAATTTTTTGTTACCAAAACAGAATTTGTTAGTCGTTTTGATAAAAAGGGCTACTCTAAGTGGTTTGGTTTTGGTAAACGAAGTAATTATTCAAATGCGTTTTGGAAAAATTTTTCTAATCTCCCCTATTATCAGCCCCTTCCTAAAGGCGTATTACGAGAACTGGCGGCCGCTAAGCAAATGTAATATTCCGGTACCATTCACCACTAGCGGATATCCGATCCGTTTTGCTATTGCCTGTGGTTTACCGGTCGACGGATGACTCTTTTCAAACCCTGAAAAAAGTACGCAAACCCCTCGATGGGGTGATCGCCGGATGCTGAGCTCAGGCGATTATACCGTTTTGCTCGTAATACCCCAGTTGTTCCACCGTGTTTTTTTCACCTGCGATGAGTACGACTGGGCGGTGGGCTTTGGCTTCTCGGGCTGTGAGTTGTGCGTAGGCCATGATGATCACGCGATCGCCGGGCTGAAAATGCCGGGCAGCAGCCCCGTTTAGGCAAATGATTCCACTCTTGGACGCACCGCGAAACGTGTAGGTTTCAATACGAGTGCCATTGTTGTTGTTGACCACCTGCACTTTTTCGTATTCCAAAAGACCGCAGTTGTCCATCAGATCGCCATCGATGGTGATGCTCCCCATATAGTTTAAATTGGCTTCGGTAACCGTTGCACCGTGAATCTTGCATTTTAAAATGGTCAATTCCATGTGTTACTCGTTCTAAGGCTCATCCTTTTTGACAAAGTTACAAATAGAATTGTCAATTAGGCGCACCCCACCGAAATACACGGCTGCAGCTATCAATAGAGACCGATCCGCAGACTTTGCGGGTTGCAGGGTTTCGGCATCCACAATTTCTACGTAATCGATTTTTGCGGCCGATTCGCTTTGAATCCTTTCGATGAGGTGGATTTTGACCTTTTTCAAGTCCTTTTCTCCACTTTTCAACAGCTGTTTTGCGCTTTGCAAGTGCTGGTTTAGCATGGCGGCTGCTCGGCGCTGCTCGGGATTTAACAGCGCATTTCGGGAGCTCATGGCCAATCCGTCTGCCTCGCGCACGGTGGGCACGCCGACTAGGGTAATGGGAAAATCCAAATCTCGGACTATCCGTTTGATGATGGCGAGCTGTTGGGCGTCTTTCTCACCGAAGTAGGCGCGATCCGGTTGTGCGATGTTGAACAACTTGCTCACGAGTATCCCCACCCCTTCAAAGTGGCCGGGGCGCTTGGCTCCGCAGAGGTGGCGCGTCAGATCGGGGACGCTGATTCGAGTCCCAGGGGGCTCGGGATACATCTCCGCCTCCGAAGGGTGGAAGACGACACCCACCCCATGTCTTTCACAAAAGGCCAGATCGCTTTGGAAATCCCGCGGATAGGTTTTGAAATCCGTTGAGCTGTCAAATTGTGTGGGGTTGACAAAAATACTGACCACGACCATCTCGTTTTGCCGGCGCGCCGCTTCGACCAGCGCAGCATGTCCCTCGTGCAAAGCACCCAGGGTGGGCACCAAGCCGATTTGAAGGCCAGCGCGCCGCTGTCGCCCCAAAAAAGTGCGTAAGTCGCAAATTCTTTCAAAGCTGCGCATCTGTCCAATCCGTTTTAAGCCTGAAAATGCTCAATAGGAATGCGCATCGTCCGGAAATTTTCCGCGCTTTACCGCTTCCTTGTATTTTTGAACCCCTTCGCGCATCGATCGACCCACATCGGCAAAGGTCTTTGCGAATTTGGGCTTGGGATCTGAAAGGATATTGAACATATCCAGATAAACCAGGATTTGTCCGTCGCAGCCCGGCCCGGCGCCAATCCCAATCGTGGGTATGGATACCGACTCCGTTATCGCTGCGGCCAATGCAGCCGGAATGCCCTCCAATACGATGGAAAAGACACCTGCATCTTCCAATCGCTTGGCATCGTCGATCAATTGCTGGGCTTCTGATTCGGTTTTTCCCTGCACCCGGTAACCGCCCAATACATGTACCGATTGGGGGGTTAACCCCAAATGCCCCATGACTGGAATTTGCGCCTTTACAATGGCTCTGATTTGTTCGACATAAGCCCCTTCCAATTTTACGCTTTCCGCCCCGCCCTCCTGCACCAGCTTGCCGGCATTTTTAACGGCATCGTACACGGCGGTTTGGTACGACATAAAAGGCAAATCCGCAATGAGCAAAGCCTTTTTTAGGCCCCTTGACACGGCCTTTGTGTGGTGGAGCATCGCTGCCAAGGTGACGCGTAGCGTATTTTCATACCCCAGTACCACCATGCCCAAGGAGTCGCCGACCAGTATGCCGTCTATGCCCCCTTCATCGAATATTTTGGCGGTAGCGTAGTCGTAAGCGGTGAGCAGGGTTAGTTTTTCACCCTTTTGTTTGGCAGCGATAAAAGTTTGTACGCTTTGCTTTTTCATATGAGTTAAATTGATCTAAACTCTGGGTTGTCGGCAACATTTTTACACTTTATACATCTGCAAACTTACCGATAAGTGCTCAGATCTTAGTCTAAAAGTAGTAAAATACAGGGCTTTTGTCTCTGCTGATTTAGCCCCCACGAGATAAAAAGAGAACATAAGGCGGTTTAAGACATATAAAGACTGGGGGCTTTACTCTACGAGCGGCGACAAAAGACCTATAGGAACGAATAAAAAAAGGCTTGTATAATGGGGGCTGCACTTGGGTGAATTCCGATCGAAGGTGAGATATCGGCGTCTAATCGCAGCGGTCTCATCCATCAGCTATCGCTTTAGCACCCCCTTAAAGCGATAGAAAAAGCGCTGGATCAAGCGTATGTCCGCGGTGATGATTTCAGCAGTTCCCCGCATTTCTGGCTTAAAATTTATTTCTTTATTATATGAAGTTATCAGTTTTTGCGGCAGCCCTACATCTATGAGATACCAGCCTTCTTTGTCTGGAATGAGTGAGATATTTTTTACTTCGCCTTTTAATACACCGAATTCGGTATCGGGATAATTTTTTAGTTTGATATGTACGCTTTGGCCTACTTTTATCTTTCCAGAGTTTTGGATGGGTGTTTTGAGCTTGGCCACAAATGAGGGGTTTCCGCTTGGAATGATGGTAAAGACCAAATCTCCTCGGTCGACCGTTTGGTTGCTGTTCCAATAGTTTAAGAAGGAGACCTTGCCTTTTATCCTCGATTTTAAAACATAGCGGTACTCCCAATCTCCGACGGCTTTTTTTAAATGGTTGAGGGATTGGATCGCGCTTTTGAGCAGGGTGACTTCTCGCTTCACCCGATTGATCTCGGTTTCCTTAGCGGTCTTATGTGCCTC
Organism: Flavobacteriales bacterium; assembly: GCA_036881805.1. Taxonomy (GTDB): domain Bacteria; phylum Bacteroidota; class Bacteroidia; order Flavobacteriales; family JANQLC01; genus JANQLC01. The sequence continues at coordinate 17,593 of JBAJNK010000018.1, forward strand.
GCTGATGGATTCTCGCATCCGAGAAATGGCGGATTCCAAGTCCTTGTAGCTGTGTTTTACCCCTGCGAATTCCAGTTGTTTGTCCTCGTATTCTTGAGCGGAGATCACGCCTTCTTTAAAAAGGGTTTTGCTTCTATCTAGCTCTCTTTGCTTGAGCTTTAATTCCGTTTTGTCTATGTTTCGCTGGGATAATAGACTCTGCAATTGCCTGTTTAACTCGGCGATGGCATAGCTGTTGGCACGTGATTCGTTTGAAAAGGGTTGTAGCTCCGCATTGAGCGCATACTGGATACAGCTGTTTTCAAAGCGGGCGTACTGCGGCTCAATATCTCCGAGAGACAATACGGGCAAGCGATCTACCTGGAGGCTAAAGGATTTATCATTGATTTTAAGGGTGTCTGTCATGGACTTTAATGTATATACGTCCCTGTAGTTTGCGGTATTTTCTATAATCGCCAAGGGTTGATCAGCCTTTACTTCTTGCTTGTCTTTCACCAAGACGGCTTCTAATTTCCCACTCGTTTTGGCATACTCTTTTTCAGGTGGAATTCGCATGGTGATCACTGCTTCAGAGGGAATGATGTCTGGGTATTTGACAAACCACGAGACGAGCAGTATCAAAACGATGAGCGATAGAAACAGTACGTTTCCCCAACGTATCATCCAGTGGGGGACTTTGGTCAGTATTTCTTGGACTTCTTCGCTTCGCAGTTCTATGTCTTCCAGTTTTTGCAACATTCTATTTACCGAGCTCCAATTGATTTTTAATCAGATTGTAGTAATCTCCCTTTTTTCGTACCAATGCACTGTGGTTTCCAACCTCTGTGATTTTCCCTTTATCCAGTACGACAATTTGGTGTGCGTGCTTAACCGTGCTCAATCGATGTGCCACCACCACAACCGTTTTGTTTTCAAAGAATGCATCGAGATTCTGCATGATGACCCTTTCGTTATTCGCATCCAAGGCAGAAGTAGCTTCATCAAAGAACAAAAAATTCGGATTTTTATACACCGCTCGTGCGATGAGTAGTCGTTGTTTTTGCCCGGTACTCAATCCCACTCCTTCCATTCCGATTTGAGTATTATATGACAGGGGTAGACTTTCTATGAACGCTCTTATATTGGCTATATCTACCGAGTATGCGAGTCTTCGTTTGTCCACGCGTTCTGCTCCAAGCGCGATGTTATTGGCGATGGTGTCGTTGAAGATATAACCTTCTTGCATGACCGCACCGCAGTGATTTCGCCATGCTTTTTGCGATATGTTCTTCAGGTCGTGATGGCCCAGTTTTATTCGGCCTTCATTTGGAACATAGAACTTTAAGAGCAGTTTCATTAAGGTGGTCTTGCCGCTGCCACTGATGCCGACCATTGCCGTTACTTTGTTTGCCGGAATGCGTAAATCTAAATTTTGCAACACCATTTGGTCTGATCCGGTGTAGCGAAAGGATAGGTTTGAGATGGTGAAATCCGCACGGGTGTCGATATCGGAGATGCGTTCTTGTTCCGATGATTCTTCATCTGCTTTGTCGTGGATCTCTGCGAGTCGGTCTAAGGAAATTTTAGCATCTTGTACCTCGCGTATAAAGTTGATGAGTTGGGCTATGGGCGCATTGAGCTGCCCTACCATGTAGCTGGTAGCGAGCATCATACCCAGGGTAATCTCGCCATCGATAACCAGCTTGGCCGATAGGATTGTTATCAAGATATTTTTGAGCTCATTGATAAAGGCGGAGCCCGTGCTTTGGTACTGTTCCAAGCGCAATCCTTGAATCGATACTTTAAACAGTCTCGCCTGTAAAAATTCCCAACCCCAGCGCTTTTGTTTCTGGGCATTGTGCAACTTGATTTCCTGCATGCCGGTTATGAGCTCGATCACCTTGCTCTGCTCCTGACTCACTTGCGAAAATCGCTTGTAATCCAAATCTTTACGCCTTTTGAGAAAGATGGCAATCCATGCGAAGTAGAGCAGGCTTCCAACGGCGAAGACGCCAAAGATGATCGGGCTGTAATAGACCAGCACCACGCTAAACACCAGCAGGTTTACCATTGAAAACAGCACGCTCAGCGATGAAGTCGTCAGTAATTCCTCGATTCGCCTGTGGTCGTTGATGCGCTGTAATATATCGCCGGTCATTCGGGTGTCGAAAAAGGCGATAGGTAGATTCATCAGCTTGATGAAAAAGTCGGAAACCAATGCGATATTGATGCGCGTACTCAGGTGCAGCAAGATCCAGCTTCGGACGACTTCCATGGCAGTCCGACCGATAAAGAGCGCCAATTGCGCAAATAGTACGAGATAGATAAAATGAATATCCTGGTTTTTGATCCCGACATCGACCACGCTTTGGGTCAAGAATGGAAAGATGAGTTGAAGCAAGCTCGCCCCAGTTAAGCCGATGACGAGTTGCCAGAGAAAATTTTTGTATTTGAGCACGTATTTTGACAACAGGGAAAAACCAAACTTCGATGGTCGGTTATCGAGTTCCGTGTCGTAAAATTTCGGCGTGGGCTCGAGTAATAGTGCGATGCCTTCCTCGGTTTTTTCGCTGGCCTCTGCTCCGATCCAAGCGGTTAAAAATTCTTTTTGACTGTACTGCAGCAAGCCGTGCGCCGGGTCAGAGATGAAAAAAGCCCCCTTTTTAATGCGGTATAAAACCACATAGTGATTCTTATTCCAATGCAGTATACAAGGCAGAGACATAGCTCTGAGGCTGTCTAAGGATAATTTTGCGCCAATGCTTCGGAATCCTATTTTTTCAGCGGCATCGCTAATCCCCAACAGGCTGCTCCCCGCCCGCGTGTTTTCACTGAGTCGCCGCAGCGATTCAAGGGGGATGATCCGCTTGTAATGAGCGGCCACTATCTTTAGACAAGTCGGCCCGCAATCTTTGAAATCAGCCTGTCTATAGCAGGGAAATCGCATCATGGGATTCTCGTAATAAGCCTTATTTGTGAGCTGTCAGAGAATTATTTCGGCTAAACTGAGATTTAATCGACCGATCGGACAAAGTTTATTATTGTATCACGGGCTTTTTGATCGATTCGGTATATATCGGAGAGTTTCAATGGCGCCATATCGTTTAGACTGTGATTGAGTCCCTTCATAACTACGGTCTGGATATGGTCGTTGTGAAATTTTTTTAAGATTTCGGTACTCCTTTTGGGATCTACATGTCGGTCATTCGACCCGATGATATAGAGCATGGGAATGCCGATATGCCGATAGACCGATTCATAATTTGTCTTGAGTATATCTATGTTATTTGGATATGCAATACTCCAGCCGAATTCCCTTCTCTTATAACCTTTTTTCTTTAATTCTTTATGAAGTATTTTATAAAGCTCAATTTGGCTTTTATCTGAATTCTTTGCGACTATCGAGCAGATCGATTCCCATAGGTCAATTGTTGTTTTGATTTTCTCAGCTGTCAGCGCCTGATCATAGTAATCTTGTACGAGTTGATATATAAAAAAGGCACCATACTTTTCTATCGGGGTAGCCCATTGAACGAGAAAATCCACATCCGGTTTGCGCTTTTGATAGACATCTATGGTAGCCAATCCGCCCAAGCTGTGCCCGAGAAGCCCCAGCTTTTTACCTTTTAGCTCGGGCGTGTTTCGCAGCCGGGAAACAAAAGCGAATAAATCGCTCCTCAAATCCCGCAACTCTGTCACCTGGAAGCCCCTGTCATCGAATCTAAATACGGCAATGCCGGCCCTTAAAAATGCTTCTGCGAGTAAGAAATGAGAGTTTCTCTTGTCGTAACCCGAACCCGGAACGATGACGACCACCTTATCGAACGGGCCTTTCGGCATGATTAAGGTCCCTGAAATCACATCCTTTTTCGCGTGCTTATACCGGGTATAATTAGCCGCGTGAGCGGGGATTTTAATCGATATATCTCTGAAGGAATAATGGTCTTTATCTGGAATTTGTTCTTCCGCATACCGATATAAATCATAGCGCTTGGTGCCAAAGCTAATACAAGAGACAAAGCCGGTATAGGTGCACAACGCCAGCAAA
>JBAJNK010000019.1:0-8966 GCA_036881805.1 Flavobacteriales bacterium
AACAGGACCGACGAGTTAAGCGAGCTGATAACTCAGACGCCAAGCATACCGACAGAGCGGATCAACGACAAGAGAATGAAAACCCAAGTGGTGAGAGAAGACAAAATAATAAAAAAGACTATCGTCTCAATCAACCGCAAAACAAACAGACCCATACGCGAGCCGAAGAAGATAAAAATCCCTATCTGAACAACGGTTATGAATTCGAGGGGATCATCAAATCAGAAGGCGTTTTAGAAATTCTACCCGACGGTTATGGTTTCTTGCGCTCTTCAGACTACAATTACCTGTCCTCGCCCGATGATATATACTTGTCGCAATCACAAATCCGCCTTTTTAGCCTAAAAACAGGAGATACCGTAGAAGGTATGGTTCGCCCCCCCAAGGAGGGTGAAAAGTATTTTCCACTGGTAAAGATAGGGCAAATCAACGGCCGAAAACCCGATCTCGTCCGCGACCGAATCGCCTTCGAGCACTTAACACCGCTTTTCCCAAATGAAAAATTCAATTTGGTAGATACCACAAACACTTTGTCCACACGCATTATAGATTTGTTTTCCCCTTTGGGCAAAGGGCAACGCGGTATGATTGTGGCACAACCCAAGACGGGTAAAACGACATTGCTCAAGGACATCGCCAATGCAATAACCGACAACCACCCCGAAACATATCTGATTATGCTGCTTATCGATGAGCGTCCCGAGGAGGTAACCGATATGCAACGCAGTGTAAAGGGTGAGGTAATCGCTTCAACCTTTGACAAAGAAGCACAGGAACACGTAAAAGTAGCCAACTTCGTCTTAGAAAAAGCAAAGCGAATGGTAGAAAGCGGTCATGATGTCGTCATCCTTTTGGATTCCATCACCCGTCTAGCACGTGCCTACAATACCGTATCGCCAGCTTCTGGAAAGGTGTTATCCGGCGGCGTCGATGCCAACGCATTGCACAAACCCAAACGCCTCTTTGGCGCAGCTCGCAACATTGAAGGAGGCGGATCGCTCAGCATTATTGCGACAGCCCTGATCGACACCGGATCAAAAATGGATGAAGTCATCTTTGAAGAATTCAAAGGAACCGGCAACATGGAACTGCAATTGGACAGAAAAATTGCCAACCGACGGATCTTCCCCGCAATCGATTTGGTCTCTTCTGGGACACGACGGGACGACCTACTCCTGGGTGAATCCACCCTACAGCGCATGTGGATCTTGCGCAAGTACCTAGCCGATATGAACCCGGTAGAAGCGATGGAGTTTTTGCGCGATCGCATCCATTCCACGAGAAGTAATGAAGAGTTCTTGGTCTCTATGAATGGGTAAAGCCAGCACAGGGCTTTGCCAACCCATTCCAGATAGATGAAAGCGACACGAATCGAGCGCCGAGCACCCGATAGGCTATACCGCTCTGGAGTTTGTCACACCCGAACTATGCAAGGTGATTTTTTGACATTTGTCCTTTTGTAAGGGTTTAAAACCTGGAGTTATTTTTTTGTTCATGCGGAGCTATAGTATCCCAATCGCGGCATCAATCACATAGAGCATCTGAAAATCCAGCTTTATTTTTTGGTATTTGTCGCTGAGGGATTCAGTTTGAAAAATGAGACTTTTTTGTTTTTGTCCCTGTGTAGCGGTTTGAAAAGCGGGATTTGTTTTTTCGCTTTCGTCCCTTTGAGTCGATTTGAAGGGGGCGTTATTTTTCGTCTCTGTGGGGCGTTTGAAAAGGGGTCTTATCTCTTGTATTCGTATGTGCATAGCAGTTAAAAAGAAATTCGTTTTTTCGCTTTCGGGATCGGATGCCTACGCTATCATATCGAGGTGTTTGGACATAAAAAATGCGGGAATCCGGGCGGCCTGAGTACATCGATTGCCGTAGCGTGGGGGGGACTTGAACCCCCGACCTCCGGGTTATGAATCCGACGCTCTAACCGGCTGAGCTACCACGCCATAAGGAATGGCAAATATAAACCGATCGAACTAAAATCCAAAGCGAGTGCTTGCAGAAATTAATTTTTTGAAATCGAATTCTATTGGCTACCTTGCCGAGTTGAAAAGTCTCAAAATGTCAGAGAAAGAGAAATTGGAAATGGAGTTTATACTCAACACATCTCCGAGATTGTTATTTAATTATCTGGCCACACCTTCGGGATTGAGCGAATGGTTTGCCGACGACGTAAATCCCGAGAACGGGTATTTTAGCTTTTCTTGGAATGGTGCAGCAGAAACGGCAAAACTCTTGAAGAAGCACGACGAAAAGTGCATCCGGTTTCAATGGGAAAGCGATGCGGGTACAGATTTTTACTGGGAGTTTGCCATTGAGTTAGATGAATTGACCAAAGACATCTCCCTTATCGTCACAGATTTTGCAGCGAGAGACGAAATCGAAGAATCGAGGTTGTTTTGGCAAAATCGAATTGAAGAGTTGAAGCAAATCATTGGACACTAGTGGCGCAGCGTTCAAAGGTGATCGTAAACTACAACGGCCAGCTGTGCCGGGGTACCGAAGTTCTCCCTTTTGACAACCGCGGGTTTGCATATGGGGATGCCGTTTTTGATACCCTCGTTATTGCGTCCGGTCAAATCCGCTTTTGGGAAGACCACTATTTTAGGATGATGTCGGGCATGCGTGTACTCCGCATGTGCATTCCCACCTCCTTTACGATGGATTTTCTACAGCAGGAGATAGAAAAGGTATTGGATGCTCCCAATGCACGGGTACGGATCACGCTTTTTCGGGAGGCGAAAGGGCTTTACACAGCTGAAAGGGGCAGTGTCGGTTACCTCATTGCAGCCAAACCGCTGGGCGATGCTGCCTATTCCATCTCAGATGAGAAATACGAAGTCGCACTCTTTACAGATTTTTATGTGCAGCAGAGCACGCTGAATAACATCAAGAGTACCAATCGCGCCTTACATGTGGTGGCGGGCGTTTTTGCCAGAGAAAACGCGTACGACAATTGTCTTTTGCTAAATGATTCCAAGCAGCTTGTGGGCGCCATTAACGGCAACCTATTTCTCATTTCGGATGCCCAACTGATCACGCCAAGCCCGGAACAGGGATGTATAAAGGGAATTTTCCGAAAGAATTTGTTGCGCTTGGTTACAGAGAACCACTTATTTGAAGTGGTGGAACGCCCAATCACACCCTTTGAACTGACAAAGGCAGCGGAGGTATTCATCACCAACGTCATATCGGGAATCATTCCGGTAACCCACTATCGAAAAAAGGTTTTCAGCACCGAAAAAACAAAAGCATTGTTGAATCGATTCAATTCAACCCGCTAGTTCCAATTCGGATTTTTGGGTGCATTAGCCCAAATGACATGAGACCCGCCCAAACCGATCATCTCACATTTCCAAAGGTTCTGCTCAAAATCAGAAAACAAGTTTGGGTTGAGCCGATCGAGCATAATCCATGCTTCTCTATCGAGTTCATCCTCGAGTTGACCACTACTCCAACTGGAACAACCGAGGAAAAATTTAATGTTATCCGCATTTAGATTCCCGTTTGACAAATGCGTTTTTACGAGATTAAAATTGCCGGCCAAAAAAATGTCACCCACAACGGGAATCGCATTTTCAATCAAATCAGCGCGGCTGTGCACATAGTATAGGTTGTAAGTATTTACAGGACCACCCCGGTACACGGCTAAGTCGATATCCAAATCCGGAATCAAGCCAGCCAAAACCGAGCCGGTAGGCTGATTCAAAACAAAACCTAGGGTACCCTGTCTGCCATGACTGGTCAGATAAACGACTGAGCGTGTAAATGTATCATCATTCAACGAAGGCTCAGCCAGCAATATGTTTCCCTTTTTTATAATTTTGGTGATCGTCGGTCTCATAGCAGTCAAATATAACAAATAAAAAATGGAAAAGGACTTGAGTCACTACAGAAAAAAATACGGGATCGGTGAGCTCTCGGCAAAAAAAGCACTACAGAATCCGATTGCACAGTTTCAAAAGTGGTTTGAAGAAGCCGAAAAGGAAGCCTTGGGTGAAGCCAATGCAATGGCGCTTTCAACGGTAGGTGAAGATGGCTATCCCACAACCCGCATGGTATTGCTAAAGGAGATAACCCGATTCGGTTTTGTATTCTTTACGAATTACGACAGCGATAAGGGAAGGGATATTGAAAAGCACCCCAAGGTTTGCCTGAGTTTTTTCTGGCCCCATATGGAACGCCAGGTAATGATCAAAGGAAGCTGCCAAAAGACAAGCGCAGCCATTTCCGACGCGTACTTTGAGAATCGTCCGCGCGGGAGCCAGCTAGGGGCTTGGGCTTCCAACCAAAGCCAACCCATCCCTACCCGAACCGTATTGGAAGAGCGGTACCAAACCGTCAAAGAAAGGTTTACGGGTCAGGCGATCACCCGGCCTGCGCATTGGGGTGGCTATGTAGTACAACCGCAAAGCATGGAGTTTTGGCAGGGCCGCTCCGACCGCTTACACGACAGAATCCGCTACACCTTGCAGGCTGGCGTCTGGGAAAAAACCAGGCTGTCTCCCTAACCCATAGACTCGAAGCGATCGCTAACTCACCTGATCGCTCAATTCAGCGCCGGGCTTAAACTTCACCACCCTTTTGGCTGGAATTCTAATGGTTTTCCCCGTTTGTGGGTTACGCCCCTCTCGGGCGTTTCGTTCCGATATGGAAAAAGAACCAAACCCGACTAGGGAAACCCGGTCACCCCGCTTCAAAGTATGGGTAACACTGGTGATAAACGCGTCCAACGCTCTTTTTGAGCTGGCTTTTGAGATTCCGGCAGCTTCTGCCATGGCTTGGGTTAAATCAGATTTATTCATAATGACAAGTATTAAAGGGTTATATTCGTTTACAAGCTATGAGCAAATATATAGCATTCGAGCTATCGGTCAAGCTTTTAATCCAGATTTTTACTTTTATGTTGATAAAAAGGCGTTTTTGTTAATAAAAAGCAAAGAATGTGACACAAAACTATGGAAACTGGACTATTTCAAACAAAAAGCCTTATTGAGGTGCACCCCATTTAAGAAGTCTGCTGCACCCATTTTTCGTTTTCCGGCTGCTTGTACTTCTAAAATGGACAGCCATTCATCTCGAGTAGCGACCCGTATAGCCTTTTTTTCGAGGACTAGTGAACCGGGCTTTGACCGGCTTTGAACGGCGATCCGCTCCGCTTTGAATATTTTTATCGGGCATTGGGTCTGTCCGTCTGTGAGCATAGTCCAAGCGGTGGGATCAGGACTCAACCCCCTTATTTTGTCAAACAGGCTTTTAGCGGTATCATTCCAATTCAGACGGCGGGTTTCCCGGTAGATTTTGGGGGCGGTCTTGCACACCGCAACTCGTGGTTGTGCTTTTGGGCTAAGCGTTTTATCCTCGATTGCCTGTACCGTCTTCAAAACCAGGTCAGCCCCGAGTAGCATGAGTTTATCGTGGAGTTCACCGGCATTCTCCGCCTGTGTGATGGGTACTTTTTCTCGCATGAGCACGGCACCGGCATCGATGTTTTCATCGATGAAAAAAGTGGTGACCCCGGTTTCGGTTTCACCATTTATAATAGCCCAATGAATGGGCGCCGCGCCGCGGTATTGCGGGAGTAAACTGGCGTGTAGGTTAAGCGTCCCAGCGGTGGGCATGGCCCAAACGACCCTGGGGAGCATCCGAAAAGCGACGACGACCTGCAAATCGGCCTTTACGGCTTTCAATTCGGCTATAAAATCCTGAGATTTCAACCGAGGGGGCTGCAAGAGCTCGAGTCCCTTTTGCAGCGCATACTTTTTTACTTCGGATTGCAGGTGCTTTCTTCCACGTCCAGCAGGCTTATCCGGAGCGGTTACCACAGCGACGACCTCGTGTCTGGAATGGTATAATCTATCCAATGATGCAACGGCAAAACGCGGCGTACCCATAAAGACAATCCGCAAACCCATCAGCTGTACCATTCATTGGGGCATCGGCCTGCTCGGCTGAGGCAAACATCGCATTTCCCGCAGTCCGCTGCGACTTTTTCGCCAAAATAATCCAAGATGAATCGGTTTCGGCATCGCATGCGCTGGAATGCGTAGTGCTCGACAGCTCGCAAGCGGCTCGCACTGCGTTGCTGAACTTCCAAAAAGTCTTTCTCAAAAGCGCTTAAGGTGCGCGCATCCTCACGGGGTACCAAAAACCGTATGCGCTGCAGATATCTCGGCGTATAGCCAATCACAGCGTGTGCATGTAAGTTGCGGAGTACGCTTTTTACCGTGGGCAAATCCAACTGACTGTGTTTGGCAATTTTACCTTCATCTACATGAGAATCCTCCGAAAAAATACCCCCGTACAAGCGCAATAGGGCTTTGATCGTCCTTTCCGTCAACGGCCCTCGTTTGTACAACAGCTGCAATTGGGTGGGACTCGCATTGATGCGGATGCTCGAACGCGGGTTTGACCATTCAAAAAACCGAATGACCGCATAGCGTTCGAGCACCCGGAGCGCACCGTGAACACGCCGGGGATCCAACCCATACTTTTCGGAGAAAGCCGATAGGTCGATCGGATATATGCGCTCGTTTCGTTCGCCCAAACGGATTTGAAAGTGGTGATTCAATTTGACATAAATATCCAACACAAACGCGAGGCTCAGACTGCGGTGAGCCAGACGGGACTTTATCACACCCTTATCCGAAGGGTTTTTGAGCAGCCAGCTGCATGCCGGTTCGCCATCGCGCCCCGCCCGCCCGGCTTCCTGATACAGGGCTTCTATGCTATCGGGCAAGTCGCGATGTATGACACAGCGCACATCGGGCTTGTCGATGCCCATACCAAAAGCTGTGGTAGCTATCAGGGTTTGAATCCGACCGTCCATCCACTGCCTTTGTCTACTGTCTCTCGCAGTGGTGTTCAATCCGGCGTGGTAAAAGGTGGTGTGCAATCCCCTGCTGTTCAAGTATTCCGAAACGCGTTCAGCCGCATTTCTGCTTCGGGTATAAACGATAGCAGAACCCTTATTCTGCTGCAATATAGCGAGTATCTCAACTTCCTTTAACGGGGCGTGGGCTACGCGGAAAGAGAGGTTCTTGCGCTGGAACGAACGTTGGAAAACCGCTGGCGCCTCTAACGCCAAGTTCTGTGCTATATCTGCTACAACGCCAGGCGTAGCCGTTGCGGTAAGCGCCAAAAAGGGAATACGTGAAAACGCGGCTTTAAAATCTCTTATCTTTCGGTAAGCCGGTCGAAAATCATGTCCCCATTGCGAAATGCAATGCGCCTCATCTACGGCTACAAATTGGAGCTTGGCATTTTTAAGGCGTTCGACGACTTCCCGGTTGCCCAGTCGCTCTGGAGCCATATACAAAAACTTGTAACCCCCATAAGTCAAATTGTCAAATAGTCGGTGTAGCTCCGCAGCGGAGCAATTCCCATGCAAGTAGATCGACTTAACCCCTTTGGCGCGGAGCTGTGCAGTCTGATCTTTCATCAGCGAGACCAAGGGCGAAATGACCAGACAGCTACCCGCCCGCATCAATGCAGGCACTTGAAAGCATACGGACTTACCACCCCCTGTGGGGAGTAGGGCTAAGGTATCCCGCCGGTCTAAGACAGATTGTATAATGGGGTATTGCAGTGGCCTAAATCGCTCATATCCCCAATAGTTCTGCAATATGCGTAAGGCTTTGGATTTCAAGGATTACTCTTTTATGACAGGCAGCTATACGCTGCTTTTACCCACTTGAACAAAATTACTACTCCTTTTGTAACGCGATAAACTCACAAAATACTACCTTAACCGTCATAAACCAGTATCGGAAAGCGGCAAAGCTAAGGGGCGTTATCGCGCTATGAGATTGATAAAGCCAATCGTAGGCAAGTGTCCGGTCTGGTTACTACCCATGACACGGTACAAATACCCGCCGAGATAAATGCACTACAAAACTACCGTAGCCCCAGGTAAAAACCAAAAAATAAACCCGACTTTCAAACCGCCACATCAGACAAGAGCAGCAGCGATAAAGCTAGATGTTCAAATGTCCCGCAGAACAAAAACAAAAAGATAAGCCCAACTCTTCAAGCTGCCCATCGAGCGCAAAATCAAAAAAACAATTCCCGCTTTTCAAACCACCACGCACGGACAAGCACGAAAAAATAAAACCGTCTTTATCGCTCCACAAGGGAAAAATAAGCCTCTTTTTTAAACCCTTACAAAGGAGAAAGGGAGCAAACCGACACATACGAGACAAACACCTTTTCAAATCGCCGCCCACAGGGACGAAAAATAAGACCGACCGTTTCAGGCTACTGATCGGACATAAGAACAAGAGAATAATTCCAGGATTTTAGATCGATCTCATAAAATACACCCCTTTTTAAATCACCGCTAAGGTGAGTAGATAAAGAATAGTTCGCGCTTTTTCAAACCGACCCCACAAAGAGAGATAACCCTCCAATCGAGGCTAGGAAAAAAACCATAAGCGAGACCAACTACTTTTTCAAACACGCCGCAGGTCGAAGTCAACGGTAATGAGTATAGGTGCGCAAACGCTCGATCGGACAACGACAAAAAGATAAAATCCCACTTTCAAGCCACAAGAGGTCAAAACCAAAAAAAGCCCCTTTTCGGATCGGTTTAAAGGGGCAGAGAAACAAGAAGTCCTTTTTAAACTGTCAAACGGCATAGATAGCATAATGCTGGGCGTTCAAACCATCCCGCACAGACAAACAAGAAAAGATCAACTTTTTAAGCTGAACAGAAAAACACCAAAAAAAAGTCCCATCAACCCAGCTCAAAAGGACAAGGGCAAAAAAATAAGCCTATACTTCCATTGGGCTACTATAGACATGCAGGGGTAAAATCAAAGAAATAGTCCCCTTTTCAAACCCTTACTCAGGAAAAAACAAAGGACAAAAACGAAGAGATAAAACCCACCTTCCAAACTGCCGACCGAGAAAGTAAATACAGTCTTTCAAACCAACCCGTTGAGAGAAAAATCAAAAAGATAAAAACCGAA
>JBAJNK010000020.1:0-13489 GCA_036881805.1 Flavobacteriales bacterium
AAGTCTCAAAAATTAAGACGCAAAAAACTAAAGACCAAGATTAAATCCCAAAACCCAAGCCAAAGCCCAAAAAGCATAAAGACGCAAAATCCAAGTCGCATTCACCCCCCAATACGGATCATACTCCTATTTCTAAGGTGGTGCTGATCATCTCGTAATTTTTCCAAAGTATCCATCCCGTTTCGGATTTTAAATTTCGTCTTAACGGCATTTTGAATTATCGGCTCGAGTGCTTTTCCCGAACGAAGTGCGGTGAGCAGGTCTGCCTCAGCGGCAGAAAACAGACAGTTTTTTATTTTTCCATCGGCGGTAATCCGCAATCGGTTGCACGAATCGCAAAACGGGTGGGTTACCGAGCTAATAACGGCAAATGAGCCTTTGTATCCTTTAATTCGATAGTTTTTTGCGGTGTCATTAGGCGTATCTGCAATGCGGACAATCTCATTTCCCGTGAAGTAATTCCCGACCATCTCCATTATCTCATCATAAGAAACAATTTTTTTAAACTGCCACCTATTCCCGTTAAAAGGCATAAATTCGATAAAGCGTACGGCGAGGGGAAGCGTTTGGCCGAGTCGTACGAGGTCGATGACCGCACCGTCGTTAAGGCCTTTGATCAAAACGACATTTAATTTGACATGAAATCCATGGGCGAGCAGCAATCGGACGTTTTGATAAACGCGTTCAAACTCGTTCCTAAGCGTAATCTGTTTGAATTTTTCGGGATGTATCGCATCCAAGCTGACATTTATATCTCTTATGCCACAGGATTTAAACGAGTCGATAAAGCGATCCGCCAAAACAGCATTGGTCGTGAGGGCGAGTGTTACGGGTAAAGTGGATAATTTTTTTAGAATAACGCCGATGTCTTTGCGCACCAAGGGTTCTCCACCGGTCAATCGAATTTTTGTCACGCCGTGTTTGACAAAAATTTTGGCAATGCGATAGATTTCCCCAGCCTGCATCAGCTGTGATTTTGGCGAGAGCAAAACGCCCTTTTCAGGCATGCAATAGGTACAGCGCAGGTTGCAACGCTCGGTAAGCGAAATGCGCAAATAGTCGTGCACCCGGCCAAAAGCGTCCGTCAATAGGCTTTGCATCTCTTTCATCAATCGTGTCTCATCCCTTTTAAAACCTTGAAAATATGTAACACCGAAGGGAAAATGGCTTCCATCGAGTCTCTCGCACCACCGGTAGACCCGGGCAAAGCCAATACTAAGGTTTTATCTAAAACACCGGCTATGCTTCTCGATAGCATGGAATAAGGCGTTCGATTCTGCCCGTAACTCCTGATGGCTTCTGCTATACCCGGAATATCTCTACGCAACAGCGGTCTCAGCGCTTCGGGCGTAACATCTCGCTCGGATAAACCCGTACCGCCGGTATAGACGATCAAGTCGACCCCTTGTCGTCGGTATTGTTTTGCTTTGGCTTGAATGCGGTCTTTTTCATCGGGAATGATGATATAATCGGCGATGGTTACCCCGCTTTCCCTCAACTTCTCAACGACGGCTTTTCCCGCTTTATCTTCTTTTTTCCCAGCGGAAATCGTGTCGGAACATACGACAACCGCGGCGCGGATGTCTTTCTGTCGATTTGCAAATGCCGACTTGCCCCCTTGTTTTCGCACCAACTTTACACGGCGAATTTCTATTCCTTTGTCAATGGGCTTTAACATATCGTATATATTCAATGCCACCACGCTCGCCCCGTGCATGGCCTCGACCTCAACCCCCGTTTTATAAATCGTCTTTACGGTACATGAAATGCGGATTTCCAAACCTTTCACCTCGTATTCGATTCCGGTGTATTCAATGGGGATCGGATGACAATCGGGAAGCATAACGGCTGTTCTTTTCACGCCCAACAAGCCGGCTGCTCGGCTCATGGCAAACACATCGCCCTTGGGTACGGTTTTGGTTTGAATCGCCGCTATGGTTTCCGCCCGGCTTACGCTGACGACTGCCTGTGCAGTCGCTACTCGTAAGGTGTGGGTCTTATGGGTGATATCGATCATCTCTTTGTTTTCAGCTGCGATTGGCTTTTCTAGCGATTGACCTTCCACCGATGCGACGCATCCCCAAACAGCTCCTTGCCGAAAATGGGAACCCCTGCCTTGATTTCATCTACGATGTATGCCACAGCACGACATACTTCTTTTCGAGAAGTGGCCGAAGCCAAGACGAATAAACAGACCGCGCCCGCTTTTACCAGACCCAAACTGTGGTAGGTATGCAGGCAAGTGAGGTTGAATTTTGTAAGAGCCGATTCGCGAATTTCGTGAAATTTTTGAGTCGCCATCTCTTCATAAGCCGTATATTCTATGGCGGTTACCGTTTTGCCCCCTACCGCATCGGCTCGTACCTGTCCCAAGAAAATGCCGTGTGCGCCAATCTCGGTTTTAGACTGATGCTTCGCAATGGCACTGCCGATGAATTCACTTGAAATGGCACCGGTCTTAAATACATTGTTATGCTCGCTCATCTCCTCGTCTTTTCTCGTATGCTGAAATCGCCCACGCCCCTCCTTTTACGCTATAACAATTGTCGAAATAAGGCCGCTGTGACAATAGGGTAATCGCCTTTTGGCTCCGCGCCCCCGTTTGGCAAAAAATGATTTTCTCTCTTTGGGAATCGATCTCATCGATTCGCCCCATCAACTGGCTGAACGGGATTCGGGTTACCGCCGGCTTTTTTACTCGGGGGCGTTCGCCCATCTCACGGATGTCGATCCATTGGGCACCCCTTTTGCGAAAGGCCGATTCAACCGAAATTTCATCGACCGGACGCCCACCATAAAGGCCGGCAGAATCGTGTTGAAAAGCATCTCGATTGGCCAACACCTTATCTATTTCCACTTCGGACCTATGCAGGGTTACAGTTGTCACCTTAGCGGATAGCGCATTGTAAAACAATACTTTTCCGGACAATACCGTCCCGAGATTCAAGATCGACTTCAGTACTTCGTTCGCTTGCATCACCCCCATTAGACCGGGCAATACGCCCAATACACCGGATTCGGAGCAATCGGGAACCGCAGCAGCCCGAGGGGGGACGGGATACAAACAGCGATAGCTCGGCCCATTTCGATAATTAAACACGGCGAGCTGTCCTTCAAACTTATAAACCGCAGCGTAAACCAAAGGTTTGCCCGTTATCAAAGACGCATCGTTGATGAGGTAGCGACTGGCAAGGTTATCGGTACCGTCGACAACCACATCCCAATCGCTACAAAACGCCAGCGCATTTCGAGGTGTTACACGCTCGGGATAAGCCCTTATATCGATGTTCGGATTTAAATCCGTCAGGCGTTTTTGGGCGGCGAGGGCTTTGTTTTGACCCAGAGTGGCCGTGCCGAATAGAATTTGCCGCTGCAAGTTGGATTCCTCGATGATATCGGGGTCGACGATGCCCAACGCACCTATTCCTGCAGCTGTGAGGTATTGCAAAACAGGGCAACCCAACCCCCCTGCACCCACGACCAATACCCTTGCTTTTGCCAATCTGTCTTGCCCCGCTCGGCCTATCTCACGCAATGCGATATGTCTGCTGTATCGATTCATTTTTATCCGCCGGAAAAAGGGGGCAATAAGGCCAAATTGCGGTGGCTGATACCGGTTTCTTCAGATCGGATTTCGCCGTTTTGAGCCAGCTGAAAATCCACCTGTTCCAATGCGGGATACTTTCTCAAGAGAAGCGCTCGCAAATCTGAAACGCGGTTCTGGGAAAGCGAAATCGTCTCTTCGCTACATCGGGTAATCTCCGAGAGCATACCAAAGTACTCAATGTTTACATCCATGGTTTAATTTTTTTAATTCGTTTGGCGTATTGATATTTAAGATATATTTTGCTGTGGAATCACCGGCCACAATGGTCTTTGATCGCAATTGATCGACAAAAAACCGAACCCGCCTTTCCCCTGATTCTATGAGCCTTAAACAAGGTTGCATACAGGTCTTTTTATACCGCGCGACCAAAGGCATGGTTTTGCCTCGGCACTGCATTTGAACCACTTCAACCGGTTCTGCTGTTCGGTTGATGAGTTGGGATAAAACCGCTGAATTTATCAATGGGATGTCACAACTCAAGATGAGACTGTCCCTTGTTTTGGCATGGGATAAGCCAGTGTAGATACCGGCGAGTGGGCCGACATTTTTAATCCAATCTTCCACCCGTCTTTGCGCAAACACATCGTATTGCGGATCATCACTTACGATGATAATCTCGTCCACCAAAGGTTGTAAAGCCGCTATAATATGCTGAACAAAGGGCTTTTGCTTATAGCGAATCAGACCCTTGTCGCGATTCATTCGGCTGCTTTTGCCGCCGGCGAGTACGATTCCGGTCAGTGGTTCTCCGTCTTTCATCTATGCGGTAAACAGTTTATAGGAAGCAATGGCTAAGACAAGGGCCAGCAAATGGCGTAAACGTTTGTTGTTAAAGCGCTTACTGCCCAAATAACTCCCGAAAAATCCCCCGATTAATGCCACACCCACCCACAAAAGCGACCCATGGGCTAAGGTGATACCACCGCTGAATTGTCCGATTAAACCCGCAGCGGAATTAACCCAAATAAACCAGGCGGACACAGCGGCCGCTTCTTTCATCCTACCCCAATGCAATAGTAAAATAACCGGTGTTAAGATAACCCCGCCGCCGATACCGATAAGTCCGGAAAAAAATCCGATGAGTCCCCCTACCAAAAGTCCGTGTGCGGCTTTTACAGATC
This sequence comes from Flavobacteriales bacterium, assembly GCA_036881805.1. GTDB lineage: Bacteria > Bacteroidota > Bacteroidia > Flavobacteriales > JANQLC01 > JANQLC01. Next base: position 4,729 of record JBAJNK010000020.1, read on the forward strand.
TTACTTCGCCGCTTCCCCTTCCAAAGACATCGAGTATTTTGAGAATGGCAAAGATCAAAAAAACACCCAATATTTTTTTATACAAATAGGCATCGATTTGGATCACACCGCCGAGAAAAGCCATCGGAACAGAGGCAACGGCAAAGGATAGAAATAATTTTTTATCGAAGTATCCAGCCTTGTAATAGTGATACCCCGCCACGGCAGCTACGAACAGGTTGAGCAGCAAGGCTGTCGGCTTCATCACCTCGGGGGCAAAGGAAAAGATCGCCATCAAAGCGAGATAGCCACTGGCGCCACCATGTCCTACACAAGCATACAAAAAAGCAATTATCGGCAGGATTACCAAGAATCCGATTCGGATGCCTTCAAAACTCATCGCGTGTTTATTTTAAGGCCGCTACTAAGGCATTTCCACCGAGCACCGCCACCGTTTTTCCGCCTATATGGGTCGTTACCACAGGTTTTTTCCGATTTATTCAGGGCATGGATCGGCAGCCCAGCTTTCAAATGGGTAAAACAATCACTTCGACCCCAGCGTCGGGTTTGATCTCGTTTGCGGTTTCCGGCATATAAACCAGCGCATTGGCCGATGCAAAATTCTGCAATACGGCCGAGCTTTGCCCTTGGAGAATGCATACTTTGTCACCTTGACAAACAGCCTTTAAAAATTGTGCCCGCCTACCTTTTTTCATAAAATATGAAGTGGATTTTTTGATCGTTTTACCCATTTGAAAGTCGGTTTCCCCAGCCATTTTTCGCAGCGCGGGATATACGTAAATATAGAAGCAAGTCAGCGCCGAAGCGGGGTTGCCTGGGAGTGCAAAGACTAGGGTACTGCCCTTTTTCCCAAATAACAACGGTTTGCCGGGCTTTTGTTTCACCTTATAAAAAACCGTTTCAAACTCCAATGCGCGCAACGCCTTCCCGACAAAATCACAATCCCCGACCGAAATGCCGCCCGTAATCAAGACGACTTCCCTTTCTCGGATTAGACCGTCCAATAAATCACGCGTTTTTTGTGCATCATCTCCAACTTTAAAAACGGGAACACCGCTATATCCGAGATTCGTCAGCGCGCTCAAAAGCATTGCGCCGTTGCTCTCATATATCTTCCCCCTCGTCAACCGTTGGTGGCTTTCGATCAGCTCATCTCCCGTCGACACAATGGCGATAGCCGGTTTTTTAAAGACGGGTATTTTGGCGATACCGAGCGAGGCCAAAAAGCCGATCCCTGCTGGACTCAGCTTGGTTCCCCTGCTCAATGCGATTTCTCTTTTTTTTACCTGCGCACCCAAAGGGCGTATATTTTCTCCCGCCGAGACGGGTTTTTCTACCTTTAGAATGCGCTTTTCCACCCGAACGTTTTCCTGCATGATTACGGCGTCTGCCGTATCGGGAACGGGGGCTCCGGTGAAAATACGAACCGCCTCGCCGAGCTGCAAAACGGGATGCTTCCCATCACCGGCTCTTATTTCACCCCTGATGGTATAAGCCACTGTATCGTGTAAGCGCAGCGCATACCCATCCATTGCCGATTGCCGAAAAGGCGGCATGTCTATCGGCGATAAAACATCTTCCGATAGCACACAGCCATTCGATTCAGATAAACCCACCGTCTCCGTTCGACCCGATTGAACGCTGTGCTCGTGCACGAGCGCTATGGCTTGTTCCACGCTTATCACGCCGGTTCTTTACAATAATTCTTTTAACTAATGATCGTGCTGCCGCAGGTAAAAATCCCTACTCCCTTGCAAACATAGCGAAAAAAATCAGGTGGCAGCAAGGGCGATACCCGTCTACAAACCGAGGGACAAATTTAAACCGAGCCATAGTACGCATTTGAAAATCAATTTCTTACGCAATTGTAAAAGGACGAAATACAGCCCATTGAAACGAAATTTTATTTAGACTCAATGCGGATAAGGTAAAAAGCCGATCTTTATGCCGATCCCGTATTATTGTCTTAGTAACTTTGTTCACACAGCGAGATTTTTCATGCCGATCAAGAGTTATTTGGCGCACCCGCATAAGGGGAAAAAGGTGGAATTGATTCGAGCGATTTCAAATATAGCGCAGTGCGAAGTAATCCCGGCAAAAAATAGAGATATACTCATCGTGATCACCGATACAGAAAATAAAACAGCAGACGATGAATTAAGGGAAAGACTGGAAAGTATCAAAACCCTACAGTTGTTGGTGATGATTTCTGGATTTGATATACCCAAAAAATAGTAGCTGCATTATGTATAATTCTTCGACTGACAGGCGCAATTTTATGAAAAAAATGGCTGCCGTTTCCGCCATGACGGCAGCCATAGCCCTGTTTCCCGACATACTGTTTTCAGCGGAGCCAGAAAAATTGCTTTCCGAGAGCAAAGGCTTGGATTGGAAGAGATCACCATGTCGATTTTGCGGGGTGGGTTGTAGCTTGCTGATCGGCATTGAAAACGGAAGGGCAGTAGCGGTAAGAGGCGATCCAAAATCACCCGTAAACAGGGGCTTGTGCTGTGTAAAAGGCTACCACTCCGTCTTGTCGATGTACGCCGCGGATCGCCTGACCAAACCCTTGGTAAAAAAGAACGGCGAGTATGTGGAGACCTCTATGGCGGAGGCCTTGGATCGGATTGCTTTCAAGATGAAGCAAACGATTGAGACCCACGGAAAAGACGCGGTATCCATTTATGGGTCGGGGCAATGGACCATTCCCGACGGTTATGTCGCATCCAAACTCTTTAAAGGCTGTATCGGTACCAATAATATAGAGTGCAATGCGCGTTTGTGTATGGCCACAGCGGTAACCGGATTTTTAACCAGCTTTGGTTTGGACGAACCCATGGGTTGTTATGAAGATATCGACCATGCAGATGTATTCGTCTTGTGGGGAAACAATATGGCGGAAATGCACCCGGTATTATTCTCCAGACTGTTGGATCAACGGCTGAGGCGGGGGGTTACAATCATCGACTTCGCCACGCGAACGACCCGTACGAGCATGGCGGCAGACAAATCCATCTTATTTAAACCCCAGACCGATCTGGCGGTGGCCAATGCCATTTGTTATGAAATCGTCAAAAACAATTGGGTCAATGAAGTCTTTGTCGACAGGTATTGCAATTTTAGAAAAGGGCTGACCCAAATGGGATATGGACTGGAAGACCACTATCGATTTACAGATAAAGCGGAAAAAATCGATTTTGAAGCCTATAAGAAATTCTTGGCGAATTATACACCTGAAAAAGTGGCGAAACTTTCGGGTGTTTCGGCCAAAGACATCGAATACATGGCTGCTCTTTATGGCGATCCGAATAAAAGGGTAATGTCGTTCTGGTGTATGGGAATGAATCAGCACACGCGCGGCACGTGGATTCAAAACTTGGTTTACAACATCCACCTATTGACCGGTAAGATATCAGCTCCGGGCAACAGCCCTTTTTCTCTAACCGGCCAACCCAGCGCCTGTGGCACGACGAGAGAGGTCGGAACGTTTACGCATAGATTGCCCCACGGTGTGGTAACCGACGAAGGAGATCGGGCGCTCGCCGCCAAAATCTGGAATGTCCCGGTTGAAAACATCTCCCCCCAACCCACCTATCATGCCGTCGAGATGTTTCGGGCTTTGGACCGAGGCGATATCCGCTTTATGTGGATACAGGTGACCAACCCCATGGTGACGATGCCCAAGCTGAAACGCTACCGAAACGGTTCGGAAAAAACAGGCCGGTTCATCGTGGTTTCAGATATTTATCCGACGCCGACCACCGATGTGGCCGATGTGATTTTACCCGCTGCGATGTGGATAGAGCGCGAGGGAATGTACGGAAACTCCGAGCGCAGAACCCAGTATTTCCAGCAAATGGTCGAACCGCCGGGAGAGGCGATGAGCGATACGTGGCAACTCATTGAAGTCGCCAGGCGCTTGGGATTTAAAAAGCAATTTTACTACGAGAAGGAAACCCATATCGAAGAGATTTATGCCGAATACCGCCGGCATCACGACAATGAGCAGCACAATATGGCCCCCTTGCACATCTTGCGATCGCAACCCGGCGCGATGTGGCCCTATGTAGGCGGAAAATCCACGAAATGGCGATACAATTCAAAATATGATCCGGCTTGTACCAATGGTGAAGCATTCCACTTCTATGGAAAGCCCGATGGAAAAGCCATCATCTGGCAAAGACCTTATGAGCCCCCACCCGAATCACCCGACGAGGCGTATCCCTATTGGCTGTGCACGGGACGTGTATTGGAACACTGGCATAGCGGCTCGATGACGCGCCGGATTCCCATCTTGCACCGGGCGATGCCGCACGGTTACGTCGAACTGAATATAGCAGACGCCAAACGCTTACAGATACAAACGGGCGATAAGGTAAAACTAACCTCGAGACGGGGCGAAATAATCCTACCGGCAGCCGTAAACCAAAGAGGCCTACCGGCGCCCATGCAGGTATTCGTTCCGTTTTTTGATGAGAACATGTTGATCAACGAACTGACCTTAGACGCATTTGACCCCATATCCAAACAACCCGATTACAAAAAATGTGCGGTTAGCGTTGAAAAAGTGTAGATTGTGAAAAAAAGGTTGGGCATTATATCATTGTTTACCCTATTGTTTGTCGTTTTTATCGCGATTTGGGATTATAGTTACCGCACCGGATTGGAGTGCGCTGCCACACCTGAAGGAGGGGATGATTACGTCCCGATGGTCATGTCTTCCGAAAAAGGCGTTTTTCGGCGCGACCGATATGCGTTGGACTACGCCCGTATGCCGATAGATGAAAACCACCAGCGCTCGCTAAAGGATTATTACAAAAACAGGGCTTTCCCAGGTGCGCCACCGAGCATCCCACACCCTGTGTCAGATGCGCGCAGTATGGGTGGCAAGGACTGCTTGCAGTGTCATGAAAATGGGGGTTTTGTAGCCAAGTGGGATGCCTATGCGCCGGTGACCCCGCATCCCGAGCTGCTGAGCTGTCGCCAATGCCATGTCGTTCAAAAAGTACGAGCATTATTCAGGGCGACAAATTTTAAAAAAATACCGGCTCCAGCTGTTGGTGCAGGCGCCAATAGTGCTTTACGGGGAAGCCCGCCCGGTATTCCGCATCGAATCCAGATGCGGGAAAACTGCTCGGCATGCCATGCCGGGCCCAGTGCGCCGAGAGAGATCAGAACCTCGCATCCCCAACGCATCAACTGCATGCAGTGTCATGTCCCCAACAAAAAGCTGGCGGCCGATATAGGGGGGTTTTAAAGGGAGGAAATATGAAGGGTAAGGCATGCTATACTTTGTTTTTTGCGTCCTTGTTGTTGTGTGCTTGTAAGCGCGGTCGCACGAAGGGTGAAAAATACCGCACGATAATCGATAAAATCCAAGCGAGGAGCAAAAATTATCACGGCGTTTCCATTTCTTCCGATAGATATATAACGGGGCAGACCATTGCGGTTACCGAAAACAGTCGTACCTTTTCGATCCCGGAGCGCAAGAGTCAAATTACATCATACGCCTGTACAGCATGTCATACGAAGCCGTTGAAAGAAATGCAGGGCAAGGGATTTAAAAGCGCGCACTGGGATATAAAATTACAGCATGCCGATAGCCAAACGATGCGTTGCACGACTTGCCACGATATGACAAACCCCGATCGGCTGAAAAGTCTGACCGGCGAGCCGATCGATTTTAACAGGAGCTATCGGTTGTGCAGCCAGTGCCATGCGAAGCAATTCGAGGATTGGGTAGGCGGTGCACACGGGAAGCGCGGCGGCGGCTGGGCGCCACCACGCGTCTCTATGACTTGTGTCAATTGTCACAACCCGCACAAGCCCCGTTTTGAATCGAGATGGCCGGCTCGGTATAACACACAAAAAGTCGAAGAATCGAAATGATCGGATCAGAGATGCGCAATAAGCGCAAAAAGTGGTTTTCTTTAAACCTGAAGGGTAGCGAGAATCAAAAGACAAACGCCTGTAGTTGCGGTCGAACCCCAGCGGGGTGTCAGGCTGGTGAAACCCCCAAGCGCAACGACGGCTTTGAGCAGGTTTTCGACGTGAAGATGGGACGCCGGTCGGCGTTCAAAAAATTAACCGCGAGCTTGCTGACCGGCGCTGGGCTCGTCAATACCACCTGCAGCGTCACCGCCGGGAAAGGGGCTAAGGAAAAGGCACAGATCGGCTGGGATGAACTCTTCAAGGGGAATTACAAGTTGATGACAGATGCCGAAAAGGAAGCAACCGTCAAACGGTTGGTTCGCGCCTACCAGTTGCGCACGGGAAAAACCATCCATATGTCTGCAAAAAACGCCGAATCGGATGTGCTTTTCGGCTATGCCTTTAACATTTCCAAATGCCGCGGATATATGGATTGCGTAGCGGCTTGCGTCAAAGAGAACAACCAAGACCGGAAATCACAAATGCAATACATCCGCATTCACGAAATGAAGGACGGAAAGGGTTTTAATTTTAATGAGGCGGACGACAATTATTACCACGAGGTACCGGCGGCCGGACATTTCTATATGGGAACCCAGTGTTTTCACTGCGATAACCCACCCTGTGTAAAGGTGTGCCCTGTACAAGCCACTTGGCAGGAGCCAGACGGCTTGGTGGTCATCGATTACGATTGGTGCATCGGTTGTCGTTACTGCATGGCCGCTTGCCCTTATGACGGTAGGCGTTTTAACTGGAGCAAGCCCGAGGTGCCGGAAGAAGCGGTGAATAAAAACCAGCACTACCTGGGAAATAGGTTGCGCAAAAAAGGCGTAATGGAAAAGTGCACTTTTTGCATACAGCGATCCAGAGCGGGCAAAAATCCCGCTTGTGTAGATGCCTGTCCTACGGGTGCGCGCGTTTTTGGAAACCTGTTAGACCCGAATAGTACCATTCGCTGGGTGCTCGAAAACAAAAAGGTATTCCGCCTAAAAGAAGACCTCGGAACAGAGCCCAAGTTTTGGTATTATACGGACTAGCCCATCGCATATATAAGGAAAAATGCCCGTCTTTACAAAATATTTATTTACATGAGCAGACTTAAAGTTTTCGTGAGCTTGGTCAAGGATAGTCTAGACACGACTACAAAGGGGTCGAAGAAATACCATTTGTGGATGGCATTTTTAACCCTGGTCATGCTTATCGGCATGTATTGTTATACCCTACAGTTAAAGCGAGGGCTGAGCGCCACAGGGATGACCGACAGGGTCAGTTGGGGGTTGTACATCTCCAATTTTACCTTCTTGGTGGGCGTCGCTGCCGCTGCCGTTATGTTGGTCATGCCCACTTACATTTTAAAGGATTTGGACTTCAAACGAGCGGTATTAATCGGCGAAGGCGTAGCCGTAGCTGCACTCATCATGTGTCTCGCCTTTGTGATCGCCGATATGGGGGGGCCTGATGTTTTGTGGCATATGATACCGGGTATCGGTGTTTTTAATTTTCCCCGTTCTATGCTCACCTGGGATGTTTTGGTACTCAACGGTTATTTGTTTTTGAACATGAGCATTCCTTTTTACATTCTCTTTAAGCACTATCAGGGGAAAGAACCCAAAGCTGCATTTTATGTGCCGGGCGCCTTGATCTCGGTTTTTTGGGCAGTGGGCATTCACTTGGTTACCGCTTTTTTGTACCAAGGACTCCAATCTCGTCCCTTTTGGAATAACGCCTTATTGGGCCCCCGATTTTTGGCCTCGGCCTTTGCGGCCGGGCCCGCATTAATCATTCTGGTCTTAGCCCTAATCCGCACGCATACCGCATTCAAAGTAGCGGATAAAACCATCCGGAAACTCGCTATGGTGGTAACCGTAGCGGCACAAATCAACTTGATTATGCTGATTTCCGAGTTGTTTAAAGAATTCTATGCACCGACGCATCACAGCGAAAGCGCTTATTATTTGTTTTTTGGGTTGGGTCACAAAGGCGCATTGCTCCCCTGGATTTGGACCTCGATTTCCTTAAATGTAATCGCCACGATCGCCCTTACTTTTCACAAGCTGCGAAACAACTTTAAAGTGCTTTATCTCGCGTGCTTCATCCTTTTTTTCGCCATTTGGGTTGAAAAGGGATTCGGTTTGATCGTTCCGGGGTTTATCCCCGGACCGTACGGAAAAATAGTGGAGTACACCCCCACTGCAATAGAAATCGGGGTGACCTTAGGCATTTGGGCATTGGGGGCTTTTGTCTTTGTCATCCTCTGCAAAACAGCCATCAAAATTGAAACCGGTCAACTGCGGTTTAAAGGCTGAACACCGCCAGATAAAGACAATTCGATAGGCCAGGGATTGCGAGCGTTCCAACGCTTAAAATTTATATGGAGCGGTAATATCAGACCCTGGAAAGCCGTCGGGCGTGTTGTCATAGGCAGCGGGTAATTAAAACGGGTCGTTCGGCTGAAAGTCAAGCGCAAAGCCGCGCAAAGATTGGGTTGTAATGGGGCTGCGTACCCCTAAGGGGGGTTGTTTATTTTTTAAATATAATTACATTTGTAAGATATAATTGTTTATCCCATGTCATCGAATCCTGAAGCGCAAACCACCTTTGACCCGAATAAGCCAGCGGATAAGTACTACTTCTCCGCCTTTTTCAATGAAGCGCTCCGAAACAGCGCCGCTATTATCGGGCATACCACCCAGTTAATAGATGTAAAATATCCCCGTAACAAAAAAGGCGGATCCCGAGATGAAGATGCATTACACGATGCGGGTATTTTAAAAATTAAAGGAAAAAAAGATTTTCAGCGAGCATTTGATATTAGAGCTGTGCTCAGTCG
>JBAJNK010000021.1:0-7303 GCA_036881805.1 Flavobacteriales bacterium
AAAAACCCCCCCTTTTTTAAGCAACCCCAAAGGGAAAAAAGACAAGCCCGCTTTTCAAACCGCCATATAGAGATTAAAAGCAGAAAACAAGACCCCGTTTTTTAAACCGCCAAAAGCGATCGCAAATTTTGATACCAAATCCACAGCAGCAAAAAATAAACCCCACTTTTCAGAATGGCTGAACACCGGAACGAAAAATATCCCCATTTTAAACGCTATGCAAAAAAAGCTCCTTTTCAAATGTCACACAGGAGCGAAAAATAATACCCCGCGCGCTTTTTAAATTGCCAAAGGAAAACACAGACCAAAAAGCCCACCTTTCAAGCGTCCCCCAAGGATGAAAAATAACCCCCACTTTTCAGATTGAAGCGCGGAATAAATATGCGATCAGCAACACACACCCACTATGGACAAAATCAAAAAAACAAGTCCCGCTTTTAAACCAAATCCTATAGGGCAAAAGGATCAGGCTGGCGTTTCAGATTGAAATCGTCCGACTCCCAGCGCTTAAAAGGAATCCAACCGACTTAGAAAAATCGAAAAAAGGGTTGCGCATTTGGCGTTTTATCGTTCGGCATTAAATATATATTCAAATATCTGCCGGTCCGCTTCGGTAAAACGTCGATTCCGCCTTCGCATCACGCGATGGGCGACATCCATCGCCTTATTTAGTCGATACGAGACTTTGGGATTGCCGCCCCAGCGAAAGCTGGGGATGAACTTGTCGTGAAATCCGGCGCCGAACAGGTTGCTGCTCACGCCCACTACCGCACCGGTATTAAACATGGAATTGATGCTGCATTTGGAATGGTCGCCCATGAACAATCCACAGAATTGCAAACCGGTCTGCTCGTACTTTTTGAGCGCATAATTCCAAACCGCAACCAGCCCATAGTCGTTTTTTAGATTCGAGTTGTTGGTACCCGCTCCCAAATTGCACCATTCCCCCAATACCGAATCGCCGAGGTACCCCTCATGTGCCTTATTGGAGTACCCGAAGACGGTGGTGTTTTTTACCTTGCCGCCTAGGGTGACAGAAGGCCCTATACCCGTAGCCCCATAAATCCTAGCGCCCATATTAATGCGGGAATGGGCGCCCATAGCAAAAGGTCCGCGTATAAGAGCCCCCGCCATAACCGTCGCTTCTCTACCGATATAAACCGGGCCGCATTCAGCATTTAGAAAAGCACCCCGTACCCGTGCCCCTTCTTCCAGAAAAATTTGGTCTTCGGGGCCCAACAGCTGATTGCTCGGATCGATCTCTCGTGATTTCCGACCCTTTGTCAACAGCTCGAAGTCATCCCGAATCGCTTGGTCATTGTGGGTAAAGAGATGCCAATTCCGCTGTATATGGGTTAAGCCCAAATCACCACAACCGATCTTTTGGAAGGAATTGATCCGCTGCAAGTCAAACTTTTGACCGCAAAAAGCCACCGGATGTCCATCGCAAACCAACAGCTGGTGGGAACTCAGGTTTTTAATCCGTTCTACCAAGCTCGGTACGGGCAAGAATCCCCCATTGATATAGGTGTTTTCCGCACATTCGATCAAAGGATACTTTTGGGTTAGATGGGGTTCCGTCAGGGTAGCAGTAGACGCGTTCAGATACTTTTCCCACTTTTCCCTTATGGTCAGTATGCCGAGTCTCAAGTCGGCTACCGGTCGTGTCAGGGTAAAGGGAAACAGATGCGCACGCTGGGGACCGTCGAATAAAATGTAGTTCATGCGGCTTACAATGGATGGTTGACAATATTATATCGTATTGAGAATCTCAAATTTAAACTCCTCGATATTGGAGATCGCCTGTCTCGGACCTATGGCTTCCATGGCGCGGTTAATTTTACTTTTGTGCTTTTCCCCTGCACCGAGAAATCGGCTTATCGACCGCCAATTGGCGCCTTTGATCGGCATGAGAAATGTGGAACGGCATTGTTCAGCAAAGTCGAAATCGGGTTGGTTAAACTCGTCGATACCTTGGGAGACAAGCATAACCGCTATACCCCGCGCGCGAACTTCACGTAAAAACTTTTCCAATATTTGCTGCGATTTCTTTTCTTTAAAAACGCTGTGGGCTTCATCTACCAACAATGCGTAGCGCAACCCGCTATAGCCTTTTTCCATGGGCGCCTCGTCCATATTACAAAAGGTGTTATACAGGTAGGAGATCACTGAGAATGCGGCGGTAAAGCGAGCCGCATCGCCCAAATTTCCGGCTAGGCTCCAATAGTAGTTGGCGTGGATAAAATCACCGTATTTTTTATCGTCGAATAATTCGATTTCAGTGAGTTCGGTGAGTATTTCAGTCAGTGAGCTGGCTTTGTCTCCTGCGATTTCATAGACGTTTTCCAGCACTTCAGCCAAGGTGGGATACGTACCATCTCTCCGATCTTCAAAAGCGCCTTTCACCGCATCGATTAAACACTGCTTTTGAACCCTACCCAAATGGGCATACCGGGTTACTGTATCTGCAAATTTCCGGATTCCGGCAGTTTTATTTCTCTCGTTCACCCGATCGATAAACGATAGGGGGTTGACTGGAAAAGGATCCCGTGACGTGTCGATGAGTCGGGCTTTTGTGACGTTGAAAAAGCGCTTAAAGTCTGGATGCCCCCGATCGCTTTTATGTAAACCTTTAAAATCCAAATACAGAAAATTGACCTTCCCTTTTGATCGTTCGACGATCTGTTCTAAAATCTTTCTCGCAAAATGGGATTTTCCAACTCCCGATTGACCCGCGATGGCGATATGGCAATTCGCATATTTCGAAGTATCGTTGGGGGTAAAATAGATTTTTGATTCCCCAGCTGTGCCCACCTCTATTTTTAATGGCTCAACGCAGCTCTCTTTCGCTTTGAGGGCGGTGTGTTTGTTCGGGATAGGTGCAAGCGAATCCGAATGCATGGAATCGATTCCCGATGCGATATGATCCAACAGAAAATCCATTCCAGATACATGCTCGTTTTCTTCAAAAAAGCGATGGATGCGCGCCAGTCCACTGTCGATGTGCATCTTTAGATAATTTTTCACATTCGCATCGCCCTTGTGTATTTGGTATCGCTCGCAGATGAGTGCGATATAGTATGCCTTGTAGTCTCCGAATAGCGTATAATCTTTGTACTCCTGGCCACCAGAGGCTTTTAGATCTTTGGATAAATCCAGCATATGTCCCTTGCGCAAGGAATGAGCTAAAGCGATTCGAGCGATGTGATTTTGACTGTTAAAACCCATTTTTTGGGTTAATTTTCTAACCAGCGGTTTATTTTCGGGTGCGGTCTTGATATTGAATTCCATATTCACATCATTTTTCAAACGCGTCCGATAAGCGTTCTATCCGATCCACAGCTTTAAAAGAAGAATGGCCTCTTTCTCCGTCTGCGCTTTCTTCGTGTTCGATCAAATAAGTGCGACCGATAAGCGGTGATAATGAATCACCCATTGTATTTATCTCTGTTGACGATGGGAGTAGGACGACCTGTTTGGAAACGGTGGGATAAAAGTGTCGCATGATATTATCGGCATGTACAGTGTCCAATTTTTGCAAAGGGGAGTCGACAAAAACGGGAAATTCAATATGGGATTCATCTATCAACCCTTTCAACAATGCCGTTGCGTAAATTTGCTGTTCGCCTTTGGATAAAGCGTCCTTGTTGATGGCACGACCGCTTGAGTCGATCAAATCAACTCGAATATACTTACTGATTACTTTAAAACGTACATCGTTGATCAGATACTTTTTGTGCAACAGCTCGTCTAAGCTCTTTTTAATACTCTTTGATAGAGAATGGGATTTTGCAGCTTTAAATTTACCGATAAAATCTTTCAAATATTTGATGGTTTGTTCGACGAGATCGCTTATTTTTTCTTTGTCTTTTGAAACGTCTAATCGGTTGGTGATCTCAGTAATCTCTTTTCTATGCTGGTTGATTTCATCCTTTCTGTTTTTTTTCTGTTCCTCTTTTTTACCTATTTCTGCCCACTTTGCGCTGTATTGTCTTTCTAGTTCATCTTTCGTTTTTATATAATCTTGTACTTGAGCGCTCTTGGCGTTTTCTGCCCACTGCCTAATCCGACGCTTCATGTGATTTAACTCGTCTTTATACCGCCTATATGTGTCCCAGCGACTACTGTAATCTTTGAAATCTCGTTTTATCGCATCGATAAAGCGGTTTAGTTCATCCTTTTCAGATTCAGAAAAATCGTGCCGTATTTCCGTGGACTCGATAGCGGCGTGGTTTGTGGAATTGCGGCCTAAATATTTGGGCAGCAAATTTTTTATACTCCTGATATAATAATCTTGTACCCTGTGTTGGATCGCGATATCCGCAGGGTGGGGCAGGCTGATGAGTTCATCGATAAACGCATCGGAAATCCGATCTATTTTGTCCTCGTTAAACCTTTGATCGGTCAGCGCCCTTTCTCGAGCGACTTGCTCCGAAACTTCGATGAGTAAATCCCCCGCAATGGCAAAAGGTATTTTTTCATACCGGGATTTGAGTTCATTACCCAATTCTGCTATGGATTCTTCCAATTTGCCCTTTTCATCTTTCCACTTGAGATAGTCATCCTTTGATGTAGGCCCTTCCGCTATAATTAAGTCTCTTAGCAATTGTTTTCTTTCAGCGTCTATCTCCGACGCTTCATCTTTTAGTTCTACGAGCTGCCTTTCTAATTCTTCCACTTGTTTAAGGGCTATTTTTAATTCTGTATGCAGTCTTTCCAGCTTCGCTTTTTCAGCTTCGTTTGCGGTTTGTGACTTTAATTCATCGCGGTAGTGCGCCAAATCATCTCCTAACCTTTGGTATTTATAGATGCCCAAAACTTCAGAGTAGGATTGGCTCAGTTTTTCCCCTTGTTCGACTTCACCAAGGGTAGCGGTTGAAACTATTTTTTCAGCGTCGAAGAAGAAGAATTTGGCAATCTCTATGGGCATGATAAAATCTCGAATAAACGTCTCATTATCCAGTTCGTCCTCGTCTCGCTTATCGCCATCGATTAAAACGGCTAGCGATTCGGGTTCTCCACTGTCCTTGATGTGACGCATTCTCTTTATTTCGACACGTGGTTTACCGGGGAGGCTGTCGACATGTAAAAACGCAACCGCTACGGAAAAACCCGTCTCTCCTTCGGATTCGGCTCGTTTATTTAAGCTATTTCTAATGTATTGGCTGTAATTGACTTCACTTTTTATCTCCGCCTTATATATTTCATCTACATCCGCCATTTGGCGGCCGTACAAACACCATACGAGAGACATTAAAAAAGTGGTCTTGCCATAGCCGTTTTGTCCGCTGATGATCGTGATATTTTTGCCGTTACCAATCGATAAGTCGATATGATTGCAGCCCTTATAGACCCTAAAGTTATTTAGTTCTATGGATTTTATTATCACTTTATATATTTTTCATATATGCCTTCAATATCCAGATTCAAGCCGTGGCGTCTTTTCATAGTAGCCTTGTCCTTTTGAATTCTCAATAAGCCCTGAATGATCTCAACCTGTGTTTTGTCTTGATTACAGGCGGACAGCAGGATTTCTTTCTCTTTTTTAATCGATTCACCGTGCTGTTTCATATCGAGCTGTTTGTGAAATACCGCGTTGTAAATGTCTGAAACTTTATAGTCAAAATGCAAATCCCCATGCCAGATAGTCTGTATGGCGATTAATTCTCGGTTGCGGATCAACTTCATTTCGATTCCCCGTTCGCCGATCTCCTTTTGTGCTTCAAAAACCCTTTTTAGAATTTTCGCCCTGTGCTTTGGCTCGACCACGCCCATGCCGTTGATAGCCGGATTCCCATTTCGCCTGAACGCACATCTGTTTTCCGCTTTGTTTCGCTCGGCTTGTATCCAATCCCGCAAATCCCGCAATGGAATCAACCATTCTCGCCCCTTTTTTATTTGAGCAGAAATGGATTTATCCCGCTTGACCACCGTGCAAGTCCAGCACCCAAATCTACTCTGTCCACAGGATTTGTGTTCCTTATTGGATACCATAGTTGGGCACTCGTAATCATCGGCAGCAGCATCCGAATAAATCGAAAGTAATTCTGTATGATCCCCGCCCCAAGGGGACTTATAGGTGTGGATGATATACCATATCTCTTCCAGTGCCAAATCGCTTATTGGGGCGTACACCGAGACGTTTTTTTGCAGCGGGTGTTTGCTCAACCGCTTGCCTTTTATCTCGTGCTTTTTAATCGACTTAGCCCGATTGACGCTTTCACTTTTACGCGTGCCCACCAGTACTATGGCTTCTTCTCCCGCAGCGATCATTTCGTCGATAAAACGGACGGTAGGTCTGATCTTCAATCGTTCGGTACACCATCGAAATGCATTATTGGGTGCGGGATATCCCTTCCCGATTAAGTTCACCCAAAAAGAATCCGCCAACCTGGGCGTGGTCTTTTTTACCCTTATCGGCAAACCCTGCAGGGTGGCCGCACCGGCTATTTGGTCTAAAACCCTTTGCGCATATTCGGCTATGATGGGATTTTCCACCCAAGTATCATTGCACACGACATAAACCGCTCTCTTCAGGTGCTTTTCACCGATATTATCTCTAACCCTCGACAAAGCCATCCATACCAAGGTGAGCAATACGGTGGAATCTTTTCCACCGCTAAAGCCGATAACCCAGGTTCTGTTGTGATCTGCAATCGTGTATTGGTCTATCAATTCCGCTATGATAAAGGCGATTCTATCGTTCATATAGCACTACTTGACGATCGATTTTTCTCTCGCTAAAGGTACGGCATCCAGCCATTTTGCCATATATCATTCCCAACACCCGTCCCGATCGAATACATCCACAAGTAGCTTTGTAAGTGCATTAAAAGCTAGGGCGCGCAGCCATACTGCAATTGAGGTGGAGTCGGTTTACAACAATCGGGGAAGCGGGCAGACTAAAACCGGGTATTCAGGTTAGAAAATCGGCGTGGGCATCAGCCTGTGGCAGTGGCCTTTGAAAGGGGACAAATACCGGATTATGTGCCGGCTAAGCGTCTTTTTTCTCAGCGCG
This sequence comes from Flavobacteriales bacterium, assembly GCA_036881805.1. Taxonomy (GTDB): domain Bacteria; phylum Bacteroidota; class Bacteroidia; order Flavobacteriales; family JANQLC01; genus JANQLC01. The sequence continues at coordinate 7,019 of JBAJNK010000021.1, forward strand.
TTTTCCGTATTTGCTTCTAAACTTATCGACACGTCCAGCTGTGTCGACCAATTTCATCTTTCCGGTATAAAAGGGATGTGAGGCGCTCGAAATCTCCAGCTTTACCAATGGGTATTCCTTTCCGTCGACCGTTGCCGTATCTTTGGTACGGGCTGTAGAACGCGTGATAAAGGTGTAGCCGTTGCTCATGTCGCGAAAGGCGACCAAACGATAATTATCGGGGTGAATGCCGCTTTTCATATCGACCGCATTTGGGTTGGCAAATGTAAACTATATATCTCAGAT
>JBAJNK010000022.1:0-11105 GCA_036881805.1 Flavobacteriales bacterium
CGCCTACAAGGAGAAAAGCGAAAAATTAATACCTCGCTTTCAAATCTTCATACAGAACAAAAACAAGTCGCGCTTTTTAAACCCTTACACAAGAAAAAAATCGAGTCCCCCTTTTCAAATCAACGCACAAGACAAGGACAAAAAATAAGGCCCGGAAGTTATGATAACAGGATATGATCAAAGGGATATAGCCTCTTTTTCAAACCACCACACAGCACAGACAAATACCGAAAAAAAGCCCGCTTTTTAAACGACTCTCACAGGAAAAAAATAAACCCTTTTTTAAGCTGCCATGCACGCACGGGTAAATGCAAAAAGACAAGACCCCTTCTCAAACCAAGCCCCATAGTATAAAAAAACGAGCCTCGCTTTTCAGACTGCGATACAAAAGATGAGCATGCGATCGCTACAAAAACCGCACAGTTACAGCGCTCAGATTTTAACCCATACAAAAGGCCAAAAGCAATAAGCCCCCTTTTCAACCGACATTCATAAACAAAAAAATAAGGCTGCGCTTTTTAAACTATCACCATCTAAACTGTGCCCGACGGATAGGAGGAAAAAATATCCCACTTTTTAAATTGCCATACTAAAGAAGGGTCAAAAAAATAAAGGAAAAGCACAGAGAAATAGTCCCTTTCTAACCCAACACAAAAAGGACAAAATCAAAAAAGCCCCTTTTTCAATCACCCCGAAGGGAAAAAGACAAAAAACAAGGCTGGACTTTCATCGGATTACTGCAACCATGCGAGGAACAAACACGAAAAAATAAGCCCCCATTTAAACCAACACAAAAGGACAAAGGCAAAAAACACCCCATTTTAAACCGCCATGCATAGACGAACACAAAAAATAAGACCGACTTTTTAAACTGTCTCACGCAGAACAAACACGAAAAAATAAGTCTGCTTTTCGGAACGAACCACAACGGGCAAACATCAAAAAAACAAGGACACCTTTTTCAATCACCCCGAAGAGAAAAGGGCAAAAACTAAGGCGGAGGGAGTCAGGTGTACCACCCACAACGTCGACTGTTGGCATTCTCAGTTTTATATTTGTCCATTTAAAGGACCCACCAGCTGCACATAAGGCTTTAAAATATCGATTTGATTCCAGACACATTATCCCAGCCGAACAGTAAGACCCGTATAAGCCGTATTGGACTCACCTCCTGTATTGGACTGCTCGCAGCCTGCCACCACCCGCTGCCCAAGCCTATGGGACAGCTGCGACTCGAATATCCCAAAGCGGCGTACTCGCACTTTTCACCGAGGGGTTGTCCCTTCTCTTTTGAAAAATCCATCTATGCCAAAGCCGAGCCAGCCGACGGTGCTTACTGGTATAATTTGAAATATCCGAAAATGAAGGCCACCCTCTATTTGACGTACAAAAACATAGATGGGAATTACGAGAAGCTAATTCAAGAAGTCGAAAAATTTACCTACAAACACGCGATAAAGGCGAGTTACATATCCAATCAGCCCTATGTCAATCCAAGCGACAGCGTGTACGGGATGTTATTTCGCGTGGGTGGTGCGGCCGCTTCCAACGTACAATTTTACGCCTCCGACCGCGTGAGACACCTGCTTTCCGGTTCGCTATACTTCTATACCCCACCCAATCCAGATAGTTTGCAGCCGGCTATTCAATACTTAGAAAAAGACATCGAGCACCTGATGGAAACCCTAAGGTGGCAGCGTTGAGCCCTGTTGGGCGGGCAGATATACGAACTCGGCAAAGGCGCTTATTTCAACCGTTTGACGTCCTGGCATATGCGAAAACAGCCCGGTGAGAAACCAACCGAAATGCCGCTTACCCGGTCAGGGCTGACGAGTCAGCCCTTGTGGGGGCTTTATCCAAATGTAAAACCCAAGGCCGAATACCAGACTGGAAAGCACTAGGTGAAGGGCTTGCATACCAAATGGAAAGGACAGATAGGCCATAGAGGCGCCGACTGCGGCTTCGACGAACAACAGGCCGAACACGAGGGCGATGCGGTTATCTCTTATTTTAAAGCGCATGCGCACCTTGTAAAACAGGTACGCATAAGCCAAGAGCACCAGGATCGAAAAACTGCGGTGCATATAAAAGAAAGGCGCGGGTTGCGCCAACCATTTCGATGGATCAAAGGGTAATACAGCGGACACCGCATCGACAAACTGTCGGGTCTGGGTGCCCAAGAGGGCTTGAATCAGAAGGATAAGCCATGCGACAAAGGCGATTCGCCGTACCCTTTTATCGGGTGCTGCGGGTTTTGCCGGGCTGCACCGCACCAAGAGCAACAGCAAAAGCGCGATGATAACCCATGCCATCAACATGTGCAAGCTGACTCGTGCAGCTTGTAAAGCGCTGTAGACCACCCAGGCACCGAGCCAGGCTTGCAAGCCCATAAGCCATACGGCAAGCCAGCTGATCCATAGGGCAGATTTCAGGTCTTTTGGTACAAAGAGGGAAAAAAGCGCTAGGGCTAAAACAGCTAGTCCGGCCAAAGCGCCAATAAGCCGGTTGACATACTCCATCCAAGTATGGTAAGCATTAAAGGCGGCATAGTCTTGCCGGGTGTATCGCCGCCAGTTGGCCGGATTGTAATCCGTTCCCGTCCGCAGGTCGCGCACAGCGGAAAACAGGGCTGAATCGCAAATGATCATCTGCCCTTTGCGAAAAGACTTTTCCGGCTCCCAAAGCAGCTGTTCCTCATCTGTGGGCGGCACGTAATGCCCAAAACACTTGGGCCAATCGGGGCACCCCATGCCCGAACCGGTCATGCGCACCGCAGCACCGGCTGAGACGACCGAGTAGACGAGCACCAACGAGAAGCGCACCCAACGCCGAAAGAAGCGTCGCGTCATCTATAAGCGGGTCACACCACCTACCTTATAGGGGCCGGCTGCAGCTACCACCTGTGACAATGTAAGGGTGTCGGTTTGTGCACTATCGTATGCAACCGTCGCTTCTTTGGCTTTGAAATCGACAACCGCATGCGCGATGCCCGGCGATTCGTTGAGTTTTTGCGCAATCGTTCGCGCACATCCCACACACATCATACCTTCGATTTTCATCTCGACTTTCGCATTGGCCACTGCTTTAACCTTCGGTTGTTTCTCAGCGATAGCGCGAATCGCCATGCGTTTGGGCGCCCGCTTGTCGTGGCAAGCAGCCAACGCCAAAGACGCGGAAAACAAAAGAATCGTCCTTTTCATGATCGAGCGTTTTTTCACGGGCAAATGTAAAGGCTATATGCAAGAGAATTCGTTTTTTTACCAAAAAATTGCTCGTGCACAAAGCGCGTTTAAAATGGGGTTTATTCATCTCGTTATCCATCATTTGGGGCAGTTCCTTCATCTTGATCAAAAAGAGTCTGTTGGCTTTTACGCCCACTCAGCTCGGTTTGCTGCGCATCTTCATCGCTGGGTCCTTTTTACTACCCCTGGGCTTTAAGCAACTTAAAACCCATTGCAAAAGGGACTATTTGTGGTTGGCTATAGCTGGGATTCTCGAGTTCTTCCCCTCCTTTCTATTCGCTTTTGCACAGACCGAAGTACCGAGTGGTGTGACCGGTGTGTTAAATACCTTAGTTCCCTTGTTCACCCTGCTCACCGGCTTGGCTTTATTCGGTAAAAAACTCAAGCTGATACAACTATTCGGCGTTCTCATCGGGCTGTTGGGCAGCTGGTACTTGATCCGACCGGCCGATTTGCTCAGCCAACCCATACCGCTATTTCAAGTGGGATTGATCATCCTCGCTACCCTGTTTTACGGGCTGTCTGCCAACGTTGCAAAAAACCGGTTGGGGCACCTCAAGCCCTTGGATATCACCACCGGATCGCTCATTCTTGCCATGATCCCAGCACTGATCGTTTCAACGACCGCCGACTTTCAAAGCCTCAGATTCAATGCGACTACCTATCAGAGCTGGGCCGCCATAACCCTTTTATCCATAGTAGGCACATCCCTGGCCTATTTGGGATTTTACAAATTGCTCCAACTCGGCTCAGCTTTATTCGCCACCTCTATGGTCTATCTGATGCCGCTCGTTTCGATACTGTGGGCTGTCTTAGACGGTGAGACCTTTAGCCTGTATCAGCTGGTGGCCGCATCCGTCACTTTGCTGGGGATTTATCTGATCAACGAGAAAAAGCAAAAAAGCCTTGTAAAAAGTCGGTGAGCACCTACTGCTACCCGAAGCAAAATCAGATCGCGCACAGCATACCCATTTTTCTGCCAAGCCTGCCCATTCTTACAATCTCAATGGGTATTATATCGATCGGCTATCCCGTCAAATGAACACCGGGCAGACAATTCGGTATCTGGACTACCCGACAACTCAAAGGGCGCACCGTTAAAAATCCTACCTTAGCACTGACCGTTTAAAAAATGCTGTGATCGACAAGAGATTAAGACCGCATATCTTTTTGCTCTTGGGCGCCCTAATTTACGGCAGTACCGCTCCCATTGCTCGTTGCGCTATGCCAGATTATGTAAAGCCCTTTGGCTTTATCGCGTTGCGCAACTTTGGGGCCATGATCTTTTTTCAATTGCTGAGTCTGTTTTTCAAGGGAAAGCGATCAAAGGTGGATCGCTCAGATTGGCCAGCGCTGATTCTCTGCAGCGCATTTGGCACGGCACTCAATCAGTTGACAATTTTTTATGGGCTCAGCCTTACCTCCCCCATCACCGAAAGCATTATCATTACCACTAGCCCCATCTGTATCATGCTGCTGAGCATCGCATTCTTTAAAAAAGTAAGCGTGACTCGACTCAATGTTTTGGGTGTTTTAGTAGGGTTTTTTGGTGCTTTGTTACTCGTCCTGTACGACAAACCGGATGCGCGTATTGCGACTGACCCGATATGGGGCAACCTGATGGTGCTCGTGGGTGTGGTCAGCTTTAGCCTCTATTTTATCTCGGTGAAGCGCCTGATGCAAAAGTATTCGGGGATTGAAGTGGCCAGATACCTATTTACCTTCGGCTTTTTCCTCGTCCTGCCTTTCAGCTACAAAGAAGTCGATCAAATTCATTGGCACGACCTGCCACCGGCTGCTATTTTGAGCATTCTTTATGTGGTAATCGCCCTATCGTGCCTGGCTTATCTGCTGGATCTGTTGGCTTTAAGAGAAGTAGATGCACACGTAGCCGGTGCATACGCTTATTTTGAACCGGGGTTCGCCACTTTTTTTGCCATACTGCTGGGCAAAGATTCGATGAGTTTGGTAAAACTGACCGCCATGCTGCTGATTTTTCTCGGCGTTTATCTGGTGACCCGCAAAAGCGGAAAACTCAAAAATATACCGAACCCCTGAGGCGTTTAGCGTGGAAATCAGGACGCCCGATGACTACACAGGGATTCCACAACGGATATTTACATTTCCCCTTCCGTATTTCCAATCATTTTATCGTCACTATCGATTACTGCCAACCGCCGCCTAAAGCATGGTACAGCGATACAAGAGTGGTCAACTGCCGCAGTTTGTTATCGATAAGGCCCAACTCGGCGTTTAAAGCGCTTTGTCCGGCCGTTAACAAGTCTAAATAATTGGCAAAGCCGTTATCGAGTAACTCCTTTGAGTCGGACTCGGCTTTGCGCAAGGCTTCCACTTCTCTTTGGCGGTATACAAACACTTCTGTTTCCGCATGGCAGGCATACAACGCATTGGAAACTTCTTTACCCGCCTGTAAAAGGGTTTTCTCAAAGTTCAGCAAGGCCTGTTTTTGCTGGGCTTTGGCGACTTCATATCGCGTTTTTACCCTTCTTTGATTCAGGATGGGTTGCAGGATTCCGCTTGCTAAGGTGGCAAATAATGAGCCGGTATGAAACCACTTATCAAAAGTTGAACTCTGTAACCCTCCGGTCGCGGACAGGGTGAATGAAGGATATAAGTCACTTCTGGCCACATGGGTCAGTTCAAAGGCATGGACCAATTGATATTCGGCTGCCATAACATCCGGACGGTTTCTCAATAAAAGCACAGGTATACCCAAATCCAAATCGACATCAATACGCTCATCCGCCAAATTTAATCGCTCAAAATTTCTCGGTGTCTCGCCGAGGAGGATACTCAATGTATTTTCCGCTTTAAAAACGCTTGTTTTTAAATCCACCAACAACGATTGCGCGTTGTATAACTGCGCTGCATATTGATCCACGGCAACCCGACTTTCTTCTCCGGCTGCTTTTAAAGCCTTAATCGTCTCTAAACCCTCTCGTCTGAACACAACTGTTTTTTCGGCTACTTTCAACTGTTGATCCAAAGCCAAGAGTTGATAATACGTAGAAGCGATATCTGCGATGAGTTGGGTTTTTATCGCTTTATGGGCAGCGACGGTTTGCAGATAAGAAGCGACGTAAGCGCGTTTGTTACTCCTTATCTTTCCCCATATATCGGCCTCCCAAGAAAGCGAGCCCGATAATTCAAATCGATCGACGTGGTCTACCCCCAAATGTTTTAGGTCAGCACCTTGCGGAACGTTTTCTGACAAATGCGATCTCGTGGCACCGGCATTTCCCGCAATGACAGGTAAGTAATTCAATTTAGCCTGTTTTGCGTATGCTTCGGCAGCTGCAATTTGTTGAAGGGCAATGCGAATATCCATGTTGTTTTCCAGGCCTTTCTCAATATAGCGCACCAAATAAGGGTCTGTAAACACATCCCGCCAAGAGATATTGGCCATCGATGAGCTGTCGGTCGGTACTTGATCGGTTCGATATAAATTTTGAATTTCTTCAAAATGGGGTCTTTCATACGCTTTTGCGACAAAGCAACTCTGCACGCTTACTGCAAAAACAGTCAGCATAACGATTTTAACTAAGGTTATTTTTTTTAACATCACAATACTGAATTATCTCTTTCTGTCGGCTTGCCTGAAATCTTTTCTTGCAACCACTGGAATAAGATGTAAAGCATGGGAATGACAAATACCCCGCTTAGCGTACCGATTAATAAACCGCCTACAGCACCCGTACCGATTGAACGGTTACCAGAAGCACCTACACCATTGGCGAATACCAATGGCATTAAGCCCAAGGTAAAGGCAAAGGAGGTCATTAAAATAGGGCGCAAACGCGCTTTGGCGCCATCGATAGCCGAATCCAACAACGGTTCCCCATGCCGTCTTCGCTGTATCGCAAACTCCACGATCAGAATGGCGTTCTTCGCCAATAAGCCAATCAACATGACAAGCGCAATTTGGAAGTAAATATTGTTTTCCAATCCCATCATCTTCATCGAAAAGTAGGCCCCAAATACCCCCAGTGGTAATGAGAGTAAGACGGAAAGGGGTAATAGATAACTCTCGTATTGTGCAGCGAGCAAAAAGTATACGAATAGCGAACAAAGAATGACAATCAGCGTAGTTTGGTGGGCTGCACGGATTTCTTCACGTGTAATTCCCGAGTATGCAACATCGTAGTTGGCGGGCAGATTTTTTGCTTCTCGTTCAATAATATCAATCGCATCACCCGTACTGAATCCGGGCTTCATTCCCACTGTAAGCGCACTGGAGTTATAGAGGTTAAATCGGGTCACCGATTGGGGTCCATATATACGATGCAGACTTACAAATTGTGTAATGGGCGCCATTTCACCATTACCGGTTCTTACGTACAGTTTATTTAAATCGCTTTCTGTAGCCCTATCTTTTGGCAAGGCCTGAATATACACCCGATATTGTTTGCCAAAGCGGGTGAAATCCGATGCGTAAACGCCACCGATATAACCCTGTAAAGTTGAGAATATACGGCTTATGGAAACGCCTGAGGCCTTGGCTATGGGAGCGTTTACCGTCATTTCGTACTGCGGATACTCGGTGTTGAAAGCCGATTTCGCATACCGTACCCCCGGATGTTTCATCAACGACCGGATGAACGCCCGATTTACCTTATCCAATTTAGAAAATGCGCCGCCGTATCGGTCCAATAAGTTTACTTGCACACTCGATGAAATACCGAAACCGGGCACGCTTGGCGGCGTAAAGAAAAAGATTTTTGCCTTCGGTATGCTAGACGCGACATCGTATAATCTTTTTGTAATGGCATCGATTGAGAGCGAATCTGCTTCACGCTCAGACCAATCTTTTAACTTTATAATTCCCAAACCATAGTTACTCGCGAGTCCACTGGATAGACTAAATCCAGCAGTCATGGATACGGCATCTATACCCGGCAAGTCTTTTATTTTGTCGTACAGTTGTTCATTGAGCTCGTAGGTACGATCTAAGGAGGCGCCGACAGGCAATTGGATATCGGCAAATATAGCACTTCTATCCTCCTTGGGGATAAATCCGGTTGGCGTTGTAGCTGCCGCCCACGCTATTCCGACACAAGCGAGAATCCAAATAGCCGCTGTAATCCATTTGTTGCGGTATAAGAAATGCAATGCCTGCCCATACTTGTGAATAACAGCGTTAAAACCCTGGTTAAAGCCCTTGAAGAAGCGTTGCAAGAAACCTTTCTCTTTATCTTCAGAGTCGTGATGTGGGGTTAAGAATAGCGCACAAAGTGCCGGGCTCAGGGTTAATGCGTTAACCGCAGAAATTAGAATGGCAACACCTATTGTAATACCAAATTGCGTGTAGAACACCCCGGTGGGACCCTGTATGAAAGTTACCGGCAGGTAAACCGCCGCCATGACTAAGGTAATGGAGACAATGGCTCCAGAAATTTCATGCATAGCCGTTAATGTGGCACTTTTAACGGTTTTTGCGCCTTGATCTATCTTGGCGTGAACCGCCTCAACTACCACAATCGCGTCATCCACGACAATACCAATGGCCAGTACCAGTGCAAATAGAGTTAATAAGTTAATCGAGAACCCGAATAAACTCAGGAAGAAAAAGCTGCCCACAATAGAAACCGGAACGGCAATGGCGGGAATTACCACCGAACGAAGATCTTGTAAGAAGACGAATACCACGATGAGTACCAGTATAAATGCTTCGAAAAGCGTGTGAAACACTTTATCGATAGATGCCTGTAAGAACTCGCTGACATCGTACGGAATATAAACCCTAAATCCAGAAGGGAAATCCTTCTTCAGCTCGTTTAGTTTGGTCTTAATTCGCTCGATAACTTTCTGTGCGTTGGATCCTTTAATTTGGTGAATCATCGTCAGGGTACTCGGATACCCCAAGACATTTGACCTCGCGCTGTAGGATTGCGCGCCCAATTCGATATCTGCTACATCTTTTAATCGCAAATACTGCCCATCGCGCAGCGCCTTAATGATGATATCTCCATATTGCTTTTCGGTTTTGAAACGCCCCGCATATTTAATTGCATAAGAGAATGATTCGCCGTTGTTCTGACCCAATGAACCAGCTGCAGCTTCTACACTCTGCTCCTTTAATGCAGCGATAACATCTGAAGGAATTAAGTGATAAGCAGCGAGTTTTTCCGGCTTAAGCCAAATGCGCATGCTATAAGTCTCAGAGGGGTATACGTTGATGTCCGCCACCCCTTCTACCCTTTGTAACGCGGGAATTACACCAATTCTTAAGTAATTCTGTAAGCGTATCGCATCGCAATCTTTGTTTGTGGTATAAAAGGTGACAAACATCAAGCTGTTGGTTTGTCTCTTTTTTACTGTGACCCCGGTTTGTTTTACTTCGGCGGGTAACAACGGAGTGGCTCTGGCCACACAGTTTTGTACGTTTACCGCAGCGATATCCGGATCGACATTTTGATTGAAATACACGGTAATATCTGCAGTACCATTGTTCGTTGCGCTAGAAGTGATGTAGGTCATCCCTTCTACACCATTTATTTGCTCCTCGAGTGGAACCACGACGCTGTTTAGAATCGTTTCTGCGTTGGCACCGGGATAATATGCTGAGACTGCAATTGTCGCCGGAGAAATATCGGGATATTGTTCTACGGGAAGTCCAGCGATTCCCAGCACGCCTAAGATAAATATGATGATGGATATTGCAGTAGATAATACCGGTCGCGCTATAAATGTTTTCAACATAATGTGACGGCGGTTGGAGTGTAAATTATTTGAATAGTTTTTCTACGGGCTTGGCAATACTGTCAAAAGCCACTTCTCGAGGGGTTATCAGCGCGTCTTCTCTGAGTTTTTCAGTTCCTTCTGCAACGATTTTATCACCTTCTTTTAGGCCGGCACTGATCGCATATAAATTATCGGCCCTTGCTTCAACGGTTACAGCAGTAGCTTTTGCTCGGTGATCTGCCGAAACCTTATATACATAGATTTGCCCTTGCTGTTCATAAGTCGCGCTTTGCGGTACAACCACCATATTTTTATACGTAACCGGTATTTTTACGATTCCACTGTTGCCATTGGTGAGGAGGTAGCCCGGATTATCGAAAATCGCTCTAAAGCGCAAAGCCCCTGTATTGGGATTGATTTGTCCGGTCGCGGTTTGAATTTCACCTTTCCGTCCGTAAGCCGCACCGTTTGGCAGTATTAAAGAAACCGCCGGGAAGTTTTTGATTTTCTCTTGCAGATTTTTTCCTTCCGTATTTTGTAAAAAGTTTAAATAATCGGTTTCATTCATGGGAAAGTAAACATATACTCGATGGGTATCCGTAACCGTTGTCAGTGGTGTTCGATCTCCCGGTCCCACTAAGGTGCCCGCTCTAAAGGGTATGGCACCCACAAAACCGTCTACGGGACTTTTTATCATGGCATAGGCTACATCAGCGACAATACTGTTATAACTGCTCTTTACGCTTTCGAGGTGGGCTTTTGCGGTTTCCAGTTGCACCTCACTTACGATGTTTTTTTCTACCAGCGGGACCAATTTATCCACTTCTACTCGTGCGGAATAGACCTTTGCTCTCGCGGCAGCTGCATCTTGGCTAAGCGACTGGGTTTCTAATTGAAACAGCGGCTGACCCTTACGCACATGTTCACCCTCGTCAACCAAGACCTTTTGTATATAACCTCGTACTTTTGCTCGTATATCGCTATTGACGACACCTTCTATACGAGCGGGATAGCTGTTGTAGGTAGTAAGCGTCCGCACGGGAATCTGGATGACTGGATAAGTTGGGGCTTGTCGTTGGTGTGAGTCGTTCTCGTTACAACTCGAAAGGGCTAGGGCCAAACCGAAAAGCAGTGGTTTTACATGCGGAATTGTTCTCATCA